>JBAUZZ010000217.1:0-36082 GCA_049585495.1 Chthoniobacterales bacterium | reverse complement strand
CGTCGCTTGCTTTTCGTCACGATCGTGAACGGAACGAATGGCGTATCGTATTTAAGTTTGTAAATGATATCGATCGTGGGGCCCCGCGGGGTGAGTGGAGACGTCGAAGCGCTGGCAATCATCATGTCGGATTTTTGAATTGTACTTATACCGCAGTGTTTCCGCTTCATTCATGGTTTCGAAAAAACGCAGTATTTGGAGTCAGCACACGAAACTGCCGGTAGGAGGGGTACGAAGCCGTTGTTATAACGGTTTGAATACCGCGGCTGCCCGACGGCACATCACGTCGTGATACGCGCTAGCGGAGAACGTGGTGCCGATGGCGCAGGGGCGTGATTAGGGCTTCCGATTGAGCCGCAGGCGCAAGACGCTTCAACGCCCAACAAGCATGTCTTACCGAGTTTCGAGCAAGCCTTGATTACCTTTCGTATTCTCTCCAGGAACTGGTGGTGGAAGCAGCTAAGCGGCAACGAGTTGGAGGTTGAGTGCGCGGGCTTCCTTAAGCACTTTTCGCAGCTGCATGTGCAAACTTTCGATGGCGTCGGTCGTGTAAATGATCATCTCAGCCGGGTAGGCGAAAAACGGAATTACTTGGTCTCAGACTCGACGCCAGTTCTGGGTGATCGCCGGCAGCTTTTTGCCCAGAGACTAGCGGCGAATCCTCGAGGCGTTGAGTGGCTATTTCCGTGGTCTCGGCGGTATAGATGCGCTTCAGTTCTCCGGGCACTCGCTGGCGCTGCAGAAGGAGAGCGAGTTGTGGATCAGGTGGACGATGCAGGTCTGAATTTCGGTCTCTGGAAAAACTCCCGTAACTCAACGAGGCTCTGACTCATTGCACTGGAGCGTTTCGGATCGCTAGTACAAGCGCGATCGGGGCAATCGTAGACAAGAGCACTATTAGGGTAAGTCCGCTGACAACGTACCGGTTCAATATCGCAGCAACCGCTAGGACAAGAGATGTCATGAACAAGGGGACGGAAACAACGACCAGTTCCACTGAGATCGCGAGCAGCGAGACGCCTAGGGTCAGGCAGAAAAGAGACCATGGCGCAGCATTCCAGGTTCGTTTCGGCTGCGTCTGGGCTGCGCTTTCAGTAACCTCAGCCGACACTGACCGCTTGGAGCGCGGTGTCGCCGCAGGGGGAGGCACCGGCGATGCAGCCCCTATATGATCCATAATTTCCATAATCGGTCGCAATTTGTTCGGCTTGAGCGCAGAATGCGGCTTTTTGGAGAGCGCGACATTAATGAAACCTGCATGGTTGATGCTATTGCCGTTCATCTGAGTATCGGGAAGGATTTCGCCATGTGGCATGTGCCCGCAACGGTACACGTGCTCTATCTGGATGGCGAAATGCCGCAGTATCAAACCCGCGACCGACTCAAAGGCATGGCGCGCCGGGTAACAAGAATTTGACGGTCCTGCATCATGAACGGTTCCTCGATCTGAGACCGAAGCCTTTTATGGCTCCGGAACCGTTTCGCCTGCTCCGCACTTTGCCCTGGCGGCCCGAGCGCGTGACACGTCTCAGAACCTTATTTACAGGTTGTAATTGATGATTTCGCAAAAAGCCTCGCCTTTTTAGGAAGATTGACGCAGTATAACGCATTACCGGACGGCGTTTTGATGCATGGAGGCGGTGCAGGTGCGATTGGATAATCTCAAGATCGTCGCGGTGGATGACGACGAGGAGGTCGGGCGGCTGCTTGACATTCTCCTTTCTCGACTCGGCGCAAAAGTCCGCGTCTGCCAAGATGCTGAGGAGGCGCTTGGAACCATAAGACAGAGCCGCCCCGATTTGGTGCTCTGTGATATTTGTATGCCGTATCGAGACGGGTTTGAACTCTTGAGTGATATCAGGGCTCTCGGTGCCAGTGACGGCGGCGACGTACCTGTCATTGCTGTAACAGGCTTGGGCAGAGATTCCGATCAGATGCGAACAGTGAGCACCACGTTTCAGGCGCTCTTAGCCAAGCCATTCACTTTATCCTCCTTGCTGGAAGTGATCTCTCAGGCCGTCCGAAAGCCTTAGCCCATACTTGAGAGCGAGGCACGAGCGAGCTTCGACAAGTTGCTCCAGATAGGTCTGGAGCTCTTTTCCAAATGCCACCGTCGCTCTCTTCGTCTCAAATGATTCCGATCGCAGTTCAGGTTGCGCTCTGGACTAGCGTTATCTCCGTTACTTCAGGCGGACAGTTAAGCCGGAAAGGAACCCCTACCATCCCTATCCCGCGGCTGGTGTAGACCTGGCTCGTGCCAACGCGGTACAAGCCCTCGACGTATGCCTGACCCCACGGCGGCAAAATGACTGCGCCGAAGCCCGGAAGGCGAACTTGGCCTCCGTGTGTGTGACCGGACAATTGTAGATCCACCGGAACCAGCGTGCTCAGCTGATTGATGTAATCCGGTTCGTGGACCAGCACCAGGCTGACAGCCTCATTCTTCCGGGCCGAAAAGGCGGCTCTCGGGTTCGGTTGGCCGGCACATACCGAATCAATCCCCGCCAAGAAGATTGAAGCTTCACCGACCGTCAACCGTACTCCTTCATTCATTAGGACGGGAATTGAGGCACGACGGAGTCCCTCCAAGACGATGCGGGCTCCTCGATAGTGATCGTAGTTGCCAAGCACGGCAAAAATGCCGTGCTTAGCCTCCAGGTTCTCCAAGATCGGTCCCAGTTCAAAGGCAGCTTCCGCGGAGCTGCACACGTAGTCACCGCCAAGCAAGACAAGATCGGGTTTTAGAGCGTTGCTGATTTCTACAGTCCGCCGAATAAGGTTAGCCGTGGTGAAAGGATGAAGATGGAAATCCGCCAGGAGAACAATCCGAAAGCCGTCGAACGCGTCCGGCAGCTTTGGCAACGGCACTCGTTTCCGTTCCAGAACCAGGTTGTTTGGCTCAAACATTGCGGCATCGCCAGCCGTTGAAGCTGCAAGGCCGGCCGCAATCGTTGCACCGGTTAGTCGTAAAAATGCGCGTCTATTGACAGGCATGCGCCAGTTGGTCAGCCGCTTTTAAGGAGCCCATATACTTGCTTTAACATCGGTCCGCCGGACCATAACCTGAATTGTAGTGGCAGGAAAGCGCGTCGTTCTCTCTCTTTGAGGACGCGAGAGAGGGACGGGGTTTCAAAAAAATAGCCTTGACGGTGAACCGCTTCCGGATTAGATCGATCTAGAAGATAAGGCTATTATAGTGCGCTTCTATTAAGGAATAGCACGGTATAAGAGATATAGATCGATCTAGTTTCGATTCATGCTCTCACCACGCGTCACACTGAACGATATCGCTGCTGATTCGGGCGTTTCCCGGGCGACCGTCTCCCTGGTCCTGCGAAACGTTCCGACCGTCGCGCCTCAAACCCGCACGCGGGTTCGAAGGTCCATGCAGAGACTCGGCTACGTTTATCATCGGGGTGCTGCCGGCTTGAGGACGCAGCGCTCAAGGGCGATTGGCTTGGTCGTGTCGGACATCACAAATCCCTTCTTCGCAGAAGTCGCCGTCGCGATTGAGGATCGTTTGGGATTGGCCGGCTACGTTACTCTGCTGGGGAACACCTCAGAGAATGCCGCCAAGCAAGAACGTGTCCTTCGGTCGATGCAGGAGTATCCAGCCGATGGGATCTTAATTTGTCCGCGAATAGAGGATCCTGGCTCCTGGAACAGTCCAGCGGCTTCGCGGGCTCCCATTGTCGCCTATGCCCGGTTTGTGCCCGGATTTGACTATGTCGGAGTCGATAATACCCTGGGCGCGGAAATTGCCACGGACCATCTGTTTAAGATCGGTCACAAGCGGATCGCTTTCATTGGCGGGTCACCCGAGCTTTCTTCCAGCCGAGAACGGGTTGACGGCTACATCAATGCCCACTCGCGAAGCGGCCGAAAGTATGACCGACGTCTGATCGTTCAAGGCGTCCCAAATCGCGGCGGTGGACATGAAGGGCTCCTTCGAGCGCTCAAGGTTTCGCCGCCACCAACAGGGGCCATCTGTTTCAACGACGTCGTAGCCTTTGGCGTGCTGCAAGCTCTCCAACTGCTTGGGCGGCGTCCGGGTTACGATTTTGGAGTTGTCGGGTTCAACAATATTCCGGACGCCGCCCTCAGCCGGCCGGGTCTTACGACCGTTGACACGGCGCCCGCAAAGCTTGGGGAGGCGGCAGCGGATTTGTTACTGCAGCGGATCGAAAATCGCTCTGCCCCAATCCGACGCATCATATTACAGCCGAAATTGATTGTCCGGGAATCCTGTGGCGGATGCCGAAGCGACGTTGCGGCCTTTGATCGAGGAACCGCTTATGAGCCGACCAACTAAACCTCTGCAGTGGGGACTAATTGGCGCGAGCGACATCGCGAGCACGAGGATGATCCCCGCAATCATTGCACAAAAGGATAGCGAGATCGCGGCGGTGATGAGCAGTAGCGACGAGCGCGCCAAGCGCTACGCCGCGGAAAACCAAATTCCAAAAGCCTATGCGAAGTTAGACGATCTCTTATCGGACGAAGCGATTGATGTCGTTTACATCAGCACGACGAATGAGCTGCACAAGGCCCAGGCTATTGCTGCCGCGAAGGCGCGCAAACACATTCTATGCGAGAAACCTCTCGCTTTGAACCTTGTCGATGCCTACGAGATGGTTCGGACTGCGCGCCAGGAAGGAGTTGTGTTTGGAACCAACCACCATCTCCGCAACGCTGCAACTCACCGGACGCTCCGGCGTCTCGTTAAGGAGGGCGCAATTGGCCAACCGCTCGCCGCTCGCGTTTTCCACGCGGTCTATCTGCCTCCACGACTCCAAGGATGGCGTCTCAACCGGCCCGAAGCGGGCGGTGGCGTGATCTTCGATATTACAGTCCACGATGCCGACGCCTTGCGCTTTGTGCTGCAGAATGAGGTCGAAGATGTTGTTGCCCGCTCGGCGCAGCAAGGTCTGGCCCAGGGCAGATTGGAAGATGCGGTAATGGGAGTTATGCATTTCACTGGGGGAATGTTGGCCCAGTTCCACGATGCGTTTACGATCGGGCACACGCCGACGGGTCTGGAAGTTCACGGCACCGAGGGTTCGCTAGTTGGCGTTGGCATAATGACCCAGGAACCGGTTGGAGCCATCTTTTTGCAGCGTGGCGATCATAGGGAACAGATCGAACCCGATGGGACGGAGGATCTTTATGTCCACCAGGTGCGCCATTTCAATGAAGCTGCGCGCGGGAATGGCGAACCGTTTGCTACCGGCGAAGACGGCATTCGATCGCTGGCGGTTGCACTGGCCGCGCGCGAATCGGCACAGTCGGGGCGGCGAGTCAACGTGCAATACCAAGCGTGAAGTCTCGAAGGATCGGGTATGGCGAAGGTACGAATCATATCGGATGAGAAAGTAGGTGAGCTGATACCCGACGAGGCTGTTGTAACGATCAGCTCCTCTAGTGGTCTGGGGTGCCCCGATGCGACTCTGAGCGCGATTGGCGCTTACTTTCAGAAGACTGGACATCCGCGAAGAATCACTACGCTCCATCCGATCGCTGCCGGCGACATGTATGGAGTCCAAGGGATCGATCATCTGGCGCACCGCGGGCTTTTGAAGCGAGTAATCGCCGGGTCGCTTCCGAGTGGGCCCTCTTCGCTCCCTACGCCTCGCATTTGGCAAATGATCATCGATGATGAGATCGAGGCGTATAACCTGCCGAGCGGAATAATTTTTCACATGCATCGGGAGGCCGCGGCCGGGCGCCCAGGTGTTTTGTCGAAGGTTGGCATAGACACTTTCGTTGACCCAAGACGGCAAGGCGGCCGCATGAATTCAGCCACTAAAGAAGATATCGTCCAGGTTGTCGAATTCGCCGGTGAGGAATGGCTCTTCTTTCCTTCGATCATCCCGAATGTTGCGATCATTCGTGGCACCACCGCTGACGAGCGCGGAAATATCTCGATGGAACATGAGGGCGCCTACCTTGGCGCGCTGGACCAGGCCCTGGCTGCGCGGAACGGGGGTGGGATCGTCATTGCCCAGGTGAAACGCCTCGCCGGCCGCGGTTCTCTGAAGCCACAGCAGGTTCGGGTGCCCGGGATCCTCGTTGACTACATCGTTGTCGACCCCCAACAAAAGCAGACGACGCAGACGGAGTACGATCCGGCGATCAGTGGTGAACTTTTCACTGCGGAGTCTTCCTTTTCGACGATCGAGTGGGGTCTCGAGAAGGCAATCGCTCGACGTGCAGCCATGGAACTGGTTCGCGACGATGTTGTAAATCTTGGTTTTGGCATTTCTGCTCTGGTGCCGCGCGTTCTCCTCGAGGAGGGGTTGCATAATGAGGTGACCTGGGTAATCGAACAGGGGGCTGTCGGTGGTATGCCGCTCCTCGGATTCGCCTTCGGCTGCGCCTCGAACGCCGACGCGATTCTAGCGTCGCCGGACCAGTTCACGTTGTTTCAAGGCGGCGGATTTGATCGAAGCTTTCTTTCCTTCCTCCAAGTTGACCTTGAAGGAAGTGTCAACGTATCACGGCTCGCTGCACGGCCGCATGTGACGGCGGGAGTGGGGGGATTTATCGATATTACAGCGCAGGCCCGGGCAATCGTGTACTGCGGTTTCTTTACGGCAGGCGGGCTGGAGCAGAAGATGGAAGATGGACGGCTCAAGATCGGCCGTGAGGGCAAAAACCGAAAGTTTGTGTCGGCGGTCGAGCAGGTCACATTCAGCGGTCGGCGCGCCAGAGCAATGAACCAAGAGGTCACTTATGTCACCGAGCGTTGCGTGCTGAAATTGCTGCCCGAGGGGCTCACAGTTACCGAGATTGCCCCGGGCATCGATCTCAAGCAAGACGTGCTCGGGCAATCTGAAATTCCACTACGAGTCAGCCCGGAACTGCAACTGATGGATGAACGGATCTTTCGGCCGGGACCTTTGCGATTAAAACTACGGCAGCGCGCTGAGACACCTGACCAACCGGCATGAGCAAGGCAAAGGACGAACAAGTCTTCCTGGTCCTGAATCCTGACGAGGCGTCGGCCCTAGAGGCCCTCTTCGAGCGAATGTTTCCGGCGGACGCGGACTGTCCCGGCGCCTCAGAAATCGGGGTTGTGCGTTACCTCGATCGGGCGCTTGCTGGCGCCTACGCACCTCTTTCGGAAACCTATCGACTAGCCATAGAAGAGATCCGGCGGATTTTTCGAGAACGGTATGGTTGCGAGATTCCGGACGGCACGGCCAAACAACGAGAGGCACTGATTAGTGATCTAGCGGCGGGCGCAATCGACTCGATGAAAGCGCCGGACGCGAAGGCGTTTTTTAACTTACTTAGATCGCACTTACAGGAGGGACTCTTTTCTGACCCGATTTACGGCGGCAACCTAGATAAACTGGGCTGGAGAGTACTCGGACACCCGGGTGTTTGGCTTGAGAATACTGCCGAAGAAAACCTGACTGACCTCCCGGTCACGAAAGGCGGTATAATCCAATCGCTGGCCGATC
The DNA here is from genome assembly GCA_049585495.1 of Chthoniobacterales bacterium. Classification (GTDB taxonomy): domain Bacteria; phylum Verrucomicrobiota; class Verrucomicrobiia; order Chthoniobacterales; family JAFAMB01; genus JBAUZZ01. Next base: position 28,616 of record JBAUZZ010000217.1, on the reverse strand, counting down.
TCGGACGGTCTCGCGAGTTGCGAAAGAAAACCAGAGTTCCGGGCTACGATTCACAAGGCGGCACCGCGGAGCCGGTGACAGAAGCCGACGTTGTGCTCGTGGGCCTGGGCGGAGTGGGAGGAATTGTCGCCCCGGTATTAGCAAAGGCCGGGTTAAGAGTCGTTGCGTTTGAAGCGGGGCCATGGCGAACAAGCAAAGACTACCTGCCTGATGAATTGGGTGCGACTTACTATTGTCGCGCCAACATGGGGCCGAAATTTCAGAGCGAAGCTCCGACCTGGCGCAGAAACGACGGCGAACCCACCAGAGAAGCAACCTTTTCTCTTGGGCGTATGATGAATAGCGTCGGAGGCTCGCTGATACATTATGGCGCCTGGCTGCGGCGCTTTCATCCGCATCATTTCCACTCGAGAAGTCACCTCAAGGATCGCTGGGGACTAGGCGTTTTGCCGGAGGGCTGCGCCCTGGCGGATTGGCCGGTCAGTTACGATGAGCTCGAACCTTACTACTCGCTCTTGGAGCACGAGATCGGGGTGGCGGGTGACGAAACGAACCCATTTATAAAACGAAGCCGTCCCCTGCCGATGCCTCCGATGCGCCCGTTTCGACTTGGCGATTTTTTTCGAAGAGCGACCGAATCCATGGGCTTGCATCCCCACCCAGTCCCAGCCGGAGTAAATACGGTTCCTTACCGGGGGCGACCCGCGACGACTTACACGGCCTGGAGCAACGGGTTCGGTTCTTTCTGCGGAGACAAATGGGATCCGTCGCTAACGTCGATCCCAGAGGCTCTCGCTACTGGGAATCTTGATCTCCGCACTCATTGCCGGGCGATCCGGATTGGCACGGACGAGAGCGGTCACGCCAACGGCATTGAGTACATCGATCCACTCGGGAGCCGTCGTTTTCAAAAGGCGCGGATCGTCATTCTGAGTGCTTACACATTTGAAAATATCCGGCTTCTCCTGCTCTCTGGAGACAAAAGACATCCTAATGGGCTGGGGAACAATTGCGGTCGAGTTGGTCACTACTTCATGACGAAAATGTTCGCGCACGTGGACGGATTTTTTCCGGACCTGTGCTTCAACCGGCACACCGGTCCTGCCGCCCAAGGTATCGTAGTAGACGACTTTCTGTCACCAAACTTCGACTCCCTGGCTTACGGATTCATTGGAGGCGCGACGATGGGTGCAGAACAGCAATTCCTACCCATCCAGATCAGCCGCGAGGCGTTGCCTCGCGATGTAAGAAGCTGGGGCAAACCATATAAAGATCATATTCGAAACTGGCAGAACTTTGGCGTTGTTCGAATTCAGCCGGACACCCTATCGTACCGTAGCAATTTTCTCGACCTCGATCCTTCCCGACGGGACAAGAGCGGGCTTGGCCTGCCCGTGATCCGAATCACCTATGACATGCGTGAGAATGAGCATCGGCTCGCTGATTGGATGGAAGGGAAGGGGGAAGAGATCCTACAGGCGATGGGGGCGACCAAGGTCTGGCGCGGCGACCGCTTTACCGGCGTCGGAAGCAGTCACGACTTTGGTGGAGCAAGGATGGGCGAGGATGCGGCAGCCACAGTCACCAGTCCCGAGCTCCGCGTGCATGATACTCCCGGCTTGTACGTATTCAGCGGAGCCGTGTTTCCAACGTGTCCTGGAATTAATCCAACGCTGACCCTCCTGGCACTTTGTTGGCGGGCGGCGGACCGACTGGTGGATCGGCTGCGGAAAGGAGAAGAACCGTGAGCGAATCGCGCAAGATAGCTTTATCGTTCGAAGCCTTTGTGGCGGAAATCGTGCTAGATCGGCCAGAAAAGCTGAACGCGCTTGATCCAGACATGCTGGGTCAGCTTGGTGAGGCCGTGACGGAGGTCGAGGAGAATTCTGCGATCCGAGTCGTCGTTCTTCGGGCGAACGGTGACCGAGCGTTTTGCGTCGGAGCGGACATCTACGCCTGGTCGGCTCTGTCGCCCCTTCAGATGTGGTCGGAGTGGATACGCCGTGGCCATCGGATTTTCGAACAGCTGGCGACTCTCCGCCAGCCGGTCATATGTGCAGTGAATGGCCTCGCATTTGGCGGAGGCTTGGAATTAGCTCTGGCGGCGGATATTCGCCTGGCCGCCAACGACGCAAGTTTTGCCATGCCAGAAGTCAAGCTTGGGACCGTACCGGGCTGGGGCGGGACCAAACGGTTGCCGGAACTCATCGGCGCCAGCCGGGCCAAGCAATTGATCTTTAGCGGGGCACCCATTTCGGCCCAGATTGCTGAGCGGTGGGGACTGGTTAACGAAATCGTGCCGCGGGCTGATCTCTTCGATCATATGCGCGCGCTGGCAAAGCTGATCGCCGCCAATGCGCCGATCGCTGTGCAAACAGCGAAACAATCGATTCACGCAGGGCTGTCCGGTGCAGATGCGCAAACGACGGAATCGCTCGCTTCGGCGGTGAATGCGGCAACGAACGATGCGCGTGAGGGCATGAACGCCTTCCGGGCGAAACGTTCTCCGGAGTTTAAAAATGGGTGAAATATGGAGTCCCCAAATGTTACCTGACCAGCCCTTCTCTTACTCAATGTGGATCAATGGCCGGGAAATTGCGGCTCGCTCCGGTAAACAATTTAATCGTCAGAGCCCGGCTCACGGCGTGAAAGTTGGTGTTTATCCGCTGGCTGACGCCGATGATGTCGACCGCGCAGTGGCGGCGGCCCGCCGCGCTTTCGATGGCGGCCCTTGGCCAAGGATGTCAGGCGCTGAACGGTCCAGGTGCCTGCTTAAAGTTGCCGAAGCGATCCGGACCCAGAAGGACGAGTTAGCGGTGATTGAAACTTTGGAGAGCGGTAAACCGATTCGCCAGGCCCGAGATGAAATGGAATGGAGCGCCGGTCTTTGGGACTACGCTGCCGCGCTTAGCCGCCACGTCTTCGGCGACGCGCACAATGCTCTCGGGGACCAGGTTCTCGGATTGGTTTTGCGCGAGCCGATCGGGGTCGTTGGCATGATCACACCCTGGAATTTCCCATTGCTTATCATAAGCCAGAAGCTCCCATTTGCGCTCGCGGCCGGATGCGCTTGTGTCGTCAAGCCCAGTGAGCTGACGCCCGGGACAACGCTCCGCCTCGGAAAAATACTGGTCGAAGCCGGGGTACCCGACGGCGTCGTGAATATTGTCTGCGGCTTTGGCGATCCAGCGGGTGCGTGGCTCGCTTCCCATCCGGACGTCGACATGCTGTCTTTCACGGGTTCGACCGAAGTGGGCAAGGCAGTGGTGGGAGCTTCTCGGACAAACCTCAAGAAGGTCGAATTGGAGCTGGGCGGAAAAAATCCGCAGATCGTTTTCGCAGACGCCGATCTCGAAGCGGCACTCGATGCGGTGGTTTTTGGCGCGTATTTCAATATGGGTGAATGTTGCAACAGCGGTAGCCGATTGCTCGTTCAGCGCCAGATCGCTAAAGATTTCGTTCATGAGTTGGTGCGAACTGCACAAAAGGTTCGGGTGGGTGATCCTTTAGATGAGTCCACGAAGGTAGGTGCTATAATCAATGACGAACAGCTGCACAAGATTCTCGCGTATATCCAGGATGGCCAGGCCGCCGGCGCGGAATTAAAAATCGGTGGTAAACGAATTCCGCACGCCCACGGTCGATTTGTCGAACCTACCATCTTTGATGGTGTTACTGCCCAGATGCGAATCGCCAGAGAAGAAATTTTCGGCCCCGTGCTTTCCGTAATCACTTTCGACGATGCTGAGGAGGCAGTCGCGATCGCCAACGACACAATGTATGGCTTGTCCGCGGGGATTTGGACTCGCGATATCGATACCGCCTTCTCAGCCGGCCGAGGTATTCGGGCCGGTACGGTGTGGATTAACACGTTCCTGGACGGGTACCCCGAGCTCTGCTTTGGAGGCTACAAGGAAAGCGGTCTTGGTCGGGAACTCGGTCGGCATGCCATTGAGGCGTTTACGGAACTCAAAACCATTCAAGTTCATTTTGGGAAACGCTCGAGCTGGTGGGCAAAATAGACAGGAAACGATGCAGGTCGACGCGGCAAATGCCCTTTCTTTGAAACCCGAGGCCGCACTGCGTTTCGCGGAGACGCAGGTACGCCGGCTGATTACCTCACACCCGGATTATTTCCCCTTATTTACGAAAAAAGGTCGGTGGGTTCATGACAGTGAAGCATGGACGAATTGGTGCGAAGGCTTTTTGGGTGGGATGCTCTGGATTTTTGCGCGGCGCACGGAAGATCCTTGGTGGCGCGAGAAAGCGGAACACTATTCGAGGCTGATCGAACCCCGAAAGTACGACCGGAGTGTACACGATTTAGGATTTCTTTTTCTTCCTACCTGGAAGGTCTGGTACGAACTGACCGGCGATCCGTCAAAAAATGAGGTTGTCATCGAGGCGGGCCGAACGCTAGCCAGCCGATTCAATGCCAAAGGGCAATACCTCTGCTCTTTTGTCGCACCGGACAGTCTGTTTATCGATATCATGATGAATGTCGGGCTCGTCATTTACGCCGGTCAACAATCCGGGGATGACCGGCTCACACAGGTCGGTCTTCAACATTGCCTGACGACTCGCCGCGATCTCCTGCGCGGGGACGGAAGCACGGCGCATGAAGGCATCTTCGACCTTCAGACCGGTGAGTTTGTTCGGCAGACAACCCATCAAGGGTGGCGGAACGATTCCTCATGGGCACGCGGCCAGGCTTGGGCCTTGTACGGATTCAGCATTGTTCACGAACTTACCGGGGACACCTGTTTCCTGGCTGCCGCTCAGAGTTGTGCTGATTTCTACATTCTGCGCACGCCTGCTCACGGAGTACCGCCGAATGACTGGGAGGAACCCGCTCCTGGTCTGCCGTACGAGAGCTCGGCCGCCGCGATCGCCGCTCGTGGACTGATCCATTTAGCAAAGCAAGCTACCGACTCGGCCAACCGCACACGTTACCAAGCCTATGCTCACCGCATCCTATCAACGCTGCTGACTCCAGAGTTCCTCGCTAGCGATACCGACGGTTGGGAAGGGATTCTTAAGCATGGAATTTATCATCAGCGCAAAGGGCTGGGCGTGGATGAGAGCGTAATGTGGGGAGATTATTTCTTTGTTGCTGCATTAGATGCAATCGTCGCATAAAACTAGGCGAAAGAGCCGAAGGAGGTGATGATTAAACTGTAATCCCCAGAGCTATCCCCGATCCCGAAACCCTTACCTGTTGGCGGTAAGGCCTTTCCCGCATTTCTATTCCCCGGAAAGCTGCCCGGCGCCCAGGATACAGCGCTCAACGGAATGACATCTGAAGCTGAACTAAACGTTTACCACACAACTTAAAGAATCGAATTAACATCAAAACTATAATTAAAGATAAACTAAGATGCGTTTGAAAATGCGTATTTGTTCCCCTTTGCTGGCACTGGCCACCCTGGTCGCCGCCGGGCAAATTCCTCTCTCCTCTCAAGCTGCTGACGAAAAGAAGCTGGAAGTCTTTTCCTGGTGGACCTCTGGCGGTGAGGCGGCCGCCCTGGATGCCTTGTTCAGTACTTACAAGAAGCAGAACCCCGGCGTCGAGATTATCAACGCAACCGTGGCTGGCGGAGGGGGTTCCGCCGCGCGACCTGTCTTACAGACACGTCTCGCCGGTGGCAATCCGCCCGACACCTGGCAAAGCCATCCCGGCTGGGAATTGCTGGGTCAGTATGTCGAACCAGGCTATTGCGAGCCGATCACGGAACTCTACAAGAGCGACGGATGGGATAAAGCCTTTCCGAAGGGCTTGGTAGACATGATGACCAAAGATGGCAAGACCTATGCCGTGCTTGCGGGCATCCATCGTGGGAATAACCTTTGGTACAACAAAAAGCTCCTGGACAAGAACGGAATCAAGGTGGGCGATAAGATGACGTTCGACGAGTTTTTTGCAGCTTGTGACAAGCTAAAAGCGGCGGGGGTTCCCGCGATCGGAGTGGGCGACTCAGGAATCTGGGCTTCAGCCCAACTTTTCGAGAACACGCTGCTTGGAGTGATCGGGCCACAGGGCTGGGTGGACTTGTTCGCCGGCAAAATGAACTGGGATGATCCCAAGGTGAAACAAGCCATGACGTACTTTGCGAAGATGCAGGACTACGTAAATCCTGATCATTCTGCTCTAACTTGGGATCAGGCCATCAAGGCGCTTATGGAAGGCAAAGTGGCCTTTAGTTCCATGGGTGACTGGGCTGCCGGCGAATTCGTGAAAGCTAACCAGAAGGAGAAGGAAGATTTTGGTTGGGTTAGTCATCCCGGGACGGATGGCGGATTCATCATCGTGGCGGACGGTTTCACCCTGGCCAAAGGTGCGCCGCACAAAGAGGCAGCAATTGCCTGGTTAAAGAGCATCGGGAGCAAGGAAGCTCAGGAGGCATTCAACCCGCTTAAGGGTTCGATTCCGGCCAGAACTGACGTCGACAAATCGAAGTTCGATGGGTACCACCAATGGTCAATAGCCTCGTTCGCGAAGGACAAGTTGGTTCCGAGTTGCGTCCACGGCGAGGCTGCTCCGGCGGCGTTCCAACAGGCGCTGAACGATGCTGTCACGGCCTTCATCGTGGACAAGAACGCTGACAATTTCGCCAGCGCGCTCGTCCAAGCCGCGAAAGAAGGGGAATCATCGAAATAGGTTCCTAGAGGTCAGCTGGTGGAGCCGCCCAGCTTCACCAGCTGGCTGATTCGCGTTACGCGGTCAGCTTATAGCTTTTAAAATTCATGTCGACGGCTGACCTCCAGGTTTCAGCTCCCCGCCGAGCGCCACCGTCCAAACCTGCCAGGCGCTTTTTGGGAGAACGGTTTTTGCCCCCATTGATTTTGGTGCCGTCGATGGCCGCCATTATCACGTTTGTCTACATTTTCATCCTGATTACCATTTGGGTTTCGCTATCCCGGTGGGGAACACTTCGGATCGATTGGCGTTTGCGGGATCCCTGGTTTGTAACCTACGCGCAACTGTTCTCGATGCCACGTTGGCACGCGAACCTGCGTAATGTCTTCGTTTTCACGGCGCTTTTCCTGTCCAGTTCGATCGGTCTCGGTTTGCTCTTAGCGCTCTTCCTGGATCGGCGTTTGCTCGGCCACACGGTCCTGCGGAACATCTTCCTCTTTCCCTACGCTCTCTCCTTTATTGTGACTGGGATTGCCTGGCGGTGGATCTTTAATCCCGAAACAGGGATCAACCTCTTGTTCGATGGACTAGGCATTAACAAGTGGCTGCAATCGATCGGATCGAAACCGCTGAGGCCAGGGTGGACGACCGATCCGACGGTGCTTTTTTCGGTAAACGACGCGCTGGGGCACGTCTTCCCGGGACTGAAGAATTATAGCGTTCATTTCGGAATCCCCGTGGCGATGATTCCGGTCGTGGTCGCGGCAGCGTGGCAACTCACCGGGTTTGCGATGTCGATGTATATCGCCGGGCTCGCGACTGTCCCGAACGAGCTGCGGGAAGCAGCCCGGATTGATGGAGCAACCGAATTCAAAGTCTATACCAAAGTCGTGCTCCCGATGCTCCGACCTGTCACCGTGAGCACCGCGATCATTCTCGGACATGTCTCTCTTAAAATTTTCGACCTGATTTTTGCCATGACCGGTGTCGGTCCCGGGTTCGCGACCGATGTACCCGGCATATTTGTGTTTGACATGACGTTCAAGGCCACGCGCTACAACCTCGGGGCAGCCGCTTCCATTGTGATGTTGCTCCTGGTGGCGCTGGTCATTGTCCCGTACCTATGGCGTAGCCTGCGGAAGAGCTAACTGTGCCGATCTCCTTAGCCACTCTTCGTCAGTCTCTACCACGTTCAATCTGGGACTGGTTGATTTTGCTGATTCTCTTCTTGTGTACGCTGTTCTTCCTGACGCCGGTTTACGTCATGGTCGTTACCGGACTCAAGCAGTCGCAAAACGTGAGTCTTTCCACAATGTGGAATCTCCCAACCGAGGTGTCCGGGGGCGGATTTCTCGAAGCCTGGCGTCGCCTCTATCCAAATCTGGGGAACAGTCTGCAACTCACCATTCCTGCGACAATTATCTCTGCCATCATCGGATCGATAAACGGTTACATCTTGGCAAAATGGAAATTCCGAGGAGCTAACACGCTCTTTGCTTTTCTCGTCTTTGGCATGTTTATCCCATACCAGAGTATCCTGATCCCCTTGATTCAATTTCTTCAACAGATCAAATTGTACGGAACGATTCCGGGCATTGTGTTAGTGCATGTCGTGTATGGCCTGCCCATTACTTCTCTGATCTTCCGAAATTTTTTTGCGAATATTCCAAGTGAGCTGGTTGAGGCGGCGCGGATCGATGGAGCTGGCGTGATTCGCATATTTCTATTCGTGATGCTGCCGCTGGCGGCGCCTGCTTTCGTTGTAGTCGGAATTTTTCAGTTCACCAACATCTGGAACGACTTCCTGTTTGGCGTTACGATACTGCCAAACCCGAACGCGCAACCGGTAACTGTTGCGCTGAACAATCTCTCCGGCTCGTTTTCGGTCGACTGGAATGTGGTTATGGCCGGGGCGGTGATTGTCGCGCTACCCACGGCCCTGATTTATATTTTGCTAGGACGATTCTTTGTTCGCGGCTTGCTGGCGGGCTCGGTGAAAGGGTAAAGAGTCCAGTTTGAAGGTCGAAGCGTCTTAAGCGATGGGTCCTGACAATTGCTGGGCTAAATCACACGCCTGAGTTCGCCGACACGGCGACTTGGAATTTTCACGCTCGAACTGATTTTCGAACTCGTCGCATGCCCTCATTAACCAAAACCGCCGATGTTGCTATTATTGGCAGCGGGATGGGAGGTGGCACACTTGCCTACGCGCTTAGCCGCTCCGGGCTCAAGATCTTACTGGTTGAGCGCGGCGGGTTTTTACCGCAGGAGCCGGAGAACTGGAATCCAGAGGCGGTCTTCGATCAGAAACGTTACAAGCCACGCGACACTTGGTACGATCAGAACGGGAGGGGATTTTCGCCTGGCGTTCATTATTTCGTAGGCGGGAACACGAAGGTCTATGGGGCTGCGCTGCCTCGGCTTCGCGAGCAGGATTTCGGACCCGTCGAGCACGAGGGCGGAATTTCACCAGAGTGGCCGTGCAAGTACGCCGACCTGGAGCCTTACTATGATCGGATGGAGGAACTTCTCTTCGTGCACGGCGAAAGCGGCAGCGATCCAACCTATCCACCACGGTCAAAAGCGTATCCTTATCCGCCAGTCCCGCATGAGCCATACATCGCGGATCTAAAAGGACGGCTGGAGCGGCAGGGGTTACACCCATTTTTTCTCCCGATGGGTATCGATCTCAGACCACACGGCAAATGCATCCGCTGCAATACTTGCGATGGTTTTCCTTGTCGGGTGCATGCAAAAGGCGAGGCAGACATCTGCCTTGTCCGGCCTGCTCTGGAATCGGGGAATGTCGAGCTTCTCACCAATACCTTTGTACGCCGCCTCAGGACCGCTCCCCGGGGAAAAACTGTCATTTCGGCAGAAGCCGAGCGCGAAGGCAAAAGTTTGCTCATTTATGCAAACACATTCGTTGTTTCGTGTGGGGCTGCTAACTCGGCCGCGCTCCTGCTGCGTTCCAGCTCACGCTCTCATCCCGGACTTGCGAATTCATCAGGGCTCGTCGGAAGAAACTACATGGTGCATAACAACACCGCGCTGATGGCAGTCCACCCAACTCGGCTTAATCCGACGAGCTTCCAAAAGACGATGGCGGTGAATGACTATTATTTTCATGGTGACGAAGGCTGGCGGTTCCCTCTGGGCAACCTTCAGCTGCTGGGGAAGCTTCAGGCAGGGATGTTAACAGCTAACCAACGGATGGTTCCTCGCTCGGTTTTACGCCTGCTAGCGCATCGCAGCGTCGACTGGTGGGTCATGTCGGAAGACCTGCCCGACCCGGAGAATCGTGTCGTTCTCGACGCAAAGGGTTGCATAGAAGTGCGCTGGCGGCCGAATAACCTCCCGGCTCATCAGCGCTTGATTCGAATGGCAAAGCGAATGCTGCGGCGCTGCGGGTATCCATTTATTTTCTTGCAGCGGATGGGCATCGAAACGAACTCTCATCAGTGCGGGACGGCGCGATTTGGAACTGATCCAGCGGAGTCAGTCTTAGATCCATATTGCCGCGCGCACGATATTGGCAATCTCTATGTCGTCGACAGCTCGTTCTTTCCTTCGTCCGCCGCGGTCAATCCTGCACTCACGATCGGCGCGCAAGCGCTACGAGTGGCGGACCATCTGCTGAAATTATAAGCACAGGAGGCTGTTCCCTAACTAAGCGCCAAGGTCCCAGTCAGTTTGTAACAGGTTTGCACGCCTGCGGCGTGCAACTCTTGTTCAGCCGGTCCCAGGTCTTCTTCAAGGCTAGGCTAAATTCTAAACCGGACGCGTTGCTGATTCCAAAAGGCTCATTTGTTCCGCTGCGCGGAACGAATTCGCCCTACCGACGACAGGTTCGAGCCTCGCTCCTCCCAGGTCAGATCGAGAAAGCGGTCTGCGACCTCTTTAGCATTTTCCCCTGAATTGAAGGCGGATACCCGGAAATAGCCTTCGCCCTGTCTACCGAAACCAGACCCAGGCGTAATCACGACCTGAATCTCGGTTAAAATCTTGTCGAACACTTCCCAACTCGAATAGCCGTCAGGAGCTTGCACCCAGATGTAGGGCGCATTGACGCCACCAAACACTTCCAGACCCGATTTCCGCAGCGCTTCGGCTAGTACCTTGGCGTTGCCTAAATAGTGGTTAATTAGCTTCAGCGTCTGACGCTTGCCCTCCCCGGTGTAAAGTGCCTCCGCAGCGCGCTGCACCGGATAGCTGACGCCGTTGAACTTGGTGCTAAAGCGACGGTTCCATAACGAATGAAGCGACTTCTTCTCACCACCACCAGTCTTGGCCAATAGCGACTTCGGCATCACTGTAAATGCGCAGCGGACGCCGGTAAAACCACCGTTCTTGGAGAAACTCCGAAACTCGATCGCACATTCGGTCGCACCAGGGATTTCGTAAATGGAGTGGGGAACGGCTGGGTCTGCAATGTACGCCTCATACGCGGCGTCGAAGAGAATAATTGCTTCCGCACGAAGCGCATAGTTCACCCAGGCTGTAAGCTGTTCTCGCGTGGCGATTGTTCCGGTCGGATTATTCGGATAGCAGAGATAAATGAGATTGACTATCTCCGTCGGAATCGGCGGAACGAAACGGTTCTCCTTGTTACACGGCAGATAAATCAGTCCCCGGTAGGCTCCACCGCCGTCTTCGGGTCCGGTGTGTCCTGCCATAACGTTTGTGTCCACATAGACGGGATAGACCGGGTCCATGATCGCGATCCGGTTTTGGTGTCCGAAAATGTCGAGGATGTTTCCGCAATCGCACTTTGAACCATCGGAAACAAAGATCTCGTCATTGGCGATCGGGACGCCGTGGTTCCGGTAATCGTTTTCAGCAATTGCTTGTCGCAGAAATTCATACCCCTGCTCCGGTCCATAGCCCCGAAAAGTCTCATGGCAAGCCAGTTCGTCGACCGCCCGGTGCATCGCCGCGATGGCGGTCGGAGGAAGTGGCTCGGTCACATCTCCAATTCCGCAGCGAATGATCCTCTTAGCCAGCTCGACATTAGCTTCGGCGAACGCGTTTACGCGCCTGGCAATCTCTGGGAAAAGATAGCCGGCTTTTAATTTCAAATAATGTTCGTTGAGATAAGCCATAAGACATAAGCCCGCTTAGGCGGGCTCGAAATCGGCCAGGTACGGACCGACGGTGCCCAGCCCGCGGACTTCGTAGGACGCCTGCCCAGCCCACAGTCGCTAGGCGATCCGCCGCGGCGGATTGCGGGCGGGGATCAGTCGCCGCACGGACCTAGTTGTCCTGGCGGCTGAGCCAGCCGCCCTACAGACCCGAACTATCAGACTAAAGTCTCGTAATGCTCGCCCACCGCTGGCCAATTAACGACGTTCCACCAGGCTTTCAGGTAGTCGGGCCGCCGATTTTGATATTTCAGATAATAGGCGTGCTCCCAGACGTCTACACCCAAGACGGGCTTCAGGCCGTCCATGATCGGACTATCCTGATTGGGGGTCGAAGTAATTTCCAGCTTGCCCTGTTTGTTCACGACCAGCCAGGCCCATCCACTGCCGAACCGGCCGGCTCCCGCCGCCTGGAGCTTCTCCCTAAATTGATCGAACCCGCCAAACGTTGATTTGATAGCGTCAGAAAGCTTACCTTTTGGCTCACCGCCTGCATTCGGGCCCATGATTTTCCAGAAAAAGGAATGATTGGCGTGGCCTCCGGCGTTGTTGCGAACGACGGTGCGGATCGATTCCGGAACAGCGCTCAGGTTGGCAATCAATTCCTCAACGGGCTTGGCAGCAAGGTCCGGGTGCTCCTTCAGCGCGTTGTTCGCATTGGTGATGTAGGCTTGATGATGCTTATCGTGATGGATCTCCATCGTCTTGGCATCGATGTACGGTTCTAGTGCGTCAAACGGGTAAGGTAACGGAGGTAATTCGTAAGCCATAGGATCAACTAGGGTTCAAGGTTTATCGCGAGCAACTCTGCGACTGCTTGAGCTCGCATTACCAACGTAAGACAGGTCGGCATCCGACGTCAAACGGGGGAAAGAAAGACCGGGTTGTTCAGGCAGGTGGTGAAAATCCGTTCTCGGGCGCGCGATCTCCCGACCAAACGAGCGTCATTGAACGAATAAATCCAGCTGGCCAGCAGCTTCTGCGACAGTAGCCTCGATGCCGGCACCTGGCCTGAGCGCGTCCTCTTCACTGGCGGATCCGTCACTTTTAAGAAGCGCATTTTGAATCAATTCGGCGGCACAAACGTGAACAGGCAGCTGAAGAGCTTTGCTGTAGCTCCGCAGCGCACGCAAAGTCTCTTGCTCTAAGATAACTTGCAGAAAGCTCTTGGATTGTTCTTTTAATCGCGCTCGACGGCGACGCTGGGCCTCACGAAGTTGCAAACGACGCCGTTTGCGCTTTTTGGGAGGAAGCTGGGCCATAGCCTGATGATCAATCATAGGGAGAGGCATATAGAAGTCTAGAATTTTAGAAACCCAGAACTCCCTCGGCTCACCCGCTCCGGTGTCCCGGTTGACATTGAACTCGCGAACACCTAAGGAAGAGGAACTATGTTACCTCTCGCCTTTTCCTCATCCCTGACGTCCGGTCGCCGTGAGGAGCTGGAGGCGTTAATGTTCTTTCATCCCAAGCAAGAGGAACACAGCCGCAGCATAAACGCTGCGATCAGTAGCTATGGGTTCCCAAAAATAATCGAAGAAGGCGAGTCGCTTCGAATTGGGATCGAGGGACTTGATGTGCAAACGCTATATGCCTTTATCGATCGCGGTGCTGCCCGCGAGCTGGCAGGGGTGCTGGTCTATACTCGCGTTGCAAAGGATACGCTCGCCCTGCTGCACATGGCGGTGAAACCGGAATTTTGTTATTCCAGCGGTTTTAAGAATGAACTAATTCTTGTCCGGATCCTCGCGCAGCTGCGCGCGATTGCGAAGCGAATCAAGGGCGTGAAAAGGCTTTCCATACTGTACGCCAACAAAATGATTCCCAGAGTGACGATTTAGCGAACTGTTTCATGTGGATCGAATCGATCGCAGCTTTTTTGAAACCGATACTCTGACATGCGCACGGGCAATGATCGGGTGCGAACTCTCCTGGGAGAATGCGGCAGGAATTATTGTGGAAACAGAGGCCTACGCGGCGACCGGGGACGAGGCGGCTCATACGTTTTTGCGACGCAGTGCCAGGATGTTTATGAAAGAGCGCCCGCCCGGTTCACTTTACGTGTACCTGAACTACGGCATCCATTGGCTGCTCAATTTCCTCGTCATCGGTAGCGCAGCGAACGGATTTGTGCTGATCCGCGCGCTCCAGCCGACAAGAGGCATCGACTTGATGCGAGCCCGCCGGGGCGTGACCGCAAAGCGGAGCCTTTGCTCCGGTCCGGGGAAACTAACGCAAGCGCTGGCGATCGATGGCAGTTTTCACGGTAAGGATTTGTTCGCGCTTCCCAGTGTGGAAATGAGGGCACCGCGCCGCGCTGCCACGGTTGAGACCGACTTGAGAGTAGGCATCACAAAATCAGCAGAACTCGAGTGGCGATTCTTGCTCGAAGATTCGCCCTTTGTCAGCATCCCCAAAAACAAAACCCGCCCCAGAACATTCTGAGGCGGGTACAAATCCTCCTAAACCCGCGGCCCTATTTGCCCATATGGGTCGTGGGCGGTGGTGGTGGAGGAGGTGGTGGTTCCTTGTGAGCACAAGCAGAAACGCCAAGCGCCGCAGCGGCCAAGGCCACTACAGTAAGATACTTTACAATGTTCATCAGTCTCGCCTCCTTTCTTAGCTGGCAGCACTCTCGTATTAGGCCGAAGAGCTCACGGATACAAATGAATTATTTAGCCGTGGGTGGTGGTGGTGGTGGTGGAGGTGGCGCCGTGTGACAACAAGCAGAAACGCCAAGCGTCGCAGCGGTTAAGGCCACTAAAGTAAGATATCTTACAATGTTCATCAGTCTCGCCTCCTTTCTTAGCTAGCAGCAGTTCCCGTATTAGGGTGAACGACTCGCGGATACAAATGTATTTTCCGAAATTCGACCCGAGTGCTCGCAAGCGAAGGCATTGAACATGAGAGCGTTACCGTTGGTCAAGCAATAATCTCAACCTCGGTTCCTGTCTGAACCAGATCGAAGAGCTCGATTATATCCAGCTTTCGCATCCGGACACAACCGTGGCTTGCCTGTGCTCCGATCAGATTTTCTTGATTTGTGCCGTGGATATAAATGTACCGATCCTTGGTGTTGGCGTTCGAAGGGTCCATTCCTTCGAGCCAAAGGATTCGCGAGGTTATCAGATCGGGATCTGCTGAACTGTTGCCGCGCTCTTCTTCGTGCGGTCGACGCCCCTTGAAAACGGTGTTTGCCGGCATTTCGGCTCCGATCTTTTCAGAAATCTGAAACCGGCCGGTTGGGGTCCTCTGACTCCCTTCCTCAAATCCGAACCCGAATCGGGACGTTGAAACTGGAAATGTCGCAACTACCGTGTTGCCCTGCAGTAAAAGGAGGTTCTGTTCGCTCCCACGGATGACGATCTTGAGCGGCGGCATTTTTGCTTCTACACTAGCAAACTTCTAATGGCCTCAGATTTCAACATCGCAATTGTCGGCGCTACTGGTGCCGTAGGCACGGAGTTCCTGCAGCTTCTGGGCCGGCGCGATTTTCCCCTAGGCCAACTCAAATTGCTCGCCTCGCCGAAATCCGCCGGGAAACGTTTGGTTTTCGAAGGCGAAGAGATCATTGTGCGAGGTTTGACTCGCGACTCTTTCGAAGGGGTGGATTTTGCCTTGTTCAGCGCCGGTGCATCAACCTCCAAGGAATTCGCAGGGGCAGCTGTCAAGGCGGGCGCGATCGTGATCGACAATTCGTCCGCGTTTCGAATGGAGCCCGATGTACCGCTCGTCATCCCGGAGATAAATCCAGAAGACGCCTGGAAACACCAGGGCATAGTTGCCGTACCCAACTGCACAACGATTGTCGCGCTGATGGCGCTTTTCCCGCTACATCGCGCCTTTCGAGTGAAACGCGTTATTGCCGCGAGCTACCAGGCCGTTTCCGGGGCCGGTGCGAAAGCAATCGCGGAACTTTCATCCCAAGTCGAAGCAAGCCTGGCGCTGACCGGTGTTAAGCATGAGGTATTTCCACATCCAATCGCATTCAACGTTTTGCCCCAGGTCGATACTTTTCTGGAGAATGGGTATACGAAGGAAGAGGCAAAGTTCCTGAACGAAAGCAGAAAGATTTTGCATCACCCAACGCTGCGCGCTTCGATTACCTGCGTCCGGGTGCCGGTCTACCGTGCTCATTCGGTAGCGATGAACGCAGAGTTTGAGCAGCCGATTTCCGTGGACCGTGCTCGTGATGTGCTGGCAAAATTCCAAGGTCTGGAGCTGGTGGATGATCCCGCGAATCAGCAGTACCCCATGCCTATCCGGTGCGCGGGAAAAGAGAACTGCGAAGTGGGAAGGATCCGGATCGATACCGCTTTGGATAACGGGATAGCCTTCTGGGTCTGTGGCGACCAGTTGCTGAAAGGCGCGGCGCTTAACGCAGTTCAGATTGCCGAGCTTTTGATTAAGAGACGTACAGAGAGTTAGAGTTTCGACTTCCAATCAAGCAGGTCAAACTTCCTAGCCTCTCCTTTCTCGGAGGCGCGACCGCACCGCGGCATCCGGACGAAGCCCGCAGGGCGGTGCTACTACATCAGGCTTACAGGAGGGCGCCATGGATCTGCGTCAGGATGGGTGAACCCGAGAATTCGGCCTCACTACAATCCAGACCAGCACTCTGTCGTGCTCAAGAACGAGCACTCATGCAAATAGCGGCAGGCATAAAGCCGAATATTCGTGAAATTAGTTGCATTAAACCGAAAATCCATGTACTTCCATGCGAATTCATGAGCGAACTTGCACGCGTCGAGGACATTTTTCCGCCAGAGCGCCGGCAACGGCTTCTCGACTGGTTGCGGCGCGATGGAAAAATCGTGGCCGCGGAGGTTGCGCATCGGCTAAATGTCTCGATTGACACGATTCGGCGCGATCTGAACCAGCTTGCTCTGGAAGGTTTTATCCAGCGCGTTCACGGGGGTGCTTTACCGCTTTCTCCGGGGCTCCGGGGAGGGGAAACGGGTGCCGGAGAGCAAAAGCCTGGAAAGATGCAAATAGCGGAAAAAGCAGCGCAACTCGTTCAGAATGGCTCTGTTGTGTTTTTCGACTGTGGTAATACGGTTCTGGAGATTGCAAAGCAGGTTCCGCCACGCTTACGGTTTACAGCGATCACACATCATCTGCCCGCCGCTCTGGCTTTAGCGGAACGAACCGACAGTGAGATCATCCTCTTGGGCGGACGGGTCAATCGCACCTGGTATTACGCTTTCAGTCCCAATACCGCTCAGGAGATTCGCAGATTCCGTGTTGATCTCTTGTTTATGAGTATCTGTAGTATTGACGCTGAAGCCGGCATTAGTTGCCACGAGCTAGAAGATCTTGAACTTAGAAAGGCAATGATCGAATCCAGTTCAGTTGTTGCGGGCGTTGCGACGAAAGAAAAACTGGGCACGGCTGCTCCCTTCGTCCTGGGGCCGGCTTCGCTCCTGGACTACTTGATCACTGAAGATCCGGAATCCTTCGGCGTCGAGTTCCGGCGTTTTGGAGTGACGGTCCTTTAAATTGGACGCGATTCGTCAATCGTTGGCCTAGATGATTACCTCCACCTGGTCCCCGGCGCGCACCGCGATATGCGTTGCGTTCTTCACGAACGGGTTCCTCAGCGGCACCTGGATCGTGCATATCCCGCGGATCAAGCAGGCGTTAGCCGTTTCAGACGGAGAACTCGGATTGCTGCTTTGGGGCGCTACGGTGGGATTGCTCGTCGGGATCATCTCCGGTGGACCACTTATCGGTCGGTTTGGCAGCCGGAAACTAACTGGAGTGGGTGCTGGCGCTCAAGCGATTGCCACCATCCTGCCAGTCGTGGCTGAAAGTCGGGTTCTATTATTCACTGGGCTATGTATCTACGGTTTCTTTAACGCGCTGCTTGATGTCGCGCAAAATGCCCAGGCGTCTCATTTGGAGCGCGAAAGTGACCGGCCGCTGATGTCCTCGTTCCATGCATTCTGGAGCTTTGGCGGGTTTGGGGGTGGAGCGGTTGGTGGCCTCGTCATGGGTTGGTCGGTTGCGCCGGGGGTCCATGTCATCTCGTGCGCTGTCGTCTTCGTCCTGGTTGCGGTCTGGATCTGGCGAATCCTACCTGAAGTGAGCGCTGATCGTCGCCAAGGCGGAGTTGTTTTTGCGGTGCCTTCCGGGCCCCTATTTCCGCTAGCGGTGGTTTGCTACCTGGCGATGTTCGCTGAGCATGCCATCGCTGACTGGTCCGGAGTTTTGCTTCGAACGGAATTGAACATCGATCCCCCGACCGCCGCGATTGGATACACGGCGTTTCTTCTGGCGATGGTTGGCGCCCGCCTCGTTGGCGATCGTATCGTCGAAGCGTTGAAACCGGTGGTGACGGTTTCCCTTGGCCTGGGTTTTGCGGCACTAGGTCTCGCGTTGGCAGTCTTGGTGAGAAACCTTCCGTTGGCGGCTTTCGGATTTGCTTTTGCCGGGTTTGGCTTGGGAAACGCCGTGCCGATTCTCTTTTCTGCGGCAGGCCGGATCGGGCGTCCGACAGTGGCTTACGCGATAGCGGCAGTTGCTTCGGCCGGCTATTCCGGGATTTTTACTGGTCCGGCTATTGTCGGCGGACTAGCGCAGTGGTTGAGCTTGCCGAATGCGATGTTGGCTGTAGTGTTTGGCATCCTGCTGGCCCTGGTCATAACCATCGGCCCGGTTCGACGTAATTTTGAGGGTAGACGCGAGGTCTCTTTGAATGACTGCGACATTCAAAGAGAATAGCAAATAGCAAAGTACTGCGAGCATATTTGCTATTTGCTATGCGCCGCGAGGCGGCGCGGGTTGCGGTGTCAGATATTTGCTGAGGAACCGCTCCATAGCTTCGTAGAAATCAAATCGGTTCTCTTCGTTGTGAAACCCGTGTCCCTCGTTCTGTTTGACCATGTACTCAACGTCAACTCCTCGTTTCTTGAGCGCTTCAACAATCTGATTCGACTCGTTAATGTTGACCCGTGGGTCTCTGGCTCCCTGGGCGACAAAAAGCGGAGCTTTGATCTTGTCGGCATTCAGCGCCGGCGAGTGCGCCTCGAACCAGCTCTTGTCGATCTTCGGATTCCCTACCATCTCGTACATCATCTCGAGGTAGGGCTTCCAATAGGGAGGCACCGTTTTTAAGAAGGTAAACAGATTCGAGACGCCCACATAATCCACGCCGGCCGCATAGAGATCCGGATTCTTCGTCAATCCCTCCAGGACTGCGTACCCACCGTAGCTGCCGCCGTAAATGCCGACGCGCTTTGGATCTGCGATGCCCTGGCTTACCAGCCAGTTGACACCGTCGCTGATATCATCCTGCATCGTGCCGCCCCATTGCTTAAAGCTCGACTCCCAGAATTTCCGGCCGTAGCCCGTCGAACCCCGGTAGTTGACCTGCAGCACGGCGTAACCCCGGTTGGCAAGGAACTGAACCTCAGGATTGAATCCCCAATCGTCCCTGACCCAGGGACCGCCGTGCGGATTAACCACCACCGGCAAATTCTTCGGATCACGGCCTTTCGGCAATGTGAGGTAACCATGAATCGTCAAACCATCCCGGGATTGGTATTCGATCGGCTTTATCTCCGCCAATTGATCTTCGTGCAGCCAGGGATTGCGGTCGGCAATTTTTGTCAGATCGCCAGACTTCAAGTCGTAAAGATAGAATGCGCCGAGCGAGCGATCGCTGAGAGTGCGGACAATGAAGAGATCTTCGTTCTTGTTCGCGGAGACGACCAGCACTTCGTAGCCCGGAAGCTTCTGCCGGAGCGCTTGATAAAGGTCCTCAGTTTCCCTGTCAAAAAACTTGCGCTCGGGCTTCCAAGTCGTATACACGGCCGAGGTCAGCACTTTCCGCTTACGTGAGTAAGCGAGTCCCGAAACATCCACTTCGGGATTTTCATACAACACCTTCGCTTCCCTCCCGGAATCCAGGTCAAATTCGACTACGGCGGACTTGTCGCGACCGAGGTTCGAAACGCCGTACAGGCTCCTGTTGTCGAACGTAAAAAATTGCGGATCGAAAGTTTCTTTGAAGTTTGTCGTGAGAATTGGTTTCCAGGGATCTTGATCCGCCTTGCGGTACAGAAGACTTGTGTTTACGCCGTCGGTGGTGGTGGCAACACGAATATTGCCATCATGATCTGTCATCCAGGTAGCGACGTTACCCGGGTTCTCGGCGACGACCTTGAGGTCCCCGGTCTCCACATTCAGCCGATAGGCGTCAAAGATCTCTTTGTTCCGCTGGTTCATTTCGATGATCACGTCGGTGGGGTTGTCTTCCAGGTCGTCTATTATCTGGACTTTTACCCCCTCAAACGGCGTCAACTCCCGGACCAAGTGACCATCCCGGTCGGCAGCGTAAAGATGGAAGTTTTCGTCACCGCTATTGTCTTTGACATACAGAAGATACTTATCGCCTTTCCAGAAATAGCTGGAAATATCCCGGTCGGTGACAGAGGTGATCCGGGTGGGTTCGCCACCCTGGCGTGGCCGCACCCAGATGTTGAGCCGGTTTTCGTATGGTTTAAGGAAGGCAATGTACTCGCCGCTTGGCGAAAGCTGGTAGGCCGTTGTCTCCGGATTTCGAAAAAAATCCTGCAGCGGAATTTTCGGCGGGATAGAGTTTTGACCTGATGCGAGGGCGACAAACGACATAGAGGCAAGGAGTAGGTAAATCGAGGTTTTCATGCAAATCCGCTAGAACGTGAAGCTATCCGTTTCAGCCAGCTTCGATCGATGATCTTTGAAGTCTTGACACCAAGTAATACTTTTTCCGTGAACTTCCTGGACTAAACACGCTTCGGTTTTCTGAGAGTTGCATAGATCTTTAGCATGAGAACGGCCGAAGACAAATTTAAGAGGAAACGATTATGGTGTTGGTTTTCGATTCTCGGGCGACCGGCTACGGCCAGGAGTATCACCCGGAGCGGCCGGCGCGACTGATACGCGGCGAGAGACATTTACGCGAGGGTCATCCGGACTGGCGGTGGGTGAAGCCCGAGCCCGCCGGAGATGGCGATGTTTTAAGCGTCCATTCCCAGGAGCATCTGGTGCGACTCCGGCGTCCGGTCGACTTCGATACCGATACACCTTACTACGAGGGGATCGAGGATCATGCGCGGCGTGCAGCCGGGGCAGCGATCGAAGTGGTAAACCGCGCGCTCGTTGGCGAAAAGAGTTTCGCCCTGATGCGTCCTCCCGGCCATCATGCGATGCGCGATCGCGCCATGGGATTTTGTTATCTGAACTCCATGGCCATTGCTGCGTTTTCCTCGCTTAAACAGGGGTGCGAGCGCGTTGCGATCTGGGACTTCGATGCGCATCACGGCAACGGAACCGAGGCCGTCGTCCATCACCACGCCCGGCTCCGGTTCGCGTCAATTCATCAATACCCTGGGTACCCAGGCAGCGGAAAAAAGTCGTTCGATAATATCTTCAATTGGCCGATTGCGCCCCGGAGCGATCCGGCTTTCCATTGTGCGAAAGTTAAAGAGGCGCTCGAACGATTGCTCGAATTTAAGCCGGACCTCCTTCTCGTGTCCGCCGGCTTTGATGCTTTTGCCGGAGATCCGATTACCGAGATGACGTTAGAGCGCGAACACTTCGCCGAGTTCGGCCGTTGGCTGAAAGAGGCCGGTATCCCTTCCGGGGCAATTCTGGAAGGCGGATACAGCGGCGAGTTGCCTTTGCTGATCGACGCGTTTCTGACAGCTTGGGAAGGTTAGAATGGGCTCCAATCAGGGCCTGGTTGTGTTAGCCCGGGCCTTCCATCGGGCGAGCGAAGCCTCGTGAAGATGGCGGCCTCTCACAAATTTTGCGATGATCCCATATCTGGGGCTGAAGAGATATGCTAACAAGAACATCAATCCCAGGGTCAATACGATGCAGGGACCTGAAGGCAGGTTCAACCAATACGAAGCAAGCAGGCCAAAACAGGATCCTGAACATCCCAGAATACCGCCGACCCAGAACATGGTGGGGAAAGAATCGGAGAAGAGGTATACCGTCGCTGCCGGAGCAATCAGCATTCCGAGGGCGAGAACAACACCGACAGCCTGCAACGACGAAATCATTGATAACACCAGCAATCCGACCAGAAGGTAGTTGAGGGGATTTACTGGCACTCCCTGACTCGCGGCAATCGATGGTTCGAACATCATCAGCAATAGCGGCCGCTGAAGAGCAACCAGGATCGGCAGGACCAGGCAACTGATTGCGTAAACGATCCAGAGATCGGCGTCTCCCAATCCCAAAATATTGCCAAACAGGTAATCGCTAACATTTACCCGGGCCGGCGAAATGCTGAGCAACACCAGCCCAAGAGAAAACGAACAGGCGAAGAGCAAGCCGAGCGAAGTATCCTCTTTGATGCGCGAACTTCGGGATATGATCTGGGTTCCGAACGCAACCAGGAGCGCCGCCAAAAGTGCTCCAATGAAGAGCGTGCCCGGCACCAATCCGAAGAAGATTAAGGCAATCGCGACCCCGGGCAAAAGGGAGTGTGCCATAGCGTCCGCCATGAGGGCAAGCCGGCGAATGACAATGAACGCGCTGAGCACCCCGTTCGTGAACCCGATCAACGCACACCCGAATAAAGCTCGCTGCATGAATTCGTGTTGAAACGGCTCAAATAGCGATTCCAGGCTCATGAGTAACTCCAGAGAAGACGTGGGTCCGGAAAGTGCGTCTGATGTTGTCGTCGCTAAGGACGTCGGACGTTTCACCAAAGGCGACCAACTCGCCGTTAAGAAGGATAACGTAATCAAACAGATCTCGAACGCTCTTCAGATCGTGATGAGAAGCTATAACCAGGTTACCGCCTTGCGCTAACTTACGGATCGTTTCACTCAGATGCTCCTGGGTGGGTTTATCCAGACCCGCGAACGGTTCGTCGAGCAAAAAGACGTGAGCCTTCTGCGCCAAAGAACGTGCGAGAAATGCCCTTTGCTGCTGCCCGCCGGATAGAGCGCTGATCTGACGCTCGGCTAGATCAACCAGATCCATGGCTTCCAGCGCTCGGTTGACCTCCTGGCGATCCCCGGGCTGAAATGATCTCCACCATCCCAGTGATTGATAGCGACCCATTTCGACCATTTCGCGAACCGTGATCGGAAAGTCCCAATCGATGGCGCTTCGCTGGGGTAGGTAGGCAATCTCCGAAAGCGTGCGCGGTTGTTCCTGTCCATGAAAAAGGATGGATCCGGATTCGATTGGTACCAAGCCTACGAGGGCTTTGAGAAGCGAAGTCTTGCCGGCTCCATTCGGTCCGAGAAGTCCGACGCACGAGCCACAGATCAAATCCAGGCTCAAATGATGGACAGCAGGCAGGCGCTTGTAGGAAACGGTGAGGTTGCGGATTTCCAGGCGATGGTCGGGCATGAGGTGCAGATTTTTACTTGGACGGCTTAATCGTAACTACTTCGCTTACATTGGTTGTTCCCCACGCTGTCTCACTCGTTTCTTCCTCATTCGACGGTTTGACCACAAGTCTTACCGCGGTCGGTCGATTCTCCTCCCAGGAAACATCCAATACCAGGTCGATCCCTTCGATTGGAAAGGCCAGGTCCAGATCGGTTTTGGCGGTCGCCGCTGCTTCGTAGCCGTTCCAAATCGTCTGCCCGCTGTAAGCTACCTGGTATCTAAACGGGGAAGTCGTACAGGTCAGTTCCAGATGGATGCGCTTGTTCGGAACGGACCGTTCTGAATTCTTTCGAGGTTGAACCGGCAAAGGTACTTGCTCGCTCGTCATCTTCCGCAGTGGTACAACGAGTGCGGCCAGGGCGATAAGGACTAGCAACGCGCGAAGCAGTGGTGACCCTCTCATCGTTTACTTGAGCGCTTCGACGATGATCGTGACGTTGTGCCTAAACATACCGTCATAAGTGCTGGCCGCCCCGGTGCCCAAACCATCGGCGTAGAGTGTTCCGCCAATGCTGACCCCGGTTTCCCGGGTGATTTCGCTCGTCACCTTCGGATTTAGGTTGCTCTCAAGAAAGATAGCCTTTACGTCCTGCTGTTTAATCTCGTCGATGAGTTGGGCAACATGCCGGTTCGATGGCTCGGTATCCGTACTTACGCCTTCGATAGCGTAAATCGTGAATCCATAGTCCCTGGCAAAGTATTGGAATGCATCGTGAGAAGTTACGAGTTTTCGGCGGTTGCGTGGTAGTTCAGCGATTTTGCGCCTGACCCACTTATCCAACTGGTCCAGATTCGCTAGATAGGCCATCGCATTCTTCTCGTAGTCAGCCTTATTCGCGGGATCCAGCTTAGCGAGCTCATCAGATACAATGGTCGTTGCTTTCTTAACGTTGGCCACACTGTGCCACCAATGCGGGTCCTCCATGACCGCGGTCTGCTCTGCCGGTGCTGCGGTTGCTTCCTCATCAGAATTCGACTTTATCTGGAGCGAGGGCAGCTGGTCGCCCACCGGCAACGAATCGACCTTGCCCCCGGTCGCCTGCTGGATTTTATCCAGGTAATGTTCGAGGTGTTTGCCAGATAAGAGGACCAGATTCGCCTTACTCACTTGATCGAGATCAGCCGGGGTTGGCTGGTACTCATGAGGATCTTCTCCGGCGATGACCAGGCCGAGGACCTTGGTGTGGGTTCCTCCAACTTGTTCAGCGATTTCAGTCAGTACGGTCGAGAACGAAACGACGGTCAACTGGTTGGTCGCTTCGGCAAATAGGGTAGGGGCAACTCCGAGCAAGAATGAAAATAGCAACGCTCTCACGATGGATGATGGCTTGCAGCAACCTTTGGTTTGATGCAACAGATTTGCAACAAAAAACCGAAGCCGCTGACTCGGAACGATTTGCCTGCGATCAAAAAGATGGGCTGCATCAGAGCTGAGTCGGCCCTGGTTTTCGGTTGCTAAAACGCCGCGCGTTGCTTTTGTGCGTTGTGCAGGCTGGTTCGGATGTGATGAGTTGGTTCAACTTCAGCTGGCAAAATTTTTGGTTCTCCTTTCTCGCTCTAGCCTTCGAAGGTCTGCCGTTCGTGCTGATTGGGTCCATCGTGTCGGGCGCGATTGCCGCATTCGTTCCCTCGCGCGTGATTACGGGCTTGCTGCCGAAGAGCGGTATATTGGCGACCTTTGCCAGCGGGCTGCTTGGTATCATTTTTCCTGTCTGCGAATGCGGAGTCGTTCCGGTCGTGCGCCGCCTGATGAGCAAGGGGCTGCCGGTATCCTGCGGAGTCACCTATATGCTGGCCTCGCCGATCGTTAATCCGATCGTGGCGTTCAGCACCTTTGCAGCGTTTCGAGGCCAGGCCCCTGGAATCAATACCGGCATTCGGCTGGGGACCGGATACATCGTGGCAGTGATCGTCGGATTGGTTGTTCTGCGACTAAAGCCCGATCTGATTTTGCGCAAAGGAGCGGTGAATATTCCAAGGCGGCAACGAGCTGCCTTTAGCATTGCTCCTTTGCCGGACTCGGAATTCGCTGGGTTCGATGCGAGTTTTCTTCAGAAACTGGTGGCAGCTAGCCGAATGGCCTGTGATGACTTCATCGACACGGCTATTTATTTTATGATCGGCGCGGCCGTTGCGGCGACCTTCAACACCGCCGTCGATCAACAGGTTATCCTTCCGCTGGCGACGGATCCGACCCTTTCTACCGGCGCCTTGATGTTAATTTCCGGAGTCCTGACACTGTGCAGTACCTCAGATGCGTTTATCGCCGCCACCTTTGTCACCTTCCCACTAGTTGCGCGGATGGCGTTTATGGTATTCGGCCCTATGTTCGATTTTAAGCTGCTTTTTCTTTACAGCGTCCTCTTCAAGAGACAGTTTGTCTTGGCGCTCGGCGTTGGACTTTTTATTCTGGTCGGCATAATCTGCAGCCAAATTCTGCTCCACTTTTATGCGAGCCAAGGTTTCTAGATTTATGAACGGGCTCACCCTGACCGGGTTGGGCGGTGTCCTATTGGCTTTTTATTTCTCTGGCCGGATCGACCAATATTTGCACCCCCAATTCAGATTCTTGGTGTTGTTTGGCGGGGCGATTTTTTGCATTGGCGGTGTTGTCTACACCTTGGCAAAGGGCTCGGCGCAGTGCTGTATCGATGGGCAGTGCGTCCACCAAAATAATGACAGCCCGGTCCGGAGCGTAGCTGCTTTTGGGGTTTTGCTTGTTCCTTTGCTGACCGGAGCGGCGCTCTCCAAAGACAGCTACGATCAGCAACTAGTCTTGAATCGTGGTTTTGTGCAGGACGTGACAAAGCTTCCGGTTCATGTGGGAAAGCCGGTGCCGGGCCAGAATCCGATTCCACCCGCGGCGCTTGGCGCGGATATTGATGCAGCAGCCTCCGCCGAGCCGCCTTTGCCGCAAGACTCGCCATCGGCGCCGCCGAACCCGCCCGTCCAGACCCAGGCTGCGAACGGCCCGGCTGCCGATCCAAATGTTCCGAACGCCGAAGCGAGCGATCAATACTTGCCGACTGCTGCCGACGGGAACATCGCTCTTGAGGTTACCGATTTGTTGTATGGCGAGGCCGAAGAAAGCCTGCGGAAGATGTTTACCGGCAAGACCGTGGAAGTCATCGGCCAGTATTTGCCTGGAAAGACCGGCACAGAATTTAAATTGGTAAGAATGTTCATTGTTTGTTGTGCCGCCGATGCCAGACCGCTAGCGGTCCCGGTGAACAGCGGACAGCTGTACAAGGGTTCTGACATGGGGTGGGTGAAGGTGGTGGGCAAGCCTGTTTATGTGCTGGAGGATGGCGGCCGTGCCAAAGTCACATTGAAGGCTGACTCGATTGTGCCCATCGATCCGCCGGCTGACGCGATGTTGTATTAACCTACATTGCCATCCCGCCATCTACGGTCAGGACTTGACCCGTGATGTATTTTGCTTCTGGGCTGGCCAGGAACGCGACGGCTGCGGCGACGTCTTGACAATCCCCAAACCGGCCAAGAGGGATCATCGTCAAAACATGCTGCTTGACCTTTTCAGGCAGCTGATCGGTCATTTCGGTCGTGATAAAACCCGGCGCAACGGCGTTGACGGTAACATTTCTTCCGGCGACTTCCCGGGCGAGTGATTTCGTAAGGCCAATCAGGCCGGCTTTGCTTGCCGAATAATTCACCTGGCCGGCCTGACCAACTAATCCACTCACCGAGCTTATATTGATGATGCGGCCGTAGGACTGTTTCATCATCGGGCGCTGCAAATTCTGAATGAAATGGAAGGCGCCCTTTAAATTTGTGTCCAGGACGAGGTCCCAGTCGGCTTCGGGCATCCGCATGCTGAGCCGATCACGCGTGATACCCGCGTTGTTAATCAGCACATTCACCTTGCCGAAGTCTTTGATAATTTGCGCGCAGATCCCTGCAACTGCGTTTCCATCAGCAACATCAACGGCATAAGCGCTTGCGGCACCAGTCTGGGCAGCATTGATCTTATCGGTCGTGCTTTGGGCGTTGCTCTCGGTCCGGCTGATGACGGCCACTCTGGCGCCCTCGGTGGCAAGCCGTAAGGCGATTGCTTGACCGATCCCGCGGCCGGCGCCCGTAACTACAGCAACTTGATCAATGAATCGATTCATTCCCCGTCGCGTTGGTTCAGCTTGTTCCGAAGCGTACGAATGCTGATTCCGAGCATATGCGCAGTCTGGGTGCGGTTACCATTTGCCTTGCGCAGCGCGTGGAGAATGTACTCTTTCTCAAGCTCTTCTAAGGGTAAGATCCGTTCCGGGAACAGCATCGCGTTCTGTGATCGAGCCGCTTGGATTTCGGCGGCTGGCGCATCCAGAAGTTCGGTTGGAAACATAGGCGCAAGGGCATGTGAAGTGATCGGGTGGCCGGGTTCGGTTAAAATGACTGCGCGCTCAATTACATTCTGAAGTTCCCGCACGTTTCCGGGCCAATCGTATCCAACGAGAACCCTTAAAGCATCGGGCGCAATCGATTGCGGCGCTACACCGTGTTGTCGGACGATCGCGCTGAGAAAAGCTTCCGCAAGACAGGGGATATCCTCTTTTCGCTGACGGAGCGGCGGAACGACGATGGGAAAGACATTGAGGCGATAATATAAGTCCTGGCGAAATTCTTTTCTTTCGACAGATTTTTGCAGGTCACGGTTGGTTGTGGCAAGAACCCGGACGTTAACCCGAATTGTGCGATTTCCACCGACGCGCTCAAACTCGCGTTCCTGAAGGACGCGCAGGAGTTTGGCTTGAAGCTTCAAAGAAACTTCGCTGATCTCATCGAGCAGGATCGTGCCATTGTTGGCCAATTCGAATCTCCCTTCGCGCTTGTCCATTGCTCCTGTAAACGAGCCCCTCTCGTGGCCGAAGAACTCGCTCTCGATGAGCGTCTCCGAGATAGCTGCGCAGTTGACTTTGATAAATGGTTGTTTCGCGCGGGCGCTTGCCCGAAAGATCTCAGTCGCGACTAACTCTTTGCCGGTACCGTTCTCTCCGCTGATCAGTACGGTCGCTTCGGTCGGGGCGACTTTCTGGATCATCTGCCTCAGCTGCTGGACAGGGGAAGTTTCTCCGAGCAAGGGAGTCGCGTCGGCAGCCTGACTAATGAGTATCTGGCTAACTTTGACCGCCTGCGTAAAGTTCTCAGCCTTTTTGAGAATGACATCGATCTGGCTGGCCGAAAACGGCTTGATAATGTAGTCAAAAGCGCCGGCGCGAATGCAGGCAACCGCTGACTCGATCGTGCCGTAGCCGGTCATCATTACGATCAGAGGACGATCGGGTGTGGCTGCCAGGCGATTCAAGAGATCGGTCCCGTCTCCGTCCGGGAGGCGAACATCGACGAACATGAGGTCGAAATTGTCCTTCGCCAGACAGCGTTCCGCATCAGCGATCGATGAACAGAGTGAAACCGAGAGCCGCTTG
>JBAUZZ010000216.1:0-74540 GCA_049585495.1 Chthoniobacterales bacterium | reverse complement strand
GAAGCGGAGTTTTAGGAGCCTGTCTAGAGGGCGGAAGCTTTTCGGATTAGACGCGCAAACTGCCGCTCAGCTCGCTTTCAAATCCGACAGGCTCCTGGGGCGCAGCCCCAGGAACAGCAAAGAGAAGGTTTGAAGCTCTGAATGGGCGGGAGATCGCCGTATCGAATTTATCTCAGCACAAGGATAGGTCCTACAGGATATCGCTCTTTTTAAGCATCGTCACAAAAGCCCTGATGGCAGATGTCTGGCTTCGGTTCCTACGCTGAACAAGGCCAATGGGTCGCCACATTTCGGCTGATTCAATCTCCACGGGAATCAAGCTCCCGAGCTTTTTTTCCTCTTCGACTGTCGTCAGCGGAACGATCGAGATTCCATCTTCAATCTCAACCGTCCGTTTGACTGTTTCAATATTGTCAAACTCCATCGCGCGCCGAATTGTGACTTTGTGGTGTTTGAAGATCCGGTCGATGGCTTTGCGGGTTGGCTGATCGAACGCGAACGAAATGAAGCGCTCTCCTGCCAGAGCATCGATAGGGACGCTACGACGATGTGCAAGCCGGTGGCTCGGTGGACAAATAAGGACGAGCTTGTCCCTCCAGCAGCTTTCGACCGCCACACCTTTCCTCCGGGTCGGGTAAGCAACCAGCCCAAGATCCGCTGTACCCTCAGCAACGTGCTGATAAATTTGAGCCGATCGCAAATATTCCACGGTCACATCGACCGCCGGGTGAGATTTTCGAAACGACTTCAAATTGCCGGGAAGCTCGTAAAGGCCAATGCTATACACTGTCGCGATTTTCAAATGGCCGGCTACGGTTGTCTGAAGCTCTTCCAAGCGATCGCTCAGGCTATCATAGGCTCGGAGAATTTCTTTGCTGGCGTGCAGGAATGCCCGGCCTTCTGTGGTGACGGAGAAGTTTTTTTTGCCCCGTTCGATTAGCGCTACTCTAAATTTCTTCTCGAGCGCCCGGATCTGCTGGCTTACAGCGCTTTGGGTGATCGAATTTAGTTCGGCTGCTTTCGAAAAGCTGGCAGTCTCGACCAGATCGCAAAAGATTTTGAATGTCTCAATTTGCATTCGCTACACTTTTGATACTTCCAAGGGAAAAGAATAAGTTCAGCTAATACTTGATTCCATGGAAGCTGTCATTGCGAAAAATCTGGAAGCGGTTCGCTCGGAGATTGCCGAGGCGGAGCGGGTCTCGCGTCGCGCATCTGGTAGCGTAGAATTGATCGCGGTTAGTAAAAGTCACTCAGTCGAAGTCATTCGGGAAGCGATCGAGGCCGGCCAAATCGTTTTTGGCGAAAACAAAGTCCAGGAGGCTAAGGCAAAATTTCCCGAGTTACCAACCAAGCTGCGCTGGCATATGATTGGCCATTTGCAGAGCAACAAAGTTCGGCAAGCCTTGCCGCTGTTTGAGATGATTCATGGTGTCGATTCGCTCGACCTCTTACGCGACCTCGGGCGGGTTAGCTCCGAATTTGGTAGTTTCCCTCGAATTTTGCTTCAGGTGAACGTGGCTGGCGAAGCTTCAAAGTTCGGATTCTCGCCGCAGAAGCTTCTCGAGCAATTAGACGAGATCGCCCAAGTTGATCGGATACAACTTGAAGGGTTGATGACGATTCCACCCCTAACGCGAACGGCGGAGCAAGCGCGCCCCTACTTCGTACGACTGAGAGAGTTGCGAGCGCAATTGGAGCAGGAGTTTCAGTTTCCGCTACCGCATTTATCCATGGGAATGAGCAGTGACTTTCGCATCGCGATCGAAGAAGGCGCAACCATGGTGAGAATCGGGACGGCGATCTTCGGCGAGAGAAGACGGTGATTTGGGCTCAAAAAGCGGTCGTAGGCTATTTCGGCGAGCGCTCCCGACCTGGGTTGGGTGACCGAGTTCTTACGCGCTGACAGCGCTCCCGCCGGTTTTTGTATGCGTTACCTGGGCCTTGCAGCCCAGGCATTAATCTCATGGCGCCTTCAGCGCCGAGTACCTGGGCCTAGATGGGCAGGACCAAGTTTTCGCCTTGGCCTGGATCGAGGAGGTGGAAGCGCTCGGTTCAGGACGTGCAGGAGCACGTCCTGAACGTCAGGACCTGACGCCCGTTCGCTCGACCACTTTGGCAGTCAGTATTCCCAGTGGTTTGGGATAGTAGCGCAAAACGCTGAAAAGAGAGCTCGTGGCCCTGGGGTGCAGAACCGCCTGGCGGGCCAGTTGGTTTATCCAGAGCCGCCCACGATAGAGTGAACTCCAGCGGGCGCAATACGCGATTTCGGGCGGATGACCATTTTGCGCGGCACCGAGGATGGTCTCTGCAGCAAGCGCCCCGGTCTTCAGGGCGTAGTAGATTCCTTCTCCAGTAAATGGCTCGACCACGCGGCCGGCGTCGCCGGCGTAAAATAGCCCCTTGTACCTGCTTCGAATCGCGCGCCGCGATAGCGGTGTGATCGATTGCCATTTATGCTCACGGTCGAGCTGGAATCGCCGTGCAGCCAATTCACGAAAACTCTCCGCCTGTTGGGGACGACAGACCAGGCAGATATTAGCCAGCCCTTCACCTACGGTGGCGAGACCGAGATAACCCTGGGGACAAAATTCCAGGGCTACATGAGGAGGCCAGTCTTTCTGGACATGCGTTTGCAGCGCGATCCGGTCTCTTGACGTTTGAGGAAACTCTCGCAAATAGCGGGCGACGGATGAATTGCGGCCGTCGGCCGCGATCAGGAAACGGCCGATGACACTGCGTCTGGTGGTCTCCAATTTCCAACGCGGCTCAGCTTTGACGACTGGTTCGCCCAACCATACATCGGCACCGAGCTCAATCGCTCGGTGGAGCAAGGCCTGATCGAGATGGCTGCGTTGAAGCCCGATTTCCCCACGAGAAGTCTGCGGGAGATCAAAACGCAGCTTCCTTCCATCAATATCGGAAAAATCTACCCACCGCAGTTTGGAACGGGGCAATTTCTCGATGACGTCACTCACTCCGAGTTCGTCGAACACCTCCCAACACCCTGGATTCAGACAGTCGCCACACACCTTGTCGCGGGGGAACCGAGCTCGCTCGATGATCAAGGTCCGCAGACCCGCTCTGGCTGTCAGCGCCGCGGCGGTGGAACCGGCCGGTCCGCCACCGACAATGACGACATCGTAACGCGTCATACGAAAAGCGCTGCGATGGCGTCGGCGACCATCCGGCCTTTTGGTGTCAAACGGGTACGGTAATTAAACGTTTCGAGATAGCCCTCCTGGCGAAGTTCTTTCAAGCGCATCTGCCAAGGCTGCAATTCGGCATCCGAAATACCACGGTTTGTCCGAAGCCCGAAAGCGATCGCTTCCGATCGGCGGAGATCCGGGGTTAGCGCCTCTTCAAAAGATATCGGCTCGATCCCGGCGCGGACTCTTTCGATATATTTGGCGGTGTCCGGGACATTTTGCCAACGCCGTGCGCCGACCGTCGAAAATGCGCTCGGCCCGATTCCCAGAAAATCGCTCCCGAACCAATAAGCCAAATTGTGCACGCACTCACAGCCGGGACGCGAATAATTCGAGATCTCGTACTGCTCATATCCTGCGGCAGCGAGAAGATTCATCGTAGATTCGAAAAGCTGAGCATCTTGCTCGACGCTCTGCTGAAATTCTCCCACCTGCAGTCGCCGGAAAAATTCGGTGTCCTCTTCGTAGGTCAAGCAATAGGCGGAGATGTGATCCGGGTGCAGGCTAATCGCTTTGTCGAGGGTTGACAGCCAGGTTTCCAGTGTTTGACCAGGGATGCCAAAGATGAAGTCGAGATTGACGTTGTCAAATCCCGCTTCCCGGAGGACCCAGTACGAACGCAAGGCTTGTTGGCCGGTGTGGACTCGGCCCAGTCTGGCCAAGTCTGCCGGGTCGAAAGATTGCACACCCATACTGATTCGATTCACGCCGGCGTGCCGCAGCATTCGCGCTTTCTCCAGCGAAACAGTCGCTGGGTTCATCTCGAGAGTCCATTCCTGCAACTTTGAGAGATCGAGGCGATCTCGCAGACCCGCCAGTAGGAACTCCAACTGTTTCACGGTCAGTGCGGACGGTGTACCTCCTCCGAAAAAGATGGATTCGCATCGGATTTCGAATTCGGCCCGCTGATCCAGCTCACTTAGAAGCGAGTCGAGGAACGCCTGGGTCTTGTTCCGATCGGAGGCTTCTTTGTAAAAACTGCAATACGGGCAGATCTTTGGACAGAACGGGATGTGCACGTAAAGATGTCGGATCAGGTATGGTTGTGCAAATCCGGCTTTGATTTCCTCAAAGTTCAATATAATCCTCCCTCGTGCTCAGAGCTGTAGTGACGTTATTGATCTCCTCGTTGATTGCCAGCTCCTTCTGCCTGCGAGCACAGACCTCCGCTCCAGCACCGCAAAATTCCGAGCCCGCGCCAACGCCAGTTCCGCCAAGATCCGTGGTCTACAAAATTGAGAATCGGGACGCGATTTTTGATTACAAGGTCAACGCTGGAACCGTGCGGCGAATGGTCGACGAGCTGGTCAGAAACGTGACCGGCGAGCCCTCGGCAGCAGCGGGTTGGAGCTCGCTGGTCAAACCAACGGATATCGTCGGTATCAAGGTCTGCACGAACGGAGCACCTCTTTTCAGCACGCGGCCTGAAGTTGTGAGCGCGATCGTCGCCGGCCTGGAAGAGGCAGGAGTGCGCCCCCAGAACATAATCGTCTGGGATCGCGAGGAACGCCTGCTCAAAGACGCCGGGTTCCGGTCCGAACCGGGCGGTTACCGAGTTCTCTGGAGCGAAGGTAACTATGATCCCCAAGCGGTCCTGACCTCCGCAATTGCGGGCAAGTTAATTTGGGGCGATCTGCTATTTGTTGGGAAAAAAGTTCCGAGCTTCAGAGAAGAGCTGACAGCAAACTCGTCGAATGAGAAAAAAATGGGATCGGACAATTTGAGCAGCGAGAGTCATATCAGTAAAGTTCTGACTCACCAGGTAACGAAGGTGATCAATGTGCCGGTTCTTTCCGATCACGTCTTCTGCGGGTTATCGGGTGCCCTTTATAACATGACGGTCCAGAACGTGGATAATTGGCGCCGACTGATTCAGGACCCGGTCAAAGGGGATCCCGCGATCCCAGAAATGTACGCGGACCCTCAAATTAGCGGCAAAGTGGTGCTGCATGTGATGGACGGACTTGTGGGTTTGTATGCCGGCGCTCCGATCGGGAACACTAACTACGCCGTTCAGTTCGGGACGCTCTATGCCAGCAAAGATCCGGTGGCGCTGGATGCTATCGCCTTGAGGCAAATCGATCAGTGGCGGACCGCCTCCAGGCTCGATCCAGCCTCTAAGGACGCGAAGTACGTCGAGACCGCGTTTGCCTATCAGCTCGGGAACAGCGATTTGAGCAAAATCGACCTGCGAGATCTGCGCTAAACGGCCGTGCCAAAATTGAGCGACTCCGAGCTTCTGTCTCTCCTCAAGGCTGTTTCGCGATCATTCTACCTGAGCGTTCGCTTTTTGCCGGGGCGGATTCGTGCCACCGTCGCGGTTGGCTACCTCGTCGCCCGGGCTTCCGATTCCATAGCGGACACAAATAGGCTGGAGTCAGACCGACGCCTGCGTGCGCTCTCGATTCTTAGCGCCTCACTTCAAGATTTCCGGCAAAGCCTGATTCCTGAGTTACAGGCTTGCATAGCGGCACACCCCGACAGCGTCGAACGCACGTTGCTGACCAACCTCGAATGGATTCTCGATTTTCTCCGCAGCCTGCCGGCTCGGCACCAGGAGCTGCTTCTCGATGTGCTGACAAAGATCATTCATGGCCAGAGCCTAGATATCCGACGCTTCGGAGGAGCCGGCAGCAGCCGAGCCCTGAAGACAGAAGATGAACTCGATGAGTACACCTACTTGGTCGCGGGTTCGGTAGGTGAGTTCTGGACGGAACTTTGCCTTGGCGAATGGAGGAATTATTCACGAATTTCGCAGCCCGAAATCGTGCGCCTGGGCGTCGAGTTCGGCAAGGGATTGCAGTTGATTAACATCCTGCGCGACTTCCCCGCTGACGTGAAGGCGGGTCGTTCATACCTGCCAGTCTCGGATCCGTTGATTCTGCAAAAGGATTTGGAAGCCGCAAGAGATCTTTACGGTCGCTGGCATCAGAAGGCCGTCGGACTGATGGATTCGGCCTGGGGTTATGTCGACGCGGTTCGCCCAATTCGGATCCGATTTGCCTGCGCGTTGCCAGTGCTGATCGGAGTTCGCACGCTGGCGCGCCTGCGGAGCGCGCCGGGGATTGTTGCCGGAGCTGCTAAGGTTGCCCGCGCCGAGGTTTACTGGCTCGTCGTTCTATCTGTCATTATCGCGGCCGTGCCGGCCGCGCAATCTGCAGTCTACCGGAGAGAATTCGAAGCGGTGGGGCGCTCAGACGTCTGAAAATAGGGGCTGACGAGGCCGCGCAAGTCTACGATTCTCCTGGAGATGGAGGGCGACGCTCCGCCGTCGCCGCGAATGCGGCGAATTCGGGTCTGCTCCCAGCCTTTTCATGGTCCAGAAAAGCGAGCCAACATTCGCGGCGACGACGGAAGCATCGCCCTCCAAATGCGAAAATACGGCCCGAATGACGGCAGATTGAGGCTGGAAACCGATGTTTCCCCTTTTCCCTCACCGCCCTCGATAGACGCTTACGGTCGTGAGAAAATCGATTGCCCGCTGCAGAACGAGATCTTTGGGTTTGGCGACTGGCGATTTGCCGGCTTCCTGGGCTTCATAAGCGTCGATCTCCGGATTCGTGCCCGCGACTAGAGCGGCCTCGTTCGTGCGGGGGCGTTCTTCATCCACCACGAACGGAGTAATCGACTGGGTGTCGGTGAGTTTCAGAATGTTCCTCTCATCCGTCTCAGAGAAAGTAACCGGGATATCGGGCTGGAGACCGTTCGGAAAGATCGCGGGTCCCTCCGGAACCATGAGTTGGCGCACCGCCATAGTGAGCACGAGATTATTCCCGATCAGGTAATGCTGGTACTCAACAGCTGTGCCGGCCGTCTTTTGGCCGAGAATGAGAGCATGATCCTGAACCTTTAGCGTCTCAGCGATGGCTTCGGCAGCGCCAGCGGTATCTTGATCTACTACTATCGCCACTGGACCGAGGTACAGCGGATCGGTCGATGACGTGAACAATTGACCCTGGTTCGTCTTTGGTTCGACAAGCTTGAACAAAAGCTTCCCTTTGGGAACGAATCGGTTGACAAGATCCGCGGCAACCTGGAAGTCGCCGTCGGAACCGCTCGTTCGCAGGTCCAGTATGACGCCGCTAAATCCGCGCGTGCGAAAATCAATCAGCGCGGCGTCAAGCCGGCTAACCGTATCCTTCGAAAGCGTGCCGAACCGGATATACCCGAAATGATTACTGATAATTTCAGTCTTGAAGGGCCGGATCGCCGAAGGCTTCTCGGCATCGGCGCGGGTTTGCAACATGACCCCCGGACCGAGGCGGGATAGGAGTCCCTGGACCGTCGCCTGGTTGATTTCATCGCTGGTTAATTCGCGTTGGTCGACATAATTGGACCGGAGCTGTTGGATGACCTCCTGTAGCTGACTTTTATCGAGTTGGTCCACCAGGGTGCTCATCGGCGAGTGGCCCGGAGTTTCGGCCGCGGATGGAGGCCCTGCCGGTGATGTCGCAGCCGACGCGAGAGGTGATGGATCACCCTTCGCCAAAGCCAACAAGGCTAAGATGGCTCCAAAAAGTGCCAGATGGGTCCTCATGCAACGCTTTCGATCAGATTATCGCAATGCAATGTCGCGGCGAAAATAGCTCCCGTCGAATTCGATTTTTTCGACCGCGTCGTAGGCCTGCCGCTTAGCGCTTAGGAGGTTGTCGCCGAGAGCCGTTATCCCGAGCACGCGCCCGCCAGAAGTCACCGTTCTGGAAGATTCAAATTTCGTTCCGGCGTGAAAGATAATGATTGAATCCAATTTTTCCGCTTCCTCAATTCCAACGATTCGTTTGCCGGTCAAGTATTTATCTGGGTATCCGCCCGAGGCCATCACGACGCAAACCGAAGCACGAGGACTCCAGGTTGCTGAGACCTCGTCCAGCCGCTGATCGAGCGTTGCCTCTAGTAAATCGACTAGATCGCTTTCGAGGCGCGGGAGAATGGCTTGTGCCTCCGGATCGCCAAATCGGCAATTAAACTCCAGCACCTGCAGTCCGTCAGGCGTAAGCATTAGCCCGGGGAAGAGCAAACCTCGAAACTCTATTCTGTCCTGCTGAATTCCGCGAACGAATGGTTTCAAAATCCTTTCTTCGATTTCGCGCATCTGAGCCTGCTTCAGCTTGTTCGAAGGGCTAAATGCTCCCATTCCGCCAGTATTCGGGCCATGATTTCCGTCGTATAGCTGCTTGTGGTCCTGCGCTGTTGGGAAGAGGAGGTAGCTGCGGCCATCGACGAGGGCGTGGACCGAGCATTCCGTCCCAGTTAGAAATTCCTCGATGACGATTCTGCGCCCGGCCTCGCCGAACCGCCCGCGATCTATCATGTCCCCGATTGCGCCCTCCGCTTCTGATCGGTCGTGGGCGATGACGACCCCCTTGCCGAGTGCGAGACCGTCGGCCTTAATTGCCACGGGAAGCCCGAATTGGTCGAGCGATTCGATAGCTTCCCGACTCGAATCGAACTGGGCGAAGCGAGGCGTCGGAATGCCGTGGCGAACCATAAAACTCTTGGCGAAGCCTTTCGACGACTCCAGCCGGGCCGCTTCCTTGCGCGGGCCGAAGGTCCTGAGCCCGGCTTCCTCGAAGAGATTCGCCGCGCCGGCTGCCAGGGCATCATCCGGACCGACGACTGTCAGGTTTATCTGTTCGTCGAGCGCAAAATCCCGCAACTTCGCCAACTCGGTCACCTTAATTGGCACGTTCCGCCCGATCCGCTGTGTGCCAGCGTTCCCGGGGGCGACGAATACCTGAGATACACGCGGCGACTGACGAATTTTCCACGCGAGTGCGTGTTCGCGGCCACCTCCGCCGATAACCAGAACCTTCATAACTTTCCTCAGTGGCCGGAAAGAATGTAGACGGTCGTAGTCGCGGGCAGGGCGGAGGAAGAAACGGTAAATCGAATCGAGTTCAAGCGAACAACATTCATCTGTCCGGGAATCCTTTCGAAGCTCCCCCCATACGGCCATGGGACGACTATCTTTGGCCGAAGCCGGTCAATTGTAGCCAAGCGCTTCGCGTCTGTGAAGTTGGGCGGCCCACCGACTGGGATGAAAAGCACATCGACGGTCCCGATATTCAAAGCCTCTGACGGGGTAATCGCGTCCTCGATTGCCCCCAGGTCACAAAATCTTACTCCATCCATCGCAAAAACGTACGCAACATTCAGCCTGCCGGTAGCAGCGAGATTTTCCGAACTGGTTCGAACCCCGCGAACAAGAATGCCGCTGGCGCGATTCACCCCGGTCGCCATCGAGCTCCGAAAGATTTGCGGCGAGCCGGCAGCCAGGTCCGTGAAATTGGACATCTCATCCTCATGGGTAATAAAAACGACATCAGCCGGAATGCTGGCGACCTTGACCGGAATGTGGGCGACGCCCGGATTGAATGGATCAAGCAACATCGAGAGGCCGATCGAAGAACTCACCAGAAAGCTGCCGCGGCCTAACCACTCGACCGTGGCTTGTCTCGGACCGGTGGACCCTGCGTTTTCTGTGCGGGAATGGCGGTGAAAGCAGCCGCTCACGAGGAATGCGGCAAACAAGACGGGGATACTCCGGTGCATGATTCTGTCTTATGGGATCTGATGTGAAACCGGAGAGTGACACAGACCTTTCCAAGGATCAAGGGTTGGACGGTGATCGGGTGGTCAGTAAATCAGTAATCAGTAGTCAGTAAGCTGTGGTCTGTAGCTGGTTCCACGGGAACGTCATGCCTAGACAGATTCTGCTGCACCGCTCTCAGCCCGCCGAGCTGCAAAGAAAATCGCGGACGGGCCACCGACCATAGATTACAGATTACTGGCTACTGGCTACTGACCACTGACTACTGACCCCCCTGGCTACTGGTCACCTAAGCCGGACGACGACCGGCGCCCTACCATGGGTTCAAGGCCGAGATCTCACCTTGGCTACCCGTCCACTGGAGGGAGCTTGAGATCGCTCGGGTGATAAAGCTTTTTGCCGACTGTGCGGCCTCTTGAAGGTTTTTACCAAGGGCGAGGTTCGCCGCAATCGCAGCAGAGAATGTACAACCCGTGCCATGCGTTGAGATATTCGCCTGGTACGGCGCCGACATTTCGATCTCGCGATCGCCCGCGACTAGCAGATCGACGGCGGACGGGCCGGGCAAGTGTCCACCCTTGACGAGAAATGGAACACCGTAACAGGAGGCCAATTCTGCTGCCGCTCGATGCAGTGCCTCCAGCGTTGAGATGCTCCTTCCCAGCAGCAACCCAGCCTCATTCAGGTTTGGCGTCACTACCGAGGCAAGTGGAAATAAGCGATCTCGGTAACGCTCGATCGCGTCGGATTGAAGCAAGGCATCGCCAGAACCCGCCACCATTACCGGATCGACGACCAGGGCAGGTCGCCGAGCCTTTGGTTGCGATCCAATGGCGTCACAGACCAAATCGACGATCTCTGCGGAAAACAGCATACCGGTCTTGATTGCGCTCACGGGGAAATATCCCAAGCTCAAAGACAGTTGGTCGCGAATGACTTCAAGGTCGACCGGCTGAATCCGAAAGACTCTGCCTGGAACTTCGGCAACTACACAACTAACAACTGTTTGCCCATAGACCCGGAAATGAGTGAAGGTCTTCAGGTCGGCCTGGATTCCCGCTCCGGCGGAATTGTCTGATCCTGCGATCGTAAGGGCAACAGGAGTTGGCATAGAATCAGACTTTCCAATCGAAATCTGCCATTGTAGAGCTGATTCTGTCGTGTTTCATGAACTCACTGATCTTCGCGTAACGGTCGACAGACTTATCTACGTGCCAACGCTGGAGGCACCTCCCGATCGACCGTACCCTTTCGTCTACTTCATAACGATTGATAACCAATCATCTGAAACGATCACGATTCGCGGCCGGAAGTGGGTCATCACAGATCAACTCGGAGAAAAGGTCGTCGTCGAGGGTGACGGGGTTGTCGGCGAATTACCCCGCCTGAAGCCGGGGGAACGCTTCTCTTACAACAGTTACCACGTGATAGGAACCGATAGCGTTGCTGAAGGTTCGTTCCTTGGAATAACCGATGGCGGCGAGCCGTTTATCGTGCGCATCCCAAGGTTTGAGATGCAGGTGCCCGCTGCCGGAGTGTGAGTGCGAGTGCGAGTGTGAGTGTGAGTGTGAGTGCGAGTGTGTACTGATCGTGGAGGTCTGCTGGTGACGGTTTTCGTCGGCGCTTCGGAGCTCTGTGGGACAGGGTTGTTTGGTTATCCATTGAACCCTTATTCAACCCTTGCCCTTTTCACTCGCACTCGCACTCACTCTCTTACTCATCGCTAATGACCAAATCCATCCGCACATCGTGACATTCGATCGGCAGCTCAGGGATAAGCTGGAAATCGAAACAAATCCCGGCCTTGATCATGTTGGTAGAGCTTAGACCTAAAAAACGGTCGTAAAACCCCGCGCCTCGTCCAAGTCGATAGCCATTGCTGCTGAAGGCGAGCCCCGGTACGAGAATGACGTCCGGATTGAGTCGTGTCGGCGGGGTGACCGGCTCGCGAATTCCGAGTTGGCCCGGGCTCAGCTCGCTGCTGAAAGCCACAGGACAAAATACAAGATTGTTGCCGTCGATTTTCGGATAGAGAGCGATTCTCCGTACAAAAAAACCCTGAGTCCACAGCGTCTCAAGGTTTGGTTCAAATCGGCTGGATGCGAACGCCGCAACGACGTTCGCAGATGCGAAACTGTTTGTGACCTTGTGGCAGATTTTTGCCGACTTCGCCTCGTATTGCTCTTTTTGAAGTTCCCGAAGCCGGCGCTTCATTTGCGAACGCAGATCCCGCTTCCAAAAATGAATCGAGCGGTCGGTTGCCATTTCGGTACAATTCAATAGAAACTCTTGTGCTGTGTCGAATACTTCGCCGAATCATGGGTATCGAGTCGGTCTCCGACCGGGAAGAGGCTGGTTAAGGAGAAACTTCATCACCGAAGTTTATTTGCCCTCCCTGTTCACCCGGCGAAAGGGCCGGCCGTTACGCCCGACGTTTCCGGCGTTAGGCTCGGACGAAATCGGCCTGACCTGGATTGGTCACGCCTCCTTTCTTATCGGCTGGCGCGGACTGAACATTCTGGTGGACCCGATCTGGTCGCTTTGGTTGAAAGTGCTAAAACGAATCCAGCGTCCTGGCATCCGGCTTGACCATTTGCCGGAAATCGACCTGGTGCTGGTGACACATGCTCACTTCGACCATCTCGATCGTCGTACCCTGCGGAGGATAGCCGATGCCCAACCGATTATAGTGCCTCAGGGCGTGGGTAATTTAGTCTTCGACCTGGGCTTCAATCGCGTGCATGAACTTCTTCCATGGGAAACCCTGGCCGTCGGCGAAATTAGCGTCACCTTGACACCGTGTCACCATTGGGGTGCCCGGGTGCTCCACGATTACCGCCGCGGATTTGGTGGCTTCCATCTCAAGCTGGGCAAGCGGACCGTGTTTCATTGCGGCGACAGCGCCTACTTCAAGGGGTTCGCCGAGATTGGAGACCGGCTCCCGACCGAAATAGCGTTGTTGCCAATCGGAGCATACGAATCCCTTAGCCGGCGTGAGGTCCACATGAACCCGGAGGAAGCCGTCCGTGCGTTCCTGGAACTGAAGGCAAAGCGTATGGTCCCAATGCACTACGGCTCGTTCCGATTGAGCTACGAGCCTCTGGAAGAGCCACTGTACCGCCTTGGAGCCGCTGTTCGCCAGCATCACATCGAATCGATGGTGTCTGTGATGAAAGAGGGGGTTCCCGCGGTCTTCTAGGGTAAATTCCCGAAGGTCCGGCGGCTGACCCAGCCGCCCTACAAGCGAACAAACACCCATATCTTGAACTCGGAACTCGAAACTCGTGAAGTCTACTTCTTCAATCGCGAAAACATGCTGATTTTGACTTCTTCCTGAATCCGTCTGACTTCGTCCGGCTTCCGATTGCACAAAACGGCTGCGGTCAAGAGATCGCCGCGACGATATCTGGCGATAAAGTTTGCCTTTTCTCTCGAACCATCGAGATCGGCCAAAAGGTGGGGCGTGCTGAAGTCGCCAACGAAATCGAAATGCATCCCAAGAACGCTGCTGGAGCAAGTTGGCACAATCTCGAATTTTTGCCGTTTCCGGCCGGTCATGTTTGCACCTGCGACCAGTCCTTGAGCCTTGGCCATTTCGTAGTTCGTGACCCGGCGAGCGCCACCATAAATTCGGTCTGGGTAGAGAGCGATATCCCCAACGGCATAGATGCCTTTTTCATCGCTTTCGAGGTACTCATTCACCGGGCAGCCGCCAGGGCTGCTAAGAGGCGTATTTGTGACAAGCTGCAGATTTGGCTCAGTGCCGATCGCGACGATTGCGAGTCCGGCAGGGAAACGAAGACCGCTCTTGGTTTGAACATTCCGCACGGCAGTCTTGCCCTCGAATCCGTTCAAGTTCTCGTTCAGCAATAGCTGGACACCAGCATCGCTAAATCGATTGGTGAGCCAATCCGCCGTTTGCGGATCCAAGAGCTCCTGCCAGATCGCTTTGTCCCGGCTGAGCAGGGTAAGTTTGCAACCGGACTGGAGCAATGACGAAGCCGCTTCAGCCCCCAGATAACCGGATCCCACGATAACCACGTGCTTTTCCGAACTCAGGATTTCGCGTATCGCAAGAACATCCCGATAGGTTCGCAGATAGACCACGTTCCCAAGATTCGCGCCAGCCACCTGAGGCCGCCGCGCCCGGCTTCCGGTCGCGAGACAGGCCTTGCGAAATTCAACCGTTTGACCATTCTCCAGAACGGCGAGTCTTCGTTCGATGTTAAACTCGCGGACTAGGGTCGCGATCCGCACCTCGACTCCCCTTTTCCGATACCAGTCCGCTGATCTTTCGGCCAGCTTTTCGATGGATGGATATCCGTCCTTGAGGACAACTTTTGACAACGGAGGTCGCTGGTAAGGAAGGTGCGGCTCGTTGCTGACGAGTGTCACCGATCCTTTTGGGTCATATTGGCGCAATGCTTCGCAAGCACTCGCGGCCGCGACGCCACCGCCGACAATAAGGTAATCTCGTTGGATCATGCTCGAATTGGAACTATACCGGCGGATGGTCAGTTTCTCGAAGAAAATTTGTTGTTGGACTCACGAGCGGGCGCCGATTTTGCGTCATAAAGCGTTCGAAAACGTTCACTTCGACACATCACGCAAGATTTCGGGACTTTCTGGCTCAAATGAAATTTCGATCGTTTCGGAGAAACGACCCTACCAAATAAGAAGCCACAAGCTGCGCTACGCTCCGTCGTAGCGTTTTTCATTGGGAGCCATATCGCGGCGATGGCGGAACATCACCCTCCAGTTACCACATCCGTTGGTCTGCTCCTGCCGAGGATTGATCAGCCCGGTAGCGCAAACCGGGCTCCGTGCTTTGACTCGAGAGACCGGCGGAGATTCTGAAATTGCTCCTCGCCCAAGTCATCCTTGTAGCGCATGACCCCGCCGCGGAATGCCGGATAGCTCCAACCGAGGACAGAGGCTAGATCTGCCGTCTCAGGATCGTCGAGAATATTCTCGCGTAAGGCATGAAGCGTTTCGATTGTTTGGATCAAGAACAGCCTTTGCGTAATCTCTTCCGGCGAAGGCGCTTGAGGCGAAGGCGGAAAATAATCTTTTAGCCCCGGCCAATCGATTTTCCTATCCTTTTCGGCGTAATCGTAGATGCCCCCAGAGGTTTTACGGCCGAGGCGGCCGTGGGAAGTAAATTGCTGAAGAATTTCGACAGATTCGTTCGCATACTTTGCGCTACCCCTGCCGTGCTCGCCAAGGCTTCGAAAGATGTCGAGGAGAAGGTCGAGCGACAAGAGATCGGCCATTGCGAGCGGGCCGACGATCATGCCGCCATTCTGGGCGACATTGTCGATGAACCACGGCGAAACACCCTCGCGTAACAGAAACAACGCCTCCTGGGTATACGCGGCGACAACCCGGCTGGTGTAGAACCCCGGTCCATCCCGCACGACGACCGGGACCTTGCCAAGGGTCCTCGCAAGACGAAACGCTCCATTGATTGCTTCGGTGGAAGTCTGGGTGCCGATGACGATTTCCAGAAGCTCCATACGGTCTACCGGCGAAAAGAAATGGGTGCCTATAAAATTCCCGGGACACCGGCACGCCATCGCCAAATCAGAAATCGGCAGTGTGGTCGTGTTCGACGATAGGATGGTGTCCGGACGAACCAGCTCCGAGACAGTCCGAAGGATTGCGCGCTTGATGTCCGGTTTCTCGAATACCGCCTCGATCACAAATTCGCATTGCGAGAGTAAACGGGGATCGCCAACGAAAGAAACTCGGTTCAGAAGCTCGTTTGATTCTCGCTTGCCAAGATGCTTTATGCGCTGGATCGATCGCTCCAAAGCCTCCGGAAAGACATCGAACAGGCAAACGTTGCAACCTCGCTTCGCGGCGGTAAAAGCGATCCCAGTTCCCATCGCACCGGCGCCGAGCACGCCGATTTGCCTGATTTGACCAG
Organism: Chthoniobacterales bacterium; assembly: GCA_049585495.1. Lineage (GTDB taxonomy): Bacteria > Verrucomicrobiota > Verrucomicrobiia > Chthoniobacterales > JAFAMB01 > JBAUZZ01. The sequence continues at coordinate 58,852 of JBAUZZ010000216.1, read as the reverse complement.
CCGCTTGAGTAGAACGCTTCAGCGCCTTGCTTCGGAGATGATGGAGAACGTGGAGGCGGTTGCGCACTGCAACCGAAGTTCGTACCCTTCTCCCTTCTTCGGCTTCCAACCGAATTCCGGCATCCACGGATCTTTCCAAGCCATCGTGAAAACATCTCAGCAGCGCGGCCGAACCCGTATCTTCCGGCGGGGCCTTATGTCTCAACTTGAGAAAGAGGCTTTGAAGCGTCTGCCGACCCTGCACGCTTTGAGTATTAATCGTTGGTCGATCCGCAAGATCCCACGGTTGCCTAATCGAACTATTTGCCTGCGCCCATTCCAGCGCACGAGCTCTTAGATCGTCGATGCAGAGCGTTACAAGATGCAGTTCTTGAGCACTTTGGGTGTCGAGGAGTTCCTCACGAAGCAGGATCGCAGCGGCTGTCTCAATCCCCACCAGCCGCGGCAGGCGTTGGGTTGAACCGATCACCGGTAACTGTCCGAACCGGAGAAAGGGAAACCCCAATCTAGCGTTCTGGTCAGCGACAAATCGGGCGTGGCACGCCAAGGCAATCTCAAAGGGCAGTCCAATCAATGATCGATGAACAACGCCTGCAACTGGTTTGCCGGAAACCTCCAGTTTCCGCAACAAGACGCGAAGCTGATCGACGAAAGGGAAGGAGGCGAGGAAACACTCGAGGCTTGCTGCATTCTCCCCGCCCTCAAATTCCAGGATTACAGCGGCGGCCTCCGGGTCCGCGATCGTCGAGTCGATGGCATCAAGAAACTCTTTGGAGATGATGGCCGGACAGATAATGGCTCGAACGCGTTCTGTACTCATGCCCGTTCAATCACGGTGGCAACACCCATCCCTAGCCCCGTGCACATAGTCACCACACCGCGCTCGAGTCCGCGCCGCTCGAGTTCATCAATCAATGTTCCAAGCAACATCGCTCCGGTTGCGCCGACTGGGTGACCCATCGCGATCGATCCGCCCACGACATTGACTTTTTCATGCGGGACTTTTGTCCGCTCCATAAAGTAGAGCACGACTGAAGCGAACGCCTCGTTTACCTCGTATAGATCGACGTCCGAAAAACGTAACCCAAGCCGCTGCAACGCCCGCCGTGTCGAGGCCGCCGGCGCCGTGAGCATAATACACGGGTCGTCGGCCGCGCTCCCAGTTGACATGATTCTAGCTCGTGCCTTCAGGCCGAGTCTGGTTCCCGCCTCGGCGTTGCCCAGCAAAACGATCCCTGCTCCGTCGGCAATTCCTGACGAATTGCCCGCGTGGTGCACGTATCGGACGGGTCCAACCTCCGGATAGCGAAAACGAATGATTTCAGCATATCCCTCCTCTTCCCCTGCTTTACGGAAGGAAAGCGGGAGTTTGGCCAAACTGCTGACAGTGACATTGTCCCGCACGAGTTCGTCTCGGCTGAGCACGACTGAATCGTCTTCCCCACGCACAGGGACAACGGAATTCTGGAACCAGCCATTCTTCCACGCGGCGAAAGCGCGCTGCTGCGAGGCTGCCGCGAATGCGTCTACGTCCGAGCGCAAATAGCCTTGTCGGGTGGCTATAAGATCCGCCGAGAGCCCTTGCGGAATGGCGACAACTTTATCCTTAAAAGCAACATCCGAAGCCAACGGTCCACCCGACCCGAAAATCGTGAACAGAGACAACATCTCGACGCCACCAGCGACCACCAATTCATTTTGGCCGGCCATGACCTTGGCTGCCCCGATATTGACAGCATCGAGGGCCGAGCCGCAGAAGCGCGAAACCATCATGCCTGGCGTCGTAATCGCGTATCCTGCCTGGATCGCGGCGGAACGCGCAAGGTTGGCGCCTTGGTCGTTGTATTGTTCACAACAGCCGAGGACGACTTCGTCGACGGCCTGTTCGAGGTCCGGATGCCGGCACGCCAACGCCTTCAGCAGCGTCGTTACCAGACCCAGCGGTGTTTGTGTATGCAACGCGCCGTTTGCTTTGCCGCGCCCGCGTGGAGTCCGAAGGGCCTCATAAAGAAAAACTTCTTCAAGAGCTGGCATAAAAAGGTTTAGCGATGTCGCACTTTCACCTTACCACAACAGTCCGTGCCGTCATCGCGTTATGAACGGTAGGGACCTGCTTCCGCCCGTCCTGGCCCCGAGCGCTACCACCGAGCGCTACGACCTCCTGGTTTCAGGCCAAGGTGCCCGCCCGCATCCGCCCAAGGCGGAAGCGTTGCGGGTGGGGAATTTGGCCCTACCCAATTTGGCCGACCTTGGCCAACGTCCCTGCCAATCGGCAAGGCGCTGATAATAACCAGTGCAAGTCAAGCAATGTGAGGCTAAGAAACTCTAGTCCGTATGAAAAAGTATTGTATAGCAAGTATTCCGGGCGACGGGATTGGCAAGGAAGTCGCCCCGGAAGGAGTCCGGGTGCTCGAAGCTGCGGCCCGGAAAGCGGGATTTCACTTGGATTGGCACCATTTTCCCTGGAGCTGCGAGTATTACCGGGAAACCGGTCGGATGATGCCGGAAGTCGGGCTGGAGAAGCTTCGTGGCTTTGATGCCATTTTTCTCGGCGCGGTCGGCTTTCCAGGAGTGCCGGATCATATCTCCCTATGGGGACTTCTCATTCCGATCCGTCGCGCCTTCGAGCAATACGCTAACGTTCGACCCGTCCGTCTGATGCCCGGACTACGCTCTCCGCTACGAGACCGCGAAGTTGGAGACATCGACTTCGTAATCGTAAGAGAAAACAACGAGGGCGAATACTCGAGCATCGGCGGACGAATTTTCGAAGGCACGGCGCATGAGGTCGTCTCTCAGCAATCAGTTTTTACTCGGCGGGGCGTCGATCGGATTCTGCGCTACGCATTCCAGTTGGCTCAAAAACGGGAGAAAAAGCGCATTACTTCTGCCACGAAGTCGAACGGGATAACGATCACAATGCCGTTCTGGGATGAGCGATTCAAAGCCATTGGAGACGAATTTCCGGGAATCAAGACCGATCAATTCCACATTGATATCCTGGCTGCGCATTTTGTCCTGCACCCCGATTGGTTCGACGTCGTGGTCGGATCCAATCTCTTCGGCGACATCCTTTCCGACCTCGGTCCAGCTTGCACAGGGACGATTGGAATTGCTCCATCCGCGAACTTAAATCCCGAAAGGGCCTACCCGTCGATGTTTGAGCCGGTCCACGGCTCCGCGCCCGATATTGCTGGAAAGCAGATCGCAAATCCAATCGGTCAGATTTGGTCCGGGGCGATGATGCTTGAGCACCTTGGCGAGGCCGACGCCGCAAGCGCCGTCCTCCGGGCAATCGAAAAGGTGTTGGCAAAAGGGCCGCGTACCGCCGACATCGGTGGTACGGCCCGGACAGACGCGGTCGGGAAGGCGATCGCAGAAGCCGTATAAGGTTCGAATTCCGGGAATCGCGTGTAGGGCGGCTGCCCAGCCCGCAGTCGCTACGCGGCAGCGTTGCGGGCGGGCATCAGCCTCCGAAAATTCCGCTACTTTTTCAGCTTGATCGCCTTATAGCTCTTCATCGTCTCGGTGATAGCCTTTTCCACGGGCAGCCGCTCCATGCTGGAGGCGCCGTAGAAGCCGTGCACCCCTTTCGTCCGGAGAAGGACGTATTCGGCGTCTTGAGGCTCCGAAATCGGGCCGCCGTGACACAACACAAGCACATCCTTGTTCGCCGATTTCGCCGCGTCGGCTATCTCCTGCACTTTCTGGGGTGCTTCATCCAGATTAGCCGCCGTGGATGCGCCGATAGATCCCTTCGTAGTCAGACCGAGGTGTGCAACGATAATGTCAGCGCCTGCCTTTGCCATTGCTCTCGCCTCTTCAGGATTGAAACAGTAGGGGGTCGTCAACAGATCCATTTCGTGGGCGACCCGGATCATCTCCACCTCGAGCCCGTAGCCCATCCCGGTCTCTTCGAGATTTTTCCGGAACAACCCGTCGTATAGTCCCACCGTCGGAAAATTCTGAACCCCGGCAAATCCGACCTCTTTCAGCTGCTTGATAAAGAGTGGGATTTGACGAAACGGGTCTGTGCCGCAAACACCGGCCAGGACGGGCGTGTCTGTGACAACGGTCAACACCTCAGCAGCCATCTCCATAACAATGGCGTTGGCATCGCCATAGGGCATCAGACCGGCCAGTGAGCCGCGACCGGCCATGCGATAGCGCCCGCTATTGTAAATCACGATCAAATCGACGCCACCCGCTTCCTCAAACTTCGCAGAGATACCGGTGCCGGCTCCGCCACCGATGATGGGTTTGTGCTGCGTCACTAACTTGCGTAGGCGCCTGAGAATTTGCTGTCTGGATTGAGCCATAATTCAAATTTTTCTCTCTTGAATTAACTGAAGCATCATTTCCACGGCTTTGGCCGCAAATTCGGGATCGTTGATATTGTGGTCCGACTCGACGACGGGGATCCAGGGCTTAAGATTCTTCTTAATCGCATCGAACATCGCCTGATCAGCAGCTCGATCACAAAACGGTTGGCCATCTCCATCCAGCATGGAGACGCCCCGGAGCGGGATCAGGAAGGCCGCCGGGCCTTTGGCAGCGTTTGCTTTCTGAGCAAAGATTTTTCCCATCTGTTGATTCTCTTCGACGTTCGTGCGCATCAGGGTAACGGAAGGATTCCATTCGTAGAACAGCCGCCGGGCTTCGCGGTATCTTGCCGGAACCGTCGCAGGAGCCCCGAAGTTAACCATGTCGACACATCCCGGCACGATCAGGTGCGGCAGACCGCGTTGTCCCGGTGCGCCCAAACGGTCCGGACCTGCGCTGAAAACGCCGCCGCAAAGCTCATCTGCCCATTCGGTGGTCGTTATGTCCAGCACAGCTTCGACTAGCCCGTCGGCAACGAGCGTCTCCATCGCGCGTCCACCAGCGCCCGTCGCATGAAACACCAGCACTTCAAATCCTTTTTCGCTTAAAGCCTTTGCGCAGGCGTTCACGCAGTTCGTGGTGTTACCAAACATCGATGCAGTAATGATCGGGCGGTCCCCGGTCGCGCTGGGAGTCTCAGTGTCGACCATTCCGCAAATTGCCCCGGCGGCGCGAGCATAGACCAACCGGGAAACACGGTTCACCCCAGCGACGTCGACGATTGACGGCAACACCGCGATGTCTTTGCCGCGGACGTAGAACGAGACGTCCCCCGAAGCGACCGTTGAGACCAGAACCTTTGGTACGCCGATCGGCAAGGACCGCATCGCTGACGCGATGATCGCCGATCCACCGGAACCGCCCATCCCAATGACACCGTCAAATTTTCCTTCCTTGAATAATTGCTGAAGGAGTTTTGGCGCTGCTGCATCGAACGCCTTCATCGCGGCCGCCTTGTCCTTTTTTGATCGCAAATCAGCTAAATCAACTTCGCCGGCCTTGGCGACCTCTCCCGAATCGTAGTCGACCGGGAAGAAATTGGTGCTGCCGAGTATTCCGATATTCACGGTCACGGCTTGATGGCCGCGTTTCAGGATTTCCTGGCGCAAAAAAGCGTGGTCTTCGCCTTTGGTATCAAAGGCGCCAAGGATGCAGATAGTCTTTGGCATAGTCTGGAGGGAGGAGTTGCCCGGGTAAAATTTGCATTTACGACTCGTGAGACCAAGGGAAAAAGACGGTAGGGACGCGCTCCGCCGCGTCCTGAAACGAGGAGGAGGCCAAGGTGCCGCCTCCGCTCTGTCGAGCTTCAGCGCGCCCCGCGAGAACTCCCTGTCGCCGGGTGCTAGGTACGCACTTTGGCGAGCCACGCCATAGCCTCCGGCGACGGCGGGAAACTTGGCCCTACCGTATTTTGGCCCAGGGTTGGTCCCTATCCCTTGACAACTTCAGCCGCATGTGGCTCATTCCACGCTCCGCGCGAGCCAATATACTTGCCGTTGGTCCCTGGGTCTCAGCCGATTGGTTGTCGACCGCACGCGCCAGGGGAAACCCGGTAGATCCAGATTGTTATTATGCCCGTTCGTCTAGGACGTTTCGAAATGCCGAAGAGCCTTGTCAAGGACGAGGCCAGCGCAACTGAAACTTACGCCAAATTTGTCGCGGAACCGTTTGAAGCGGGGTATGGCCATACGGTTGGCAACTCACTCCGACGCGTTCTGTTGTCATCCCTGGAGGGTGCTGCAATCACGTCCGCCCGCATCACTGGCGCTCAACACGAGTTTGCGTCTTTGCCAGGCGTCGTCGAAGACGTGACCGACATTGTTCTCAACCTAAAGAAGATTCGGTTCAAAGCCGTTGACCACGATGCCCGTACCATCTCTATCAATGTCCACCGGGAAGGCCCGGTGACAGCCGGCGACATTCAAACTGTAACCGGGATTGAAGTTTTGAACACCGACCAAATCATTTGTACGCTTGATAAGAAGCAGAAATTCGAAGCGGAGTTCGACGTCCGGATTGGTCGCGGATTTTTTTCGGGGGATGAAAACAAGCGTCCCGACATGCCGATCGGCGTCATCCCGATCGACTCGATCTTCTCGCCTGTCACCCGGGTCAAATACGCGGTCGAGAACACGCGGGTTGGTCAAAGAACCGATTACGATAAGCTGATCCTGGAGATTTGGACAGACGGGCGCATCACGCCGGATGAGGCTTTGCTCCAGGCTTCCGCGATCTTCCGTCATCATCTCGACGTCTTCGTTAACTATGACGATAGCCAGGTGGAGTTCGATGAAACGCCGGAGGAAGTCAGCCAGGAAAACACTCGCCTGAAGAAGCTTCTCAATATGAGCGTGAATGAGATCGAGCTTTCCGTTCGGGCGGCGAACTGTTTGAACAACGCGAATATCACGACCGTTGGCCAGTTGGCCATGAAGACAGAAGCCGAGATGCTGAAATACCGCAATTTCGGTAAGAAGTCTTTGAATGAGATCAAGGAGAAACTACAACAACTCGGTTTGAGTCTGGGTATGAAGTTTGAATCCGGTCTGGTCGAACCAGCGCTCGGCGGTGACCGAAACGACGATGGGAAACTCGTCTCGATTTAAGCGCAAATTCCGAAGTTGAATTGTAGGGCGGCTGCCCAGCCCGCAGTCGCTGCGCGATCGGCCGCGGCGGATTGCGGGCGGGGATCAGCCGCCGGAACTTCCGAAATCAAACTGAGTAACTATGCGTCACGCGAAATTAACGGTGAAGTTGGGCCGCAAAGCCGAGCATCGAAATCTGCTGCTCGCTAACCAGGTTTGCAGCCTGATCGAACACAATCGGATCAAGACTACGTTAGCAAAAGCGAAGGCGGTTCGCCCGCTTGCGGAGAAGATGGTTACCTTAGGGAAGCGTGGCGATTTGCATGCCCGACGGCTAGCGCTTGCGTTCCTTCGGCAAAAGGACGTGGTACGCAAGCTGTTTGCCGAGGTCGCGCCGCGCGCCGGGAGTCGCCAGGGCGGCTACATTCGGATAGTGAAGCTCGGGCCGCGGCCGAGCGATTCGGCGCCAATGGCGTATCTCGAGTGGGTTGATCAACCGGTACCGGAACAGAAGATCGAGACGGCACAATCCGCCGAAAAGAGGTAACCTCAGCTCAAAATCTGGACAGCTTTCTTGAGGTTGTCAGGCCGGAGAATAAGGGTTCCCTTTTTCAAGTGGGGCCCGCTCGCCAGGTAAGCGTACTCGATATTGACCTTCTTCGCCGCGAGCTTCTTCGCGATTTCTGACAAGGAGCCAGGCTTATTATCGTGTTCGATGAGCAGCACCTCGTTCTCGACTACCAGCGTTCCATGCGCCTCAAAGATCGACAAGGCCTTGTGAGGGTCACTCACAACCATCCGGACGACCGCGTGATCGACCGTATCCGAGATCGTTAAGCCGTAGATGTTGATTTTCTCGGCGGAAAGGGCGTCACAGACTGCAGCCAAGGTCCCGGGCTTATTTGCCAGGAACAGGGCCAGTTGAGTGGCGATTTCCATAGTTTAATGTTTTGTGGCCGGCGTGCCTGCCGGCGTCGGCACTGCGGCTGCGCTCGGTTTCGGGACCGTCTGGATCGGTTCCACTTTCCAGAACTTGGATTGGTACGAATTCCAGTCGGCCAGAATCGCACGGGCACGCTCGCTTTCGGTCCGTTCGAGATGCTTGTAGATTAGCTCCTTCACGGTCAAGACATCCTCGTCAACCTCCAGGGGTTGAGCTTTCACTAACTCCGGGTTCAGCGCGATCGGGAAGCACGCTTCGAGATCGAGCACGAAAGCAACGCCGCCGGTCATTCCTGCGCCAAAGTTCTTCCCGGTTCGGCCCAGCACCAGAGCCACGCCGCCCGTCATGTACTCGCAGCCGTGATCACCTACGCCTTCGATCACAGCGGTAGCGCCAGAGTTACGGACCGCAAATCTTTCCCCCGCGCGTCCAGAAGCATAGAACCAGCCACCGGTAGCGCCGTACAGACAGGTGTTGCCGACAATGGAATTTTCGTGAGCAACGTACTTTCGATTCGCAGGCGGCTTCACCACAATCTCGCCTCCACTCATCCCTTTTCCGACGTAGTCATTGGCCTCACCGGTTAAGAAGACTTTGACGCCGGGGCTGAGAAAGGCACCAAGGCTTTGACCAGCACTGCCCCGCAAGGTCAATTCGATCGTGCCTGAGGGCAGTCCTTGTTCTCCCCATAGATAGGCGATCTCACCGGAAAGCTTGGTCGCGATCGCGCGGTTGGTGTTCTTTACGCGGTAAGCCAGAGCAATCGGTAATTGATCATTCACCGCCTCACGCGCGTCTTGCAGTATTGAATCGTCCAGGCGACGGCCCGGCGGGGGATCATTTCGATCCCAGGTGTTGTAGCGGGGCTGTGAGTCGCCGTCGCGGGCAACGTTGACCAGGAGACGGCTCAAGTTCACCCGATTCGCCTTCCGATGCTCTGGCACTTCGCGTTGTCGCAAATACTCCACGCGCCCGACAAGGTCGTTGAAAGTGGGAAGGCCCATCTTCGCCATAATTTCGCGAACATCCTGGGCCACCCCGTTAAAATAGTTCACAACGTATTCAGGCTTGCCTTTGAACTTGGCGCGCTGCTTCTCGTCCTGAGTGGCAATGCCGACCGGGCAAGTGTTGAGGTGGCATTGCCGGACGTAAACGCAACCAGACGCGATTAAGGCTGTCGTCCCGAAATTGAATTCCTCGGCTCCCAGCAGCGCCGCGAAGACGATATCCTCTCCGGTTCGCATGCCGCCATCGGTTCGAAGGGTGATGCGATTACGCAATCCGTTCAGCATCAGAACCTGGTGCGCCTCGGCGACTCCAAGCTCCCACGCACTTCCGGCGTTCTTGATGGAGCTGAGGGGCGAGGCTCCCGTCCCACCTTCGTGTCCGCTGATAAGAATGATATCGGCATGCGCCTTGGCAACACCGGCGGCAACTGTCCCGACCCCGGCTTCCGCCACGAGTTTCACGCAGACCTTCGCTCTAGGATTTACCTGTTTCAGATCGAAGATGAGTTGTGCCAGATCTTCGATGGAATAGATATCGTGGTGCGGTGGTGGCGAGATGAGCGTCACGCCCGGCGTACTTTTCCGGAGCTTTGCGATAAGGGCGGAGACCTTATGGCCCGGCAGCTGACCCCCTTCGCCTGGTTTGGCGCCTTGCGCCATCTTGATCTCGATCTCTTTCGATGCGGCCAGATACGCGGCTGTGACTCCAAACCGGCCTTGCGCTACCTGCTTGATCGCGCTGTTCGGCCAGTCCCCGTTTGGGCGGCGGTGGAAGCGTTCGGGATCTTCGCCGCCCTCACCGGAATTCGATTTGCCTCCGATCTGATTCATCGCGATCGCAAGGCATTCGTGCGCTTCAGGACTCAGCGCCCCGAGCGACATCCCAGCAGTCGTGAACCGCCGGCGAATCTCTTCGATCGGTTCCACCTCTTCGATTGGAATCGGCGATTTAGCGTCGGGAATGATCTCCAGAAGGTCTCGGAGAGAGGTCGGGCGAACAGCTTTGACTGCATCCACGTAGGCCTTGTAGTCTTCCGGCTTATTCGATTTGACGAACGTGTGGAAGTTCTTGATTACCGGCGGCGTGACCGCGTGCTGCTCGCCTTGCCGACGGAAACGATAGTAGCCCGGATCTGCGAGTTCCAGGGTACCCCCTTCTTCCGGAACTGGCCTGGCGAAAGCTTGTCGATGCCGGGTGATGCTCTCCAGCGCAATTTCGCGGAATCCGATCCCTTCGATCTTCGAGGAGGTGCCGGCGAAACATTTTTCGATCAGTTCGGAACTGATACCAATGGCCTCGAAAATTTGAGCACCGCGATAGCTGCCGATGACGGAGATGCCCATCTTGGACATAATCTTGAGAAGTCCTTTTTCCAGAGCTTCCTTGTACTTTCGGATGACCGTCTGGTAGCTCGCACCTTCGCCAACTTTTCCCTTCTCGATCAGCTCGCCGATTGTTTCGTAGGCCAGATAGGGACAAATCGCACTCGCGCCGTAGCTGATCAGGCAGGCCACCTGGTGCACATCGCGCGCTTCTGCCGTCTCGCAGACAATGCTGCATTTCATGCGCTTACCGACTCGCGTAAGGGAATGATGGATTGCACCCACGGCGAGAAGCATCGGAATCGCGACCCGCTCGTGATCGACTCCCTGATCGGAAAGGACGATCAAGCGAACATCCTCGTCGACTGCGTGCTCGGCTTCCGAGCAGATCCGGTTCACCGCCTTTTCCAGGCCCTCTTCGCCCTCCGCGAGATTCCAAAGCGCCGAGATCGAGACCGCCTTGTGAGCGGGATCGGGGATCGAGCGCAAAGCCTCTAGCTCGTGTGGTAGAAGAATCGGCGAGTCGGAATGCACCAGTTGCGCATGTTCCGGGGTTTCGCCCAAAAGATTTCGCCGCCAACCCATGATCGTTGCCAAAGACATGACTAACTTTTCGCGAAGGGGATCGATTGGCGGGTTGGTGACCTGGGCAAAGAGTTGCTTAAAATAGGTGTACAGGAGTCGCGGTTGTAAAGAGAGAACGGCAAGAGGAGTGTCGTCGCCCATCGAACCAACGGCCTCCTGAGCGTCTTTCATCATCGGCTTCATGACGAACTCGAGCTCTTCGTTCGTGTAGCCAAACGCGACCTGGCGCTGAGTCAGTCCGAGGATGTCAAGATCGCCTTGCGGGCAGGGGATCTCCGGGCCGGCGATCTGCTGCAGCGAGACCAGATGCCTGTTTACCCACTGTAGGTACGGCTTCTGAGTTGACAGCCGGAGCTTGATCTCGCTATCGCGAAGCAGCCTTCCCGCTCGCGTGTCTACTGCGATCATTTCGCCCGGGGCCAAACGCCCCTTTTCGATGACCTTTGAGTCATCAATCTCTGTGCAGCCAACCTCCGAGGCGAGCGAGAAAATCCCATCTTCGGTGACCTGGTACCGAGCGGGGCGCAGGCCATTCCGATCGAGACAGGCCGCGGCTACCACACCATTGCTGAAAACGAGTCCGGCCGGTCCATCCCACGGCTCGTTGAAGCATCGGTGATAGTCGTAGTAAGCTTTCAGCTCCGGCGCCATGGTTTGATCCGTGCGCCAGGCTGGTGGGATGAGCATGGTCATCGCGTGAAGCATGTCCCGACCCGACATGATCAGGACTTCGAGAGCGTTATCCAGGCTCGCAGAATCGGATCCACCGGGCTGAATGATCGGTTTGAGCAGGTCGATATCCTCGCCCCAAAAATCGGCCTCAAGCTCCGCTTCCCGAGCTCGCATCCAGTTCCGATTTCCCCGAATCGTATTGATCTCACCGTTGTGGCCCAGAACCCGAAAAGGCTGGCTCAGCGGCCAAGTTGGAAAAGTGTTGGTGCTATATCGCTCGTGGAAGAGGCAGATGGCAGTCTCATATTCCGGGCTACTCAGATCCAGATAGAATTTGTCCAAGAAGACAGCGGTCAGCAGCCCCTTATAGATGATCACCCGATGCGAAAAAGAGGTGATGTAAAAGTTTCGGATGTGATCGAGTTGCACGCGTTTCTCGATCTCGTTGCGGGCCAGGAACAATCGGCGCTCGTATTCGTCATCGCTCATTCCGGCGGGCCGGCCGATCAAGACCTGTTCGATCCGCGGCATGGTTAGCTGGGCCTTCTCGCCCAGCACCATGATATTGAGCGGTACCTCGCGCCATCCGAACTGGAACAGATTCCTTTCGCCGAGCACCTCTTCAATGATTGCCTTCGTGCGCGCCTGAGCGTAGGCGTTATCGTGGGGCAGGAAAACGAATCCAACGCCCAGATCGGTGTCGTTGTACAAGGTATGCCCAAGCTTGGCGAGTTCAGTGCGAAAGAGCTTGTATGGGATCTGGGTCAAGACCCCCGATCCGTCCCCAGTTTTCGCATCGGCATCCATGGCGCCACGGTGTGCCATGTTGCAGACGGATGTCAGGCCGAGGCGGAGCACGCGATTGGAGCGCTGCCCGTCAATTGCAGCGACAAAGCCGACACCACAGGAATCATGTTCCTCCTCCGGTTCATACAGCGAGACCGGAATCTCTCGAAGTACGTCGTTGATCGCGTCGTTCATGGCTGCAAACTTGGTGACGATAGGTATTCAACTGCGTGATTCAAGACGAAAATACGATTCATCCGACAAATTTATGTCGCCCAAAAAGAACAAATCGAATAATTTCGGATTTTCGTAGTTCAGCTTGGCCCCGGGGAAAATGGAGAGCAGGGCTTTCCCGGCACCGTACCGAAAGCGCATACTGCCATGAGAATTTTAGATGAGCAAGAAAAGGCGATTGTTCGCCAGCTAATCAGAGACCCGCGCGAATCAGACAACGGCGTAGCAGAGCTTACCGGAGTCAACGTTCGTACCGTGAGTCGGAAGCGATCGCGCCTGGAGCAAGAGGGTATTCTCTCTTATTACACGAACCTCGATCTCTCCTCAGACGGTGCGAAACAATTCAACACACGCAATCTCTACATCATTAAGTTTCGGGTTGGTGTCACCTATACCCAGGTAGTGGATGAAATGCGTCAAGAGTCCAGCCAGCAGACGGTGTTCACGGAGAGCATCTTTGAAAGTCATATCGCTGAGATAGATGGGAAAGTCGCCTTGCTGCTGTTTGTCGACGGGACCAGTGACCTGGATATAGTCCGGCGAATCCACGAGGAATTGATTCCGAGTCTTGTGAAAAACCACGGAGACAATTCGATCGAAGCGGTCTCGACTGTTCGTCTGCTGGCCCCGGTCCGCGTCATGCGCAACTACCTGCCTCTCGTTAACATGAATGGAGGCTACTTAAGACCGGATTGGCCAAGCGACGCCATCTACGTCGGGCGGTAAAGCTCATTCGTTATTCGTCTCTCGTTTCTCGTCTCTGGTTTCTCGTCTCTCGTTTTTCGCTATCTCCTGAGATCTTTGTTTGATTTCCGGAAGCCGGACTTGCTTGCCTTCCAGGAACCGTTCTCTGATTCGGCGATGCGTTGAATTTCCTAAATTTGATTCCGGAGTATTCGGATTGGGAGAGATGTTTCAATAAACCGCCGAAGATCGCCGAAACTCTAACGCCTAAATCGTGCAGCGATTGGAACGTCGCCTCGTCGATCAGACCTTGGTCATAAGCGTAGATCAACTGTGCACGAGCTTCACCTGCAGATCCCTTAGCGATTGTCAGGAACTGAATGAATTCCTGACGCCCATCGCGCTCAAATCCCTCTGCAAAGTTAGAGAGGATGGAGACGAGTGATTTCTCAATCTGCCAACGTAGACTGCGGTCATCACTGAAGGTCTGGCTTCGGACTATTCTCCCTACGGCCCGGCAAAACTCTCTCGCTATTTTGAATGCATCGAAGTCTTCAAAAGACTGAATCTTATTCATAGAACATCTGGCAAAGATGTTATATAAATCGGCTTGGCGTTGCAAGTACTATTTCATTCCCAAAGTTCCAGAGCGCGCAAACGAGGCGAGACACGAGACACGAGACACGAGACACGAGAAACGAACGAGCCCTATCCCCCCACCGCTTCCGTTTTCGGATAACTCCCCAGGACCTTGACAAAAGTGCAGTGCTTCTCCAGCTCATGCAGCGCATCCTTGACGGGTTTGTCGTCGCAGTGACCCTCGATGTCGACGAAGAAAAAGTACTCCCAGTTTTTTCGCTTCGATGGCCGGCTTTCAATTTTGCTCATGCTCAACTTGAGCCGATTGAATGGCTCCAGAGCCGAGTACAGCGCGCCGACGCGATCGTGAACACAAAACATCAATGAGGTTTTATCGTTACCTGTCGGTGGGCAGGTTGTGTGCGAAATCACCAGGAATCGAGTCGTGTTGTTCGGGCTGTCTTGAATCGACCGCTCCAAAACCTGAAGCCTGTAAATTTCCGCTGCCATCGCGCCGGCGAGGGCGGCTGCGCCAGGTTCGTGCGCAGCGATCTCGGCCGCCCGAGTGGTGCTGGACACCTCGATCAACTCGAGGCCGCGCGCGTAGTTTTGGAGCCACTTCCGGCATTGTCCGAAGACCTGCGGATGCGAATAGATTTTTTTGATTTCCTCGCGAGCACCTGCTGCAAGAAAATTGTTTTCGATCCGCAACAGGATCTGGGCACAGATCTTGAGTTCTGAATCCATGAAAACGTCCAGCGTGTGATTCACGGCGCCCTCCACCGAGTTTTCGATCGGAACGACGCCGTAGTCTGCGCGGCGGCGGGTCACCTGGTCGAAGACGTCTCCGATATTCGACTGGGGATCGTAGCGGACGGATGCTCCGAATTTTGCCCGCGCGGCTTGATGTGTCCAGGTTGCCTCTGGGCCGAGGTAGGAGATCGTCAAATCCTTTTCGAGGGCAAGCGAGGCTGACATGATCTCCCGGTAGATCGCCCGGATCGAGACGGGTGGCAATCGGCCCTGACTCCTTTGTACCAGAGACTGGAGCAGCGTCTCCTCGCGTTCAGGTGCATAAATCGATAAGCCGGCCTCTTTCTTTAAGACGCCAATCTCATGCACCAGTTCAGCGCGTTGATTGAGCAGCCATAGCAATTCAGAGTCGATGCCATCAATCTGGTTCCGGATCTCTTCTAGCGACGGTTTCGATGGTTCCACCTTGTGTCTCCTTCAGCTTGGGGTCTTGCGGGTGCGTGATTGTGCTTCGAACGATATCTTCGTCAGTCGCTTTCTGTTCCGGTAAGTCCAGCGTCTCCTGAATTGCCTGATGCTCCGGGCCAGCGGGTAAACCAGTCTCCTTCGTTCCGGGCAACGAAAGATCGCGGAGTTCCGAAGCGTTCGGCAGCTCATCGAGCGTTCTCAGACCAAAATGTTCCAGGAAATGTTGTGTAGTTTCGTACAACAAAGGTCTCCCAGGAATCTCCGCTCGTCCGCCGATTTTGGTGAGGCCCGCGTCCAGGAGTTTCTGGAGAATTCCATCCACGGTGACGCCGCGAATCGCCTCGATATCGGCTTTCGTTATCGGTTGCCGGTAAGCGATGATCGCGAGCGTTTCGAGCGCGGGGGTGCTGAGTCGGGCAGGGCGCAGTTCAGGGAACAGCTGGCGCACCCAGGCTTGATAATCCGGCCGGCTGGTCAGTTGCCATCCGGACGCGTGTTCAACCAACTGAAACGAGCGGCCCATTTCCGTATATTCGCGGGCGAGTGCCTGCAACACCTCGGCGACCTCGTTTTCCCTGGCCGGAACGCTTGCTTCGTTTCTGGTACTTTTGTCGGCAGCTTCCGAGGCTGCTTTCAACACGCTCACAATCTCTTTTGGCGTAAGAGCTTTGTGCGAGCTGAACAGCAGAGCTTCAATAACCGCTTTCAGCGTAACCATGCCTCAGACTTTAATGGTAGGATGGACCGTTCCAACTGTCCATCCTACCATTAAAGTCTCCTGATTTCGATCTCGGCAAACGGCTCGCTCTGGGCGACTCGGAGCTGTTTGAGACGAATGAGCTCGAGGAGAGCCAGGAATGTCACCACAATTTCGGTTCGCGACGCGGCCAAGGCAAAGAGCTGGGAAAAGAAGGTGGGTTTTTCGAACTGCGTCGCGCGCATGAGGTAGTCGATCTTGTCCGAGACAGTGTAGTTCTCTTCGAAGATTTCGCGCAGATCTTCCCGCTTACCTTGAAGTTTTTTAAGGACCCGCTGGAACGCATTGATCAGATCGAAGATGCCCACCTCGGATTTGAGAAGGACATCGGACCCTGCCGGTTTATCCGGCAGGCGGGGGAACATTCCTTCCTGCCCGAGTTCGCGTTGGTGGAGGTGAAAAGCGGCGTCTTTAAACTTCTTGTATTCGATCAACTGTCGGATGAGGTCCCAACGTGGATCCACTTCCTCCGCGTCTTCGTCGGGAGGTTGCTGATGCACAGGCAACAGGCTTCGGCTCTTGATATAGATCAGATTCGCTGCCATGACGACGAACTCGCCCGCAATCTCCAGATCCAGCATCCGGAAGCTGTTCAGGTACTCCAGGTACTGCGCGGTGATCTTTTCGATCGAGATATCATAAATATCGACTTCTTCCTTCTTGATGAGATAGAGCAGAAGATCGAGCGGTCCTTCGAAAACCTCCAGAGTTACCTTGTAATCGCGCTCCATCGTTTTTCTGCTTCCAGGTTCCGAGTTTCAGGTTCCGCGTCCCGCGTCTGTCACGGCCGCGGAACGCGGAACTCTGAACGCGGAACTCTCATTCTTTCACCAGCAGGGCGTTGGCGACGGCATAGTTCTGGGAGTGACTCAGGCTGATGTGAACAGCTGTGATCCCTAAGCTTCTTGCCAGATCCTCAGCTGCCGTATGAAGAACAATGAAGGGCGCTCCGCTAGCCTTCCGCCTAACCTCGATTTCTTTCCAACTCACGTTCTGGGCGAACCCAGTGCCAAACGCCTTCGAAACTGCTTCTTTTGCGGCAAATCGTGCAGCGAAATGGGGAATCGGATCTGTCATCGAGCGGCAATATTCCAGCTCGGCGGTTTGGTAAACCCGCTCGAGGAAACGATCTCCGTGTCTCCTGATGGAATCCGCAATGCGAGCGTTTTCTACCACATCAATCCCAATGCCGAAAATCATCGATACGGTTGTAGGCGCAGTAACATCTCGCGAACAGCATTTTCCAACCCGACCATTATCGCTCGTGAAACGATCGAATGCCCGATATTAAACTCCTTCCAGTGTGGAATTCGCAACAGCAGATGGACGTTATCGTAGTTGATGCCATGCCCGGCGTTGACCTTGAGGCCTTTTTCGATGGCCAGTCGCGCCGCGGCGTCCAGCCGAGCGATTTCATCATTCCTAAATTCCTCCATCACGTTGGCGAATGCGCCAGTATGAAGCTCCACAGCCTCGACCCCCAACTGAGCTGAAGCTTCGATCTGCTCCGCCACGGGCTCGATGAAAGTACTGACCCGGACTCCAGCAGCTTGAAGACGCTGAACTGTCTTGCGAAGAGATTTGAGATGCCTCAGAACATCGAGACC
The DNA here is from genome assembly GCA_049585495.1 of Chthoniobacterales bacterium. Taxonomy (GTDB): domain Bacteria; phylum Verrucomicrobiota; class Verrucomicrobiia; order Chthoniobacterales; family JAFAMB01; genus JBAUZZ01. The sequence continues at coordinate 41,486 of JBAUZZ010000216.1, read as the reverse complement.
ACCTTCGGTCGTAACGTCTTGCCGGTTTTCCGGGACGAGGCATACCTCGTCGGGGATCACCCGCAGCGCGGTCTCAAGGATTTCTGAGTTATTGCCCATTTCAAGATTGAGTTTCGTGATGAGGCTGCTGCGTAGCCGGAACACGTCCCGATCCTGGACGTGGCGGCGGTCGGCTCGGAGATGGACGGTGATGCCGTGCGCTCCGGCTCGCTCGCACGCCGAGGCTGCAGCGAGAAGGTCCGGCTCACAGTTAGACGAATCCATCATTGCAGCATAGCGGGCCTGCCGAAGGGTAGCGACGTGATCGATGTTGACTCCCAGTTTAATCATCGCCGGTTTCAATGCTTGAAATGTCGGACACCCGTCAAGATCATGGCCATGCTGCGCTCGTTTGCTGCCCGAATCACGTCGTCATCTCTAACTGAACCGCCGGGTTGAATCGCGGCGGTCGCACCGGCGTCCGCGGCAGCGATTAGTCCATCGGCGAATGGGAAGAACGCATCGCTCGCGATCACGCTGCCCTTTAGAGAAAGTCCAGACTCGCTTGCCTTCCAGACCGCGATTCGAGACGAATCGACCCGGGACATTTGGCCGGCACCGATGCCCAGCGTCCGATCCTTTGCGGCAAAGACGATCGCATTGGACTTAACGTGCTTCACGACCTTCCAGCCGAAAAGCATCGCCTTCATTTCATCGGCTGTCGGCGGTCTCGTCGATACGACCCGCCGCTCCGGGTCCGTTAGCTCCGTGCGGTCTTTATCCTGGACCAGGATACCGCCGATCACTGATCGTAAATCGGGGTCCTGTTCGGTTTCTGAGGCCCAATCCAACATTCGGATTAATCGTAAATTCTTCTTCTTCTGGAGCAGCGCCCGCGCCTCCGGTTCGAAATCTGGGGCGATAATAACCTCACTAAAAATCTCGGTAATCGCTCTGGCCAGCGGCTCGGTAATTGGACGGTTACAAATAATAATCCCACCGAAGGGCGCCTGCTTGTCCGTAGCGAACGCTTTCATCCAGGCTTCGCGAAGATCCGGGTCGGCGCCGACCCCGCACGGATTGGTATGCTTCAGAATAGCGACCGTCGGTTCGACGAATTCCTGGATCAGATTCGCAGCGGCGTTGATGTCGAGGATGTTATTGAACGAGAGTTCCTTACCGTGGAGTTTCTGGAAAAAATTTTGGAATCGCCCATAGAGCGAAGCGTTTTGGTGCGGATTTTCACCGTAGCGCAGGCGCATCTCGAGCGGCAGCGAGATCAAGAAAGATCCGGCAGTTGTTTGTTCGCGATTGAGGAAATCGGCAATCGCCTGGTCGTACTTGGCAGTGGTTAGAAAAACTTTAATGGCGAGTTGCTCCCGGAATTTGAGTGTGGTGCCTCCGTCATGCTCCTCCATTTGCTGAACGACTGTCTCGTAATCTCGTGGATCGGTGACCACAGTTACAGATTGGTAGTTTTTCGCGGCGCTTCGCAGCATGGAAGGGCCGCCGATGTCAATCCTTTCGAGTGCTTCTTCCAGGGTTACCCCGGGCCTCTCCGCGGTCGTCTGGAACGGGTACAGATTGACGACAACGAGATCGATCGCTTCGATCTCATGAGCCTGCGCCTCGCGCTGGTGATCAGGATTTGCCCGCAAATAGAGCAAGCCGCCATGCACTTTTGGGTGAAGCGTTTTGACACGGCCATCCAAAATTTCGGGAAACCCGGTAAATTCCTCTATGGCAATATGCGGAATGGATTCGCTTTTGAGCAGGGCGGCGGTTCCTCCCGTCGAAATGATCTCGACCCCGAACTCGCTTAAGCGACGTATAAACGGCACGACGCTCGTTTTGTCCGACACCGAAACGAGAGCGCGTTTGATTTTCATTGAGGGCAAAAATTTAACAAAGCAAGCGACCTTGTCGACTCATTCCGTGGCACCTATCCGGCCGCGATCACCTGCAGGTCTCAAGGTAGCATATGCATCTGGCCTGGGCGCCTCGCTGAGTCCGAGAACTAACCTTTTTCCGGCGAACCGACAGGCCAGAAGCCTATGCTACTTTCGGCTTGCGAGCGGTCAGATGAGTCCGTATTGAATAGAAAGCACCCCCAGGAGGTTATGAAGCACATCAACGAGATCGAAGGGATCGGAGAAGTTCACACTAAGAAGCTTGAAACGATCGGCATAACCACGGTCGAAGAACTGTTGGAGGCTGGAAAGACACCCAAAGGCCGAAACGATCTCGCCGCAAAAACCGGCTATTCCGAACATCATATTCTGAAATGGGTAAACCAGGCGGATCTGTTCCGGATTCATGGCATTGCCCGCCAATACGCAGAGCTTTTGGAGTCTGCCGGGGTTGATTCCGTCCTGGAACTCGCCCAGCGAAACGCGGAACACCTCCATGAAAAGCTTAAGAGCGCAAACGAGGCCAACCGCCAAGTGCATGTTGTCCCGGGCGTGGCAACCGTCAGCAAGTGGATAGAAGAGGCAAAGGCGCTTCCGCGCGTCGTTTCGTATTAACGGGAAAATTGAAAGGCCTAATTTGTCCGCCGGCCGCCAACATGCGGCGAAAGCTGGTAGGGCGAATTCGTCCCGCGACGCGACGCGACGCGGGACAAATGAGCCTCAAGGGGCTAACGACATTTGCGGTTTAGGCTGATCCGCCGCGGCGGATTCGCCCTACCGTCATTCCTTAGTTAGGCCGATCCTCGATCACCTCATTTTACATGGATCATGTTTGAGTTGCGGCTACGCCGCGCTAGGAGCTCTGAGGCTATCCGCGCCTTTTCGGGGGAGCTGGGCTAGTGGATGGCGCCAAAGTCTTGCGAACGGGTAGTGATCTGGCTGTGATACGGTTGCCCCGAGTCGGTGATTGGCGCAGGTATCTTTCGTAGGCGCCGAGCGAATCCTGATTGTGTTGTCGGATTAAGAATTCCACTTTCACCGGGTCTTTCGCGCGAAGGGCGCGCAGGATTTCCCGGTGCTGGCGCTGAGCGTTAGGTAACCGCAGGGCGAAAACGTCTTTGAGGAAATAGCGATGGAGCCGGTCCCAGTGATCAAGGACCTTAGACATCAGAGATCCGACGAGACGCGTTCCCGAGCACTCGCAAATAAATTGATGAAAATGGCGATTTTCCTGCGACCAGGCTTCGGGGTCCGATACCAGGCCATCCATTCTTACGACGATGGATTCGAGGAGCCGCAAATCCTCGTCGCTCATGCGCCGGCAGGCTGCTTTGCTGCTTACGACTTCCATGGTCTCGAGCAGCGAAAACACTTCGATGATCGATTCGGCTTCGATCGCGGCGACTTTTGCTCCAATATACGGTTCGATCACGACGTACCCATCCGACTGCAGTTGCTGAAGAGCTTCGCGAACCGGGATCGGGCTTACATCCAGTTGAGCAGCCAGGTCATCGATGATCAGCCGTGTGCCGGGTGGCAGTTCCCCATTGAGGATGGCCGAGCGCAGCTCGCGGGTAACGAGGTCTTTCTTGCTGCGGGAAGATCCGATGGGTCGCATCTTATTTCTGTTTGAGCAATATCTGTCGGCCGCTCACACGAGCTTGAGGAAACGGTCCCTTGCCAGAGCGAGCAGATCGTTGCCGGACATCTGCCAAAGTTTCTCGTTGAAAACTTCCACTTCGATCGGTCCATTATAGCCGGCCTTCTCTGCAGCTTCGCGCAGCGGTCGAACCTTGATCACACCATCGCCCATCATCCCCCGGCCATGCACGATATCGGGAAGGGGTACAATCCAGTCGTTGACGTGGAAACCGAAAATGCGCCCAGCCGCTCGAGAAATTTCTGAGTAGACTTCCGGATCCCACCAGACGTGGTAGACATCGATCACCACGCCGAGGTAGGGTGAGTTGAACAATTCCGCGATCCGGTTCGCTTCTCGCAGCGAGACGATCACGGAACGGTCGGCTGCGAACATTGGGTGGAGCGGCTCGATTCCTAACTTTACGCCGGCCTTGGCGGCATATGGCAGCAATCGGTAAATCCCTTCCTCAACCATTTTCCGGCTTTGATCGAGGTCCCGGTTGACGATGCCTCCGCAGACCAGCACGAGGACTTCGGTGGCCAAGGCCGCGGCCTCGTCAATGCCGCGATGGTTAGCTTCGAGAATATTGGACCGCTGCTCTGAAGTGCTTCCGGGGAAGAAACCGCCCCGACAAAGACTGGAGACCCGAACGCCGGTAGCCTGCAAGAGATTCCTCGTTTCCCGCAGACCCGTCTGGGCAAGTTTGTCTCTCCAGAGCCCGACGAAGGGTATTCCGGCCGACGCGCATCCGTCCAATAATTGAGGGATGCTCCACTGCCGCACGGTGTACTGATTGATGCTTAAACGAGCTATCGTTTCCATCGCATCGAGTTACTGAACGCCATTGAGCGCCAGGAAATGCCGCATTCTTGCTGAGGCTAGATCGGGATCGCGAATCACGCCGGCTTGATCGGCCAGAATCAGCAGCTTTGTGAGATGGAGAACGGAACGTCCGGATTCGAACCCGCCAACCATTCGAAAGTGATTTTGGTGGCCGTTCAGATAGGCGAGGAAAGTCAGTCCGGTCTTGTAGTAGTAAGTGGGGGGCTGAAAGATATGGTGCGCCAGCGGCACTGTTGGTTCGAGGATCTGCCGGAAAGCTTTGGCGTCGCCTTGATCGAGAGCACGGATGGCTGCGGCCGCGGCCACAGCGATGCCGTCAAAGATACCGAGCAGCGCATGGCTATATCCGGAATCGTCCCCTAGGATGAGCTCGGGGTAGCTAAAGTCGTCACCGGTGTACAGCTTTACACCTGGCGGCAGGCGGCGGCGCAGGCGGATCTCACGATCCCTGTCCAACAACGAGATTTTGATCCCGTCGATCTTGGCTGCGTGTTGTTCAATAATCTTCAAGCAAATTTCAGAGGCTTCATCGAGATCCCTGGACCCCCAGTATCCGTCGAGGTCAGGATCGAACATGGCCCCGAGCCAATGAAGTATGACTGGTTGAGAAACCTTTGACAGAATGATGCCGTAAACTTGTTCATAGTCGCCGGGATCCCTCGCGCTCGCGGCCAGCGCTCGGCTAGCCATCAAGATGACTGTGGCGCCTGCCGTCTCGACGGCTTCACATTGTTCCAGATAAGCAGTTACAATCTCTTGAAGCAGGTAATGTCGCCCGTCTGCGAGTTGATCAGTCCCCGCTCCGCAGGCGATTGGTTTTTGTGCGCGATTCGCTTCGGACACCGAGCGCCGAATCAATTCCTTCGTTGTAGCCCAGTTAAGTCCCATCCCCCGTTGAGCGGTATCCATCGCTTCGGCGACGCCTAAGCCCTGCGACCAGAGATAACGGCGAAAAGCCAGGGTGGATTCCCAGTCCACCACGGCCGGCGCACCGAGGTAATTTTCGCCCAACGGATTCGCTATGACGTGAGCCGCAGCGTAAACCTTACGGCTTTGCAGACAGCCCGGCTGTCCGAAGTCTGGTGGCTGGCGCATCGTATAGGTTTCGAACATCCCATTCGCTTTGGGCAGTTTTATAGTTGGATTCATCGAGTGTTCTCCGTCTGCCGAAACGCCGGTGCACTAAAACTCCGGCAATTGAACCCAACGGCGCTGGCGCCACGATTCCAGACCGGCCTCGGCCAGCTGAACTCCTTTTGCCCCCTCGAGCAGGGTGTACTTAAAGGGGCCGTCTTCAGCGACGTGACGGAGGAATAACTCCCATTGGACCTTGAAGCCATTATCGAACTTCTTGTTATCCGGCACTTCTTGCCAGTCGGCGAAGAAGCTACGCGTACTCGGCTGGTCTGGATTCCAGACTGCCTTTGGAGTATTGACTCGGTGCTGTACTTTGCAGGAGTGAAGCCCGGCTATTGCACTCCCATGAGTTCCGTCCACCTGGAGACTTAGAAGTTCATCGCGATAGACCCGGACGCACCACGAGGAGTTCATCTGGGCGATAATTCCGCCATCTAACTCGAAGATAGCGTAGGCTGCATCGTCGGCAGTCGCGGAATACGGCTTGCCCTGCTCATCGACCCGCTGCGGAATGTGAGTCGCGCCCATGGCGCACACCGAGCGAACCGGTCCGAAAAGATTGTCTAGAACATAGCGCCAGTGACAAAACATATCGACCATGATGCCGCCCCCATCCTCTGCCCGGTAGTTCCAGGAGGGTCGCTGTGCCTCTTGCCAATCTCCCTCGAAAACCCAGTAGCCGAACTCACCGCGAACCGAGAGGATTTTGCCGAAAAAGCTGCTCTCAATAAGGGCCTTGAGTTTTCGCAGACCCGGGAGAAACAGCTTGTCTTGAACCACGCCATTCTTCACCCCGGCTTTGGCAGCCAGGTAGGCGAGTTCCCGGGCCGTGCGAAGATCGTGAGCAATCGGCTTCTCGCAATAGATGTGCTTTCCTGCAGCAATGGCGGCTTTAACGGCGGGAGCCCGCTCGGAGGTCACTTGAGCATCGAAGTAGATTTGGGCAGCGGGATCAGACAGCGCCTCATCCAGATGAGCCGTCCAGAGTGTTAAACCGGCTTCTGTGGCGAGGGAGCGAAGGCGCTTATCGTTTCGGCCGACCAAGACTGGCTCAGGCCAGAGAGTTTCCCCGTTGCGGAGGGAGATACCGCCCTGGTTGCGGATGGCGAGGATTGACCGGCTGAGATGCTGGGTCCGCCCCATGCGGCCGGTGACGCCATTCATGATCACCTTAATGATTCGATTTGGCATAAGGAGGGCGGAAAGCGATTGACTGTATATAATATATGATATATATAGGCCCAGAATCAAGTTTAATCTGGGTCTCCGGCGTTTTTACTTCTCCCGCGTCTCATGCCCTATCCACTCCAAATCGCAGTCGTCGGTTCAGGAATCGGAGCCGAACACATCCACGGCTTTCAAGCATTCCCGGACCTCTTTAACGTCAAGCTCATTTGCGACCTCGACCGCCAACGCGCTGCTCCCGTAGCAGAAAAATATCGGATCGAGGAAATCGTTTCGAGCTTCGACGAAGTTTGCCGCCGATCGGAGATTGACGTGATCGACATTTGTACCCCGCCCAACCGTCACCTTGAGCAGATCCAGGAGGCCCTGAAATCCGGGAAGCACGTAATTTGCGAGAAACCATTGGTCGGTAGTCTCGCCGCGTTGGACTCGGTTTCACGCCTGGCCCAGGAGACCGGCCGGCAGGTTATGCCGATTTTTCAATATCGATTTGGTCACGGCTTGCAGAAGCTCAAATACCTGGTGGAACAAAATCTCGCCGGCGAAGCGTTTGTCTTTAACGCGGATATCGCTTGGTGGCGAGACAGTAAATACTATAGCAATCCATGGCGAGGCAAACGAGTCAGCGAATTAGGCGGCGCGCTATTAAGCCAGGCGATCCATGCCGTCGACATGGTGCTCTATATTCTGGGGCCGGCAAAGAGTGTCTTTGGTCGCACAAGCACTCGGGTAAATCAGATCGAGGTGGAGGACTGCGTGGCGATCTCGATGGCGATGGGAGATGGGTCGCTTGGTACTATTTCGGTGACGCTTGGTTCGGTGGCGGAAATTTCCAGACACCGATTCACCTTTCGAAATATCACGGCGGAGAGTAACACTGAGCCCTACGCGAACTCTCGGGAGCCATGGGTTTTCTCGTTCAACGCTGCTGGAAACGAACAGCGAATGAAGGATGCGCTCGAGCAATTCAAACTTCTTCCGGAACATTACGCGGGACAGTTCTATCGGTTTCATCAGGCTCTTCGAGATGGAACCGAGTTGCCGGTCACGCTTGCGGACGCCCGTGCCGCGTTAGAACTTATCACCGCCACCTACTACTCCAGCGAAACGAATGCCCCGGTCACTCTCCCGATCGGGCCGGGTCATCCAAGATACGAGACACTATAGCTTGAGAAACTGAGCGCCTTGAATATGACTGACCCAAAGCAGAACGTTGAACCATTTCCTGGCGGAATCGGCGTCACTCATCTCAGGGTGTACGATACTCCGGCCGCCGACGGACTGGTCGGCGGCAGCCCTCATCTGCACTTCGCGTGTGCCGAAGCTTACCTGGTCATGAAGGGACGAGGCTCCGTTCAGACGCTTTCCAGCGAGGGCTTTCGTGAAATTCCGCTTCTTACGGGATCGCTTGTCTGGTTTACGCCCGGTCTGATTCATCGCCTGATCAACCTAGATGGCCAGTTGGTGCGCTCTAAGGAATCCACCTGGCGGCACGTTTGGGAAGCGGGACCGGCGAGGACTATCAGACGCACGAAATCCTTCCTGGACAAGTTGAACGCCGGAGCGAGTGATTACCTAAACCAGGGAAGAGTGTTTGCGATTCCGGTCGATCTCGTGCACGAGGAACGAAAGCTGGGAATGTGTGGGACGCTTCGGCCGTATCTTCCGGAAGGCGTGTTGATCGCCGGGTAACGGGAGGCTCCGTCCGAGTCGCGGCTCGGGCGGAGCCTCGCCCTACCTGATCTGACCCTATCGGACTTTGCCCTCCAAATTTCATCTACCAGATTTAACCCTAACGCATCACCTCCAGAACAAACGTGAAACTCTTCTATCCCAGGATCATCTGTACCGCAGCTTGTCTGCTGTTCTCCGGGTCGCTTAGTCCCGCCAAGACGTTAAGCGTAATCCTATTGGCCAATGCCAGTACCCAAGACGTAATCCAAAAGTTTTTGAAGGAATATAGCCAGGACCATCCGGGGATTGATTTTAATGTCTCGATTGTGCAGTACAGCGCGCTCACGGCGAAGATCAACACTCTGGTCACCGCTGGTGAGCCCCCGGACATTCTCGAAGTAACAACGGCCTATATTCAGACGTATGGAGAACAGGCCCTGGATTTGGCGCAGTACACCCAGGGGGCCGGCTTATTGAATCGGTATCTGCCAAGTTATCAGGCTTTCATCAGATCGGGAGATAAAGTGATCGGAATCCCGATTGAAGCCACGGTCAATGGCCTTTTCTATAACAAGGGACTCTTCAAGGAAGCGGGGGTGAGCGTGCCGGCGGATTCTGATCATGTTTGGACTTGGTCGCAGTTCAGGGATGCCGTCCAAAAAGTGATGAAACTACCATCCTGCCGGATTGGAGTCGCGTACGACTGTAGCGTGCAGCGTTGGTCCAACCTGCTCTACCAGGCGAACGGACGCTGGATTTCCGAAGATGGAAAAGCGATTTTGCCCAATCGGGAAGCAGCCCGACAGGCGCTTACTTATTTTCGAAATTTGGTCGAGGCAAAACTTGTGCCCACCTCTTCCTGGCCTGGAAAGACTGACGGAGGTCCACTCTTCGAGACGGGAGTCGCTGCGCTTATGTGGGCAGGAAATTGGGAATTGAAAACACTCGTGGGAGGCGGAACACGATTCGAGTTCGGGACTACCTATTTCCCCAGAGATGTTATACGTGCCGCCTGTCCAGGGGGCGAGTTTCTGATTGGGTTCAGGAAATCGCCGAATCGTGACGATGCTGCGAAGGTGCTGCTCTGGTGGGGAGAACCAGCGACAACGAAGCGTTACCTGGAAAGTCTGGGGGGGTCGCTCTTGAGCCCGATGAAAGATCTGCCGATAAATTACGGGAAATATGCGGACTACCTGAAGCCGATGCTGGATGATTTATCGGTAACACCTGAATGGGTTGCAGAGGATCTGGCCAGACCCGAACTCAACCTGTTGCAGAATGACTTGCTTGACCAGTTAATCCTTTTCTCCACCGGAAGAACACGGCTGGACGACACGCTCTCCGAGATAGAAAAGCTCGGCTCGCAAGTTCTTGAACAGAATCAGCCCGTAAGCAAATAGAAGGCAGCTATGGATTCCTCCGATGAAACAGTCTCCGCCTTAAATGCGGTTCCTCCCTCGCGGCCTCAACCCACCTTTCAGTTGGCGCCGTACCTTTTTTTACTTCCCACGGCGGGCATCATGGCTCTTTTCAGTTTATATCCCATGCTCTACGGCGTTTGGATGTCCCTGCATAACTTTGATGTTATTCACGGCACATTCAAGTTTGTCGGATTAGGGAACTACGTCCAACTGTTTCACGACCCGCAATTTGGTCAGAGCGTACTGAATACTGCTTGGTACACGTTGACAGTGGTTCCGCTGATTGTTGCTGGCAGCGTCGCGATTGCAGTTTTTCTCCGTGAGAGCAGGCCGGCGCGGTTGCTGGCTCGTGTCGGCTTTTATATTCCGTTTGTTTTGTCGCCGGTAGTAGTTGCTACTTCCTGGAAATGGTTTTTGAACGAAGACTTGGGCGTCATCGACGGATTCCTGAAGTGGGCTGGAGCGTCGACGATTCCATGGTTAACGTCCGACTTTTCTGCCCGAGTGAGCATCGTCCTCATCACTGTTTGGAATCTCGTCGGGTTTTATATGCTGATGGTGTTGGCCGGGTTAAGTCAGATCAGCGCGGACCTTTACGAAGCTGCCAGAATTGAAGGCGCAACAAGTTGGCAGCGATTCTGGCGGATCACCTTACCGATGCTGCGACCCACGATTCTGTTGGTGGTTATCCTGGCAACGATTCACGCCACGCAAGCTTTTGAGATGATACTGCTGCTTACCGCTGGAGGGCCTGGTGATGCGACGAGACTCGTGGTGCAAAACATGTATCAGTCTGCCTTCGGGCGCCTCCAGCCGGGCTATGGTGTTGCCCAGGCCGTTGTGCTCCTGCCGGTGATCCTGTTTGTCGCCTGGCTCCAAATGCGCCTATTCAAGAAAGAGGGGATCATCTAAGTGAAGACAAGCAAAGAGAAAAGTATTGCTCTCGGGAATGTCGCATACGATTGCTGCGCGATCGGCATTTGCATCGTATTCCTCGTTCCGGTGTTCTGGGCCCTCTTTTCCGCGTTTCAACTGCCCGAACATCTGTTTACCTTTCCGCCCAACCTCGACCCGCGACAATTCAGCTTGGTTAACTTCGGGGCAGTTTTTGCGACCGGGAATGTGCCGAGATATGCGATGAATTCGCTGATCGTGGCTACTTCGAGCAGCCTGATCACTGTCTTCGCGAGTTCGATGGCCGGGTTCGCCCTGGCTAAATATCGGTTTTTGGGGCGGCAATTTATCTTCCTGCTGATCATCAGCGTCCTTTTGGTTCCACTGCAGGTTCTGATGGTGCCGGTGTTTCTGGTGTTGAAAGCCCTAGGCTGGATAAATAGTTTGATCGGCATCATCATCCCGCCCGCAGCAACAGCAACCGGCACTTTCATGATGCGCCAGTACATTATCGGAATTCCGGACGAGTTGCTGGAAGCTGCGCGATTGGACGGAGCATCGCATTGGAAGATATATCGTCACGTTATTCTACCATTGTCGGCTCCGGCCTTAGGGGCGGTTGGAATTCTAAGCTTCACCTGGCGGTGGAACGATTACCTGTGGCCGCTGATTGTGATTAATAATCAGCAGAATTTTACCTTGCAGTTATCACTGGCGAACCTGGTAGGAACGAACACGGTGGAGTGGGGAACATTGCTAGCTTATGCAACCTTGGCGATGGTTCCAGTCCTGATAGTGTTTCTCTGTTTCCAGCGCTATTTCGTCAAGGGATCGTTGGCTGGAAGCGTAAAAGGCTGACGATGAAAGGCAACCTAACCGGACAGGACTTTCCGAAATCCGTATGGAAACAGTAAGACTTGGAATCGTTGGAATTGGCGCAATGGGTACAATACATGCCCAGAACGTGGTCGATGGCAAGGTGCCTCGTTGTCAACTCACCGCCGTCTGCGATCCGAAGGTAGAACGCCTCAAGCGGTTTCCTTCTGCCCAGGCCTTTGTCTCGGCTGATGATTTTCTGGAATCACCCGAGATCGATGCTGTTCTAATCGCCACTCCGCATTACTTTCATACGACGATCGGGATTCAGGCACTCGAATCCGGTAGGCACGTGCTAGTGGAAAAACCGATTTCGGTTCACAAAGCCGATGCGGAACGTTTGCTGTCGGCGCACCGCCGTTCGGATCAGGTGTTTGCCGCGATGTTCAACCAGCGGACGGATCCCTTTTTCCTGAAGCTCAATCAGTTGGTGCGATCTGGTGACCTCGGAGCGATCAGGCGCGTCAACTGGACGATTACCAACTGGTTCCGAACCGAAGCGTATTATCGGTCGAGTTCTTGGCGGGCGACGTGGTCGGGTGAGGGAGGGGGCGTTTTGCTTAATCAGTGTCCGCACAATCTGGATCTATACCAATGGATCTTTGGAATGCCGGCCAGCGTTCGGGCCTTTTGCCATTTTGGTCGGTATCACGATATCGAAGTCGAAGACGACGTCACTGCCTACCTCGAGTACGCCGACGGGATGACGGCCATAATCAGCACCTCCACCGGGGAGGCGCCGGGTACAAATCGGCTCGAAGTGGCCGCGGAAAAAGGGAAAGTGGTGATCGAGAATGACGAATTCCTCTTTACTCGCAATGAAGTGCCAATGAGTGAATTTTCGCGAACAGATCCGGGGCGCTTCTCGGCGCCTGCGACTTGGGATATCAGAATTCCCATTCAGGGGCACGGCCCCCAACACAATGGAATTCTAGCAAATTTCGTCGCTGCCATTCTGGACGGAGCACCATTAATTGCGCCTGCCCGCGAAGGAATATTTTCCCTGGAACTGGCCAATTCGTTTCTCCTCTCCAGTTTGGAAAAACGTTCGCTTCAACTCCCGATCGACGGGATTGCCTTCGAACAGCGTCTGAAGCAGCTGATCGCATCATCTAACCTAAAAGAGCCAAAAGTTGTTGAGGAGGCCACGGACGACATGGCCAATTCCTTCCGCTGAGTATAACCGAAACGATCCACGAACTATGAGTGAGACAGGATATGACTATTCACCGAAAGGGAAGCCAGAGCCGGTGTGCCGGCCGGGCGAGTTCAAGTTTGCCGCAGTGGCCCTGGATCACGGTCACATTAACGGCCAGTGCAATGGACTGATTGAAGCAGGCGGAGAACTGCGCTGGGTTTTCGATCCCGATCCGCGCAAGGTCGAAGCCTTCCGGAAAACATTCCCCCAGGCAGAAATTAGCAAGTCGCTTAACCAGATCCTGGAGGATCCAGAAATTCGTCTCATCGCAGCTGCCGCCATCCCTTCTGAGAGAGGGCCTCTTGGCGTGCAGGTCATGCGCGCCGGTAAACATTACTTTACCGATAAGACGCCGTTCACTGAATTGGCGCAACTCACGGAGGCCAGGAAAGTTGCGGCTGAGACCGGCAAGAAATATATGGTCTATTACAGTGAACGGCTGCACGTCGAATGCGCGGTATTCGCGGGTGACTTAATCGAGCAAGGCGCGATTGGCCGGGTTGTTCATGTCCTTGGTCTGGGACCGCATCGCCTCAGCGCGGCTGCGCGGCCTGCCTGGTTTTTCGAAAAAGCAAAGTACGGCGGGATCTTGTGCGACATTGGCAGCCATCAGATCGAGCAATTCCTGTTCTACTCGGGAGCCTCCGATGCTACGGTCACTTCGGCGCGCGTAGCTAATTACGCGAACAAAGAGTACCCGGAACTCGAGGACTTTGGCGACGCTTCGCTGGTGGCGGACAACGGCGCGACTTCCTATTTTCGGGTGGACTGGTTGACGCCGGATGGTCTGCGGACGTGGGGTGATGGCCGCACGATCATTCTTGGCACTAAGGGTTACATTGAGATGCGCAAGTACATCGACGTCACCCGTGAGGCCGGTGGTGACCAACTGTTTTTGGTTAACCAGGCTGGCGAGCAACACTTCGCTCTCGGCGGAAAAGTCGGATTTCCTTTTTTTGGCCGATTAATTCTTGACTGCCTACAAGGAACGGAAACAGCCATGAGCCAGGAGCACGCATTTAAGGCGGCGGAGCTTTGTCTTAAGGCTCAGGCGGTTGCTCAACGCATCGAGTAAGACGCCCACAATCCAGTCCACGGCAAACGTATCCCGACTCTACATTACCTCGGAGGGCGGCGCTCCGTCGCCGCCGCCCAAATCCCAAAATTCGGCGGATCCAAGCTTTTATAGTTCTGAATCGTGCATTTCCGCGAGGATTTTTGCTGCTGAAAGGCGGTAAGGCGAATTCGTCTCGCGAAGCGAGACAAATGAGCCTCAAGGGGCTAACAACATTTGCGGTTTAGGCTCATCCGCCGCGGCGGATTCGCCCTACCTGTCATTCCTTACTTACGCCGACCGTCGATCACCTCATTTCACACGAATCAGGTTTGGTTGCGGCTCCGCCGCGCTGTGTCAATTTCCAGAATTTGAGTTCATTAATTCCACGTCCGAAAATGGCGAGACAATCCCTTCGGACGGAGCAAAGTTGCTCCGTGATGTTGAATCGGGAGCATTGTTACCAGGCGATCGTGACTCGCGATAAGCGCTTCGATGGCGTCTTCTTTGTCGCGGTCAAAACGACTGGAATCTATTGTCGGCCGATCTGCCCGGCGAAACGGCCCCAGCTGAACCATTGCGAGTTCTTCATCCATCCCGCCGCAGCAGAAGCCGCAGGCTTTCGTCCATGTTTGCGCTGCCGACCGGAATTAGCTCCCGGATTCGCGCCGGTCGACGCCAACCATCGGTTGGTGCGTGCCGCTCTTCGAAAACTCGAGGAGGACTCGCTAGGAGAAACCGGGGTGAACGAGCTGGCAGGATCGCTCGGGGTGACGGATCGGCATCTTCGCCGGGTGCTGCGGAATGTGCTTGGCGTGACCCCAATTCAGGTCGCGCAAACTCAGCGGCTTCTTCTCGCCAAGCGCCTTTTGACGGATACAAGACTCCCCGTGATCGACGTGGCCTACGCGAGCGGATTTTCGAGCTTGCGCAGATTTAATGCGCTCTTTCGCGAGCGATACCGGCTTGCCCCTACCAAAATGCGTAGAGCGACGCGGGTCCCCGTGGATCAAAGTCGATGCCTTTGTACAGTCAGTTACCGAACGCCGTTCGATTGGAAGTCACTCCTGGAGTTCCTCTCACCGCGCATCTTTGAGGGGGTTGAGCGCATCGTTGACGGCAGGTATTACCGTACCGTCGAAATCGGTCCGCGTTCCGGTTGGATCATGGTAGAGAACAAGGCTTCTCAAGGTGCTCTGCAAGTCGAGATCTCGCCAGATTTGTTGCCGGTAATCATGCAGGTGCTGAACCGGGTGCGACGTCTCTTCGATCTTGAGGCGGTGCCTGAGCGCATTGTCGATCATCTTGGATCGGTCGCGTGCGCGAATCCGGGCCTCCGCGTTCCAGGCGCCTTCGATGGTTTCGAGATGGCCGTTCGGGCAATTCTTGGCCAACAGATCAGCGTTCGCGCGGCATCTACTCTAGCTGCTCGCCTAGCGTATCGGTTCGGCCAAACCCTGGCCACCTCGATGGCCGGATTAACCCATTTATCTCCAACGCCGGGCGCGTTGGCAAAAGCGGAGATTTCGGATCTGATTTCATTGGGGGTTACGAAGTCGCGTGCCGCGTCCATCATCGCTCTCGCGCGAGCAGCCGCTGCGCAGGAGATTGTCCTGGATGTTGCCGTTTCGATCGAAGACGCCATGGAAAAACTAACTCAACTTCCAGGCGTGGGTGATTGGACTGCACACTACTTTGCCATGCGTGCCTACGGCTGGCCGGACGCTTTTCCGGCCAGCGATCTTGGAATTCTGAAGGCGCTAAAAGTTAAGAAATCCAAAGACGCCCTTAAAGCAGCCGAAAAATGGAGACCGTGGCGAGCGTATGCCGCTATGCATCTCTGGAAATCATTAGAAGGCAAAAAATGAAATACTACCGTTATTACAAAAGCCCGGTTGGTATGCTGTTGCTAACCTCGGAGAACTCGAGTCTAACGGGTCTCCACTTCGTAAAAGGTAACTCTCTGCCGGTTCCCCCGGTTTCTATCCGGGACGAGGACACAGATCCTTTTCCCGAGGTCATCGCGCAGCTTGAGGCATACTTTCAAGGAGAGCGAACTGAGTTTGATATCGCCTTGCGTTTGAGGGGGACGGAGTTTGAGGTCCGGGCCTGGCAAGCGCTGAACTCGATTCCCTACGGGGAGACGATTTCGTACAAAGAGCAAGCCCAACGCATCGGAAGCGTTCCTCGAGCGGTCGGGCTCGCCAACGGTCGCAACCCAGTGGCGATTATTGTTCCCTGCCATCGGGTTATCGGAGCCGATGGCAAGTTGGTAGGTTACGGAGGAGGGGTGGAACGCAAACGGGCACTTCTCGAATTTGAAGCGACGGTCCGGGATTTCGGCCCACAGCCGATGAGGAGTTGAGGACCGATGTTCGAGCCGCGTAGTTACAGAAGAGCGCAAAGGGGTTTTTACAGAAGCTCTCGAAGATCTCAAAGGTGCTGTTGTAGGGCGCCTGGCTCACGCGCCTGGGAAATTTAACTTGGCTTGAGGTTCGCGGCAGTGATTTTCGGCGGCTGAACCAGCCGCCCTACAACTCGCTGAACCGCATCGCCCTTACCTGAGGGCGCGAGCTATACCCTCTTTGAGAACTTTGTGAGCTTCTGTAAAAATCCCTTTTGCGCCCTTCTGTTTCTGAACAAGCTATTTTCTTGCGATCACGAACAGGCGACGAAATGGGAACAAGACTTTCCCGTCTTTCTGGGTGGGAAATCGCTCGCGATAGACGTTCACAACATCTTCCTCGAACGCTTCCTTAGTCGCGTCATCAGGGAGAGCGTCGAGATAAAAACGTAGTTGAGTACTTCGATACCATTCAACCATCGCTTTGTGGTCGTTCAACACATGAATATAAACGGTTTCCCAAAGAACGAGATCGCTGGAGACAGAGTCGCCAGGAAATTTGCCGGAAGAATATCGCGATAGACAGCGGTCCATGATCGGGCGCGCAACGCAGCGATGGCCTTGCGGTCTTCAAATTTGGCGGCACGGATGAGCATAGATAGGGGATCGAACTGCGAACCAGGACTGACACTATCGCTAACACTGACACCGTTCTCCCACATGTCCTAATTTCGATCTTCCGATCCTTCCGGCTCGGCGGTCGGTGGTTTGGTCAGGTCTTCGTAGGAGGTGACAAGAGACTCAAAAGCAGGGAGCGAGTATTGAAAGGTGTTCGCATCTCGGGTCGACAGCGTAATAAAGTGGATCGTGTTCTTCGTTTGAATGTACGCGGTCGCCTCCAAATTCCCGAAGCGGTCCCCGGAGAAGTAAAAAACCTTTGCTTTGCTCGCATCCTGGGTCAGGAGCGACTTGACGAATCGGGCGCCGGCGTTTGGACTACCATTCTCTCGCAGATTCTTCAGAGTGTCCTTCACTTGGTCCTCAATAGTGCGTACGGTTGAGTCCAGAGTTTTGACGCGCACGTAACAAACGGCTTTGCCGTTGTCCCAGCTGGAGTCTTTCGGGTAGAAGACGACGTTCAATCCCTGCTCGCGAGCGGCGTCGTTGTCGAGCACCCAACCACGAGGCGCTTTCAGTTCAAAGGCATAACCCTTGCCATTGACCACTGTGTAACCTTCCAAAATACGCTCAGCGTGGAGTGACAGGGTGGAGAGGAGGATACCGGAAATGACGAAGAGCTGTCTCATATTTTCGCGAGGCGAATGGCAAATAGACGCCGCTTCCGGCCGCGCGCAACCATTGAGCCTGCATCGCTCCCAAATCTCTGGGGATTTGCGAGCGATGCAGGCTAGGTCGGCCGGAACAAGAAGTGCAGCAGAAAAAGGATCGCGAGAACTCCAGAGAGGGGTGTGAGTTGTCTCCACCGGCCCAGCCCCAGCGTGATCAGCACATGTGTGAGGATGCCCACCGCGATGCCTTCACTGATGCTGAAGGCAAGCGGCATGAAAAGAATGGTGAGTACGGCAGGCGCGGCTTTAACAAAATCTGGTAAATCGAGTTCCGCGGCGGTTTGCATCATAAAAATTCCGACGACCACGAGCGCCGGTGCCGTTGCGACCGCTGGTATCGCCAGGATCACCGGGCTGAAAAAGAGAGCCAAAAGAAAGCAGGCGGCAACGACCAGTGAGGTCAGTCCGGTCCGGCCGCCGGCTTCAACCCCGGCGGCGGACTCAATGTAACTGGTCGTACTGGAGGTCCCAAGAAGAGAGCTGATTATCGCGGCACCGGCATCAGCGGAAAGCGCCCGTCCGATCCGCGGCAGGTTCCCGGCTTGGTCGAGCAAGCCGGCTCGACGACAAACTCCCAGTAGTGTTCCCATGTTATCGAACAATTCGGTGAACAGGAGGGCGAGAACCAGCACGGCGCCCTGAAAAAAGTGCTGCCATAGGTAGGCGAGATCGAGCTTCAAAAAAGTCGGAGCAAGCGATGCGGGCTGCGCTACCAAGCCGGCCGGGAAGGGAGTAATCGCTGAGCCGTCCGGTCTCTCGGACGGGACGAAGAGACCAACGACGCTCACGATCAGGATTGAAAGAATGATGGCCCCGGGAATGCGGCGTCCGACAAGAATGGCTGTTAACAGAATTCCAGCGAAGGTCAGAAGCGGCCCGGGCTGGGACAAATTCCCTAGCTTCACGAATGTTGCCTGGTCCGCCACGATGATCCCACCGTTCTTCAGGCCAATGAAGGCGATAAAAAGGCCGATGCCGCAGGTGATGGCCAATTTGAGATGGAGAGGGATGGCATCGATAATCAGTTTCCGAAGTCCGGAAATAGACAGCAGTAGAAATAGGACACCATTGTAAAAGACGAGCCCAAGAGCGGCTTGCCACGGGATCTTGAGCTGGAGACAGATGGTGAACGCGAAGAAGGCGTTCAACCCCATTCCAGGGGCAAGTGCAATGGGATAATTTGTGAGCAGCGCCATCAGCACGGTCGTGATCGCCGCCGAGAGCGCCGTGGCGGTGAAGACCGCACCCTTGTCCATGCCGCCAGCGTTAAGGATCTGCGGGTTGACCGCCAAGATATAGGCCATGGCGGCGAAGGTGGTTAGTCCGGCGATGACTTCCCGGTCAAGAGTCGTGCGGTTTTTCTGGAACTCGAAGAAATCGCCCATTCGTTTCGCGACAATTGAATGGGGAGTCTGCCTGGAACCTGCCGCGAAAGCAATTCAGGACCGCTCCAAACGCTCGCGTTCGACCAAAAAGAGCCGGGGGGTCTTCTCAGTATCTACTATCCCCTTGAGTTCGCGGATGGAAAATTCTTCCGCCCGCACGGACTGAAGAAACCCGCGAACTGCGACGCACTCTTCCGGGCCTCCTTCGTGACCACGGTAGCAGAGGATGGTCAAGCGTCCTCCCGGAGTGAGATGTTCCAAGATCGCTTCGACCGCCACTAGAGTCGTTTCCGGGCGGGTAATGATTTGTCGATTCCCACGGGGAAGATAACCAAGGTTAAACATGGCAGCATGAACAATCTGCCCGGGCGGTAGATATCGGCCTATATTAGAGTGGGAGTCGAGGACGAGCGTCACACGGTTCAGTGTTCCGGCAAACCTGAGCAATTCAGCCGCACCATTAAGGGCAGCCTTCTGAACGTCGAACCCTAGAACCCGGCCTTGGTCTCCAACCCGATGGGCAAGAAACAGGGTGTCGTAACCGTTTCCTACCGTAGCGTCGACGGCAAATGCACCATGGAAGAGAGCGGCATCCAGCCACTTCGAAGCTGCCACTGTCAGGCGGTCATTCGATGTTTCCAAAGGGACTTCCGACATACAACCCAACTCTGCGCGAATTTACTTTGTCTCCTCGATTCTGGCGATCAAAGATAAATGTCCTCGGGGATCGAGAAGGCGCTTCGGATCAGATGACATCGGGGCCGGGGCGCGAATACGATCTCAACAATATCGAATCGATATGCGATGTCAGGCCGGTTCAGCAGGCGAAGCCATTCTTTGGCTGCGCGGACGATTCGCTTCTGCTTGGCGAGGTCGACGGCCTCATGCGGGGGGCCAAACAGGTCTGTCGTCCTGGCCTTTACCTCAACGAACACGAGAACGTTAGCGCGACGGTCACGGCAAACAATGTCGATTTCGCCGCCTCGCCGTGACCGAAAATTCCGATATAAAATCTTGTACCCGTTCCGGCGGAGGAAGTGAGTCGCCAGTTCTTCGCCACGCGAGCCGAGAGCAAGGTGCGGTGCTATCCTCCGGCGGTTTTTGCGCTTTTCAAAAAAGTCGGAGATAAGTCTGAGCCACCGGCTCAAAAGATCTCCGGTGGATTGGACATGGCCCGTAAATTTGAAGCTGCGCCAGGTGCTCCGGAGTCCCGTAGCCTTTGTTGTTTTCGAAGTCGTACCGCGGGAACTCCTCATGCCAGAGTTGCATCATACGGTCTCTAGTTACTTTGGCAATGACGCTCGCGGCGGCGATACTGAGCGACTTCGTATCCCCATCAATGATTGGTGTCTGGGAAGAACCAAAGATTGGAACCGGTAACCCGTCGATCAAGAAATGGTCAGGAGGGTAGGAGAGAGAAGCCACTGCTCGGTCCATCGCGCGATGGGTGGCGCGGAGTATATTGAGGCGATCGATTTCTTCAGAGGAGGCTATTCCAACGCCAAAAATGATCCGGGAGTCGGATGTCAGGCGTACAAAATAATCCTCTCGAGCTTTTTCGGTGAGCTGCTTGGAGTCGTTAAGGCCTGGCAGCTCAAAGCCTGTTGGCAACATGACCGCCGCGGCGACGACCGGTCCGGCCAGGGGTCCGCGACCTGCCTCATCGATGCCGGCCACCCGGTCGACTCCCCGGCCCCAAAGTGCATCTTCGTACCTCAGTGAGCACGGAGATTGAGCGCCTGGCAGGGTCCGGCGAAACGCCATCCCCGGATTCTGCAGCTCGGGATTGCCAGTTGCAAATGCTTTTGGTCGCGGAGCTCCCAGCTGGTTTGTAGGGCGGCTGGCTCAGCCGCCGGACAATCTTTCTGGCTCATCCGGCGTCTGAGCCAGACGGCCTACAACATCTCTGCCAGAGCAGGGACCCTAGGTTTGTTGCACCTTTTCCTTCACCGCCATGGCCTGTTTGCCTTTGCGGTCGCGCAGGTAGTTAAGTTTTGCGCGCCGGACCTCTCCTTGACGTTCAACCTCGATTTTTGCGATCCGGGGGGAATGTAGCGGGAATACGCGTTCGACGCCCTCCCCGTAGGAAATTCGCCTTACGGTAAAAGAAGAGTTCAAGCCGGTACCGCGTCTTCCGATCACGATTCCAGCAAAGAGTTGTATACGCTCTTTGTCTCCTTCCACCACTCTTGTGTGTACTCTCACGGTATCCCCGACTTTGAACGGCGCGATGTCCGCCCTTAGCTGCTCTTTCTGAATTTTTTGGATAATGTTCATGGCAAGACCTCCCGGGTGAACAGAGGAGGGAATAGGTAGCGCAGGGAGAGGATTTTGCAAACTTTTTCGGCCACGCCCAAAATGCGGAGACAACGGGGCTCGAACCCGCAACCTCTGCCGTGACAGGGCAGCGCTCTAACCAGTTGAGCTATGTCTCCAAAAAGAGGACGCGAACGTAGAACCAAACAATTCCAGCTTCAACCAATATTTGGCGCTACTTGATCAGTTCCCGCACTGCCGCTTCCAGCTGCAGATCGCGGCCCTCGGCCCTGCTTCTAGGATCGTTCTCGACTTTGATATCAGGTTCGACCTGAATGTTTTCCAGGTAATGGCCTTGGGCATCCATCCGCCCTACTTCGGGAATGCCGAATAAAAGCGTCGGATCTTGCTGGGTTTCCCACCAGACCGATGTACCAGTTCCCGGCACCGGCATGCCGACAAGCTTGCCGATGGCAAAGTGCTGATAAATCCAGGGGAAAAGGTCCGCGTCCGAATAGTTGCTTTCACCGACCAGAACTGCACTTGGTTTGTTCCATTTGTTGAACGGTTCCCAACCGAGGCTCTGGCCCCGTGGAATCGCCAGCAAATAGGTTTTTCCGTTGAGAAAAGTCTCCAGCTGATCATGAAGATTCCCGCCGCCATTGAAGCGAGTGTCGACAATCAACGCCTTTTTGCCGCTCTCCTGGCCGAGCGCTTCGGCGAAAGTGTCGCGGTAACTTTCATCAGTCATGCTACGCACATGGACGTAACCGATTGTTCCATTGCTCAACCGGTTAACGATTTCGCGTCGTTGCTTGACCCATCGCTCATAAAGCAGGCCTTCCTGCTCGGCCAGACCGGTTGGCTTGACGGTCACCTCGAACCTGCTGTTCTTTGCCGGATCGAGAATCGTAAGCAAAGTGGGTTTGCCCGCCTTGTGGTTCAAAAGCGGACTGAGGTCCATCCCGGGAGCAATAGTTGTTGCATCAATTTTTTCGATGACCATCCCTGCCTGAATCGGAGCGCTAGCAGTGACTAATGGTCCTTTGTCGATAACCTCTTGAATTTTGACGCCGGGTCCCGTGAAAGTCGGATCGAAGAATGCGCCGAGAGCCGCGGTTTGGTCCATATTCTGGGGGTAGTAGCGACAACCGGTGTGGCTAGCATTCAGCTCCCCTAACATCTCGCTCATCATTTCAGCGAAATCACGGTTATCGACGATGAAGGGAAGGAAGCGCGCGTAGACTCGTTTGTAATAATCCCAGTCGACGCCGTTCATGTCCTGGAGATAGAACTTCTCCTTCATCTGCCGCCACATGTGCTCGAACAGGCAGGCGCGCTCAGCGGCGCTATCGATCTCCTTTTCTGCGCTGAATTTCACCGGCTCGGATTTTCCGTCAGCGATGGTAACTTTGTTGATTTTCCCGTTAACCAGCACGTAGGCATTCTTGCCATCCGAGGTGAGCTCGACCTGTTGCGGGAACTTGATGCCGGGTCCGTGATGCTCCGGCGCCTCAAATTCCGCCAAGCGCTTCAGTTCCTTTTCCCTAATCTTGAGCGAAAAGAGTTCGAATCCCTTGTCGCTTTTGGCCAGGTAGACGAGGATCTCTCCGTCCTTGGTCAACTTTGCGTCCGCAATCGGCGTTGAGCCCAACGTGAGACGGGCAGTTCGATCTTCGATATTCTTCAAGTCGATCGGTATCGGCTCAATCTTCGTTTGCTCCGTTTCACCCGCGCCCGTCGTTTGTTCCCTGCTCTCTTCTTTCTCTTTCTTCCTTTGTTCCTCGTCCTCTTTGGCTTTCAGAATGCCGTATTCGGCCTTAGACAGCTTGAATCGATCGAACGCAGCCTGCGTGAAAAACATTTCGTAAACGTCAACTTGTGCGTTCTCGGCGTAACCATCTCCGTGCAGCCCGTAACGATCGGTCAGCCAGATCATCGATTTTCCATCCATCGTCCACTCTGGCTTTTCGTCTTCATAACCACTCTTTGTCAGGTTGGTGAGTTCCTGGTTCCCGGCAGAATCGACAAGGCCAGCTTCCTTCGACCAGCGGTTGAGATCCAGGAAACTGACCAAAAACCACTTTCCGTCGGGTGACCAGTCGAACCATTGATCGCCGTCTTCGTAGGAATAGTTGCGGTCTCCTGGCAAAATCACTCGCGTTTGTCTGGACTCGAGGTTGAGAACTTTAAGAGTGGTACGGTCTTCAAGGTATGCGATCTCCTTTCCATCGGGGGAATACTTGGGCTGAAAATTCTCGTGGCCATTGTCCAGGACGGGATGGATATCGATCACCGTTGAATCAAAAAAGTAAGGCTCTTTTGCTTTTGGTTGGACAATCGAGCCTTCGTACAAGGCCCATGGTTTGTTGTACTCCGCAGCGAAAACGAGATGGCGCCCATCAGGACTGAAAGCGACACTTCGCTCCTGGCCCGGCGTATTCGTGATCCGTTTCGTCATGCCGTCTTCGCTTGACGCGACAAAGATGTCTCCGCGAACGACGAAGGCGATCTCCTTTCCATTCGGACTCAGCGCGATCTCCGTGACCTGGTCGGCGAATTGTTCCGTCCGAATGCGCGGTGCGCTGTCGGTCAGCGAGATCTGCACCGCGACCTTCTGCGGGTCGTGGGCGCCGGCTGGCAAGGTGTACAATTCACCGTCGAATCCGAAGCAGAGATCGCCGGTTACTGAGCTGGAAAGGAACCGGACTGGGTTCTTGTCAAATTGCGTTATCTGCTCCGGCGTGCCTGGTTTGTTGCCGCCTAAAGGCAACTTCCACACGTTGAAAGAGCCGCTCTGCTCGCTCAGGTAGTAAACGGAATTTTCATCCGGTGCCCAGACTGGGTTTCGGTTTTCGCCCCGAACATTCGTAAGCTTTGTATGATCGCCAGTCTTTGAGTCGTAAATCCAGATATCAGGAGCGACCGAGTAAGTCTCATGCTTACGCCAAAGATCTTCGTAGCCCTTGAGATCTTCGTAGAGAATCCGCTGGCCGGCGCGGTCATAGCGGGCATTGAGCGCCGGGCTAGTCAGGACGAGTTCGGGTTCGCGACCTCCGTCGATTGAGACCCGGAATAGCTGCGGTGTCCACCTTCCGGCAGGAAATTCTGAGCTCGTCGCCGAACCCATGCGGTTGGCGCTGAAGAGCACGAAGCGGCCATCGGGGGTGAAGGCGGTGGGAACCTGATCGGTGGAACAGGTCGTAAGCCGACGAGCGGGGCCGCCCTGCGCACTCATCAGGTAAACGTCGTAATGCCCATAGCGGTCAGATGCGAAAGCAATCGAGCGACCGTCCGGCGACCAGACCGGAGCGGAATCGTGAGCTGGGCCACCGGTCAAGGCCTCGGCGCGACCGCCGCTACTGGGCACCGTGAAAATGTGCCCCTGGAAGGTGAACGCAATCGCTTTGCCATCCGGCGAAATCGCCGAGTAGCGCATCCAGAGGGGTGCCGTGCTAGGACCGAGTGCCTGGGCCTGAGCAGAGAGCATGGCGGTCGCTTGGAAACTGGCGATAGCAGCGAAAAGGAGAACGAACCGAAACGTCATTGGTTTGGTCGTCAGACTGCTTTTACCTACCAACTCTTCTGCAGCAGCTTGCCCAGGATTTGCAGGCCCCGGGTCAGTTGGTCCTTCGTGGGGCGGGAGCAATTCAAGCGCATCGCGGGCGGCCCTGCGTTATCCGCAGTGAAAAACGCCGTGCCTTGACAAAAAGCAACGCTTTCGGCTAGCGCGGCTCGATAAAGCATTTCGATCTCGGCCGTGGCCGCTAGTTCAACCCACAGCATAAATCCCCCCTGCGGCTGCCAGACCCTGGTGTCCGCCGGAAACGACTCGCGAATTACCTGGTAGGCGTGCTCACGACGCTCCCGATTTAACTTTCTGAGGTAATCGAGGTGGGAATCGAGCACGCCAAGCTCGAGATACTTTCGAAAGGCAACTTCGCAAATCGTGGCCGAGTGCATGTCTTGCTGGGATTTTAGCAGGGCGAAGCTATCCGTGTTTCCTCCGGGAATGCACACCCCGACGCGTATGCCCGGAGCCACCGTTTTCGAGAAGCTTGTCACGTACGAAACGGTTGAACCGTCATCGTAAGACCGGATTGAGCGCAAGCCGACGATCTCACTGAGTTCCCCGTAAATCTCGTCCTCGACGATCCGAGTTCCTGTCCGATAGCAGATATCCAGCAACTCCAAGCGAGCCCGATTCGGCATCGTTGCGCCGGAGGGGTTAGAAAGTGTCGAACACACCACAAAGCATCGCGGTCGGTACCGATTAAACAGGTTGGAGACAAGGTCGAGGTCGACCCCGTTTGCGTCTCTTACCGGAATGGGTAGCACCCGTATACCGAGATCACCCAGGACCTCCAGGGTTGCGTAGTAGGCCGGTGCCTCACAGGCGACCACATCACCCGGTTTTGTCAGCAAGCGGATTATACCATTCAGCGCCTGAGTGCAGCCCGTAGTCATCACCATTTTGTCGGCGGTCACATTGATGCCTCGAGAGTGAAAACGTTTCGCCAACAGCTCTCTAAGCAAGTTATCGCCGTCGGGAGTGTGGTAGCCTAGTGCCTGGTCAGCGGATTCGGTTAATGCTGCCTCGAAGGCCCATTTCAGGTCGCTTTTTGGTACGCACTCGCTAGACGGAAGGCCAGCCGCCAGGTTGATCAGTCTGGGATCACCGGCCTGCCGCATGAAGTCCAACAAGCGACCGCGGGGGGAAAAGGTGTACGGCGAAATCATCAATTAATAATGCCAGGAATGCCCCGATTGCCAAGGGGGGACCGGTGGTCAGTGGTCAGTGGTCAGTAGTCAGTAGCGTTACCGGTGTCCTGACCGCACCCCGCACCGTCTCACCGTTCACTGATTACTGATCACTGATAATCACTGACCACTGACTACTGACCACTGACTACTGACCACTGTTCCCCCCTTGGCAATCGGGGCATTCCTGGCATCATTAATCATGGATTATCGATATTTAGGGCGTACCGGGCTCCGGGTTAGCGAGCTTTGCCTGGGTGCAATGACGTTCGGGCGCGAGAACGAAGCGACGGAAAAGGAGAGCCATCAGATGCTGGATCGCTTTGTCGCAGCGGGTGGAAACTTTGTTGACACCGCGAATGTGTATTCAACCGGCGTTTCTGAAGAAATCCTCGGTCGCTGGTTAAAGCGCCAACGGCGCGATGACATGATCATTGCGACAAAGGCTCGATTTCGGATGGGTGATGGCCCGAATGATCTTGGTCTCAGCCGGAAGCATCTCCTCAACGCGGTGGAAGCGAGTTTGCGGCGACTACAGACGGACTATCTGGATCTTTACCAGGTTCACTGTTGGGATTCACAAACGCCGCTCGAGGAGACGCTGTCGACGCTGAACGATCTTGTGCGTCGCGGTCTCGTCCGATACCTGGGTGCAAGCAATTATACGGGATGGCAGCTTCAACGAGCCATTGATCTCAGCCGTGAAATGGGCTGGGAGCATTTCTTCTGTCTCCAGCCGCAATACAATCTCCTATGCCGTTCGACTGAATGGGAACTGATTCCGCTGGCCCAACGGGAGGGGCTCGGCGTGATCCCGTGGAGTCCACTCCGCGGTGGCTGGCTTTCCGGGAAATTCCGGCGCGGCATGAGTGCGCCTCCGGAGGGGAGTCGGATTCAGATCGCTGAAGAGAAGGACTGGAGTGAGAAGTGGAGCGCTTATAATAACGAGCACACCTGGAGAGTTCTGGACGCCTTGCACGAAGTGGCTGACGAGTCAAAACGGTCGGCGGCCCAAGTCGCGCTAAATTGGCTGCTGCACCAACCTGGAGTCACGGCTCCGATTATCGGCGCGCGAAGAATGGAGCAACTGGAAAGTAATCTCGGCGCTGTCGGCTGGGCATTGTCCGACAAACAAATCAGGAAGCTGGATTCCGCCAGCGAAGTGCCTCTGCCCTATCCGTACGACTTCATCCGAAAGTTTTCCCGGTAAGATCGTCTCGAACAATATTAGGCCAACGGGCTACTCTCATATGTCCCTCCGGGACAGACTGGCTGGGACTGCTAGCGTCGGGTAACCTTCAAATGTCCAAACTCCAGTGGACGTGTAGAAGCACGTGCTGGAGCCGAAGCTACTACCTCCTGGGCTTAGGCCAAGGTGGAACTTGGCCCTACCGGATTTGGATCCGAACTTGCGGGCATTTTGCACAAAAATTGCGGGTTAGTGATCGCGTTGGAGATGTCGAACTCCGGACTGACTCGCGACAATCAGGTCGGTGGCCAGGCCGAGAAACAGGCCGTGCTCCACGATCCCGGCACGAGCACTTAGATCTGCACCGAGCTTGACGGGGTTCTCGATCGCGCCAAAAGCGCAGTCCAGGATCATATTGCCCGAGTCCGTGGCAAACTCCTGGCCGTCTGAATTCTTCCGCACTTCGACTGCGGCTCCGAGCGATTCGAGGTAGCGGCGCTGAGAACACCAACCGAAGGCGAGGACTTCGACCGGAAGCGAGTGATTGTTGCCGAGGTGCGGAGACAGTTTGGTGTCGTCGACAACAATAATCACGCGCCGGCTCGCTTGGGCCACGATCTTTTCCCGCAGCAACGCGCCACCGCCTCCTTTGATCAGATGCAGCTCAGGGTCCACCTCGTCCGCGCCATCTATAGTCAGGTCGATGGCTCGCGGCATCTCGTCGTCCATCATCGGGATGCCGAGATGTAGCGCTTCTTGCCAAACTGCCTTCGAAGTCGCGAATCCGGTGATGTTCTTGAGTTGACCGACCTTCCACAATTCAGCGATGCGACGGGTTGCAAAAATTGCCGTTGAGCCGGTACCCAAGCCTATGATCATACCCGACTGCACAAACTCAACGGCGCGCCCGGCTGCCTGCCGTTTCAAGGAAGTCTGTTCCTCCCTGGATTGATTCGACGCGCTCATCGTCCGCCTTTCCGCTTCCGGTAATAATGAATCAATCTGTTCGTGGAGCTATCGTGGGCCAGTTCCGGATCGCCGGCCTGCTCAAGCTCGGGGATGATCCGCTTCGCCAGCACCTTACCGAGTTCGACTCCCCACTGGTCGAATGAGTCGATGTCCCAAATGGCGCCTTGGGTGAAGACGCTGTGCTCGTAAAGCGCAACCAGTTTGCCCAGCGTTTCCGGGGTTAAGCGTTCCGCGAGGAGAGTATTGGAGGGGCGGTTGCCCTCGAAAGTCCGATGCGGCACCAGCCAATCTGCTGTGCCTTCGGCCTTGACAGCCTCCGGGGTTTTGCCAAACGCCAACGCCTCGGCCTGCGCGAACATATTCGACATGAGAACGTTGTGATGATTGCCTAGAGGGTTCAGCGATTGGCAGAAGCCAATAAAGTCGCACGGAATTAGCTTCGTCCCTTGATGGATCAGTTGATAGAACGAGTGTTGGCCATTTGTGCCAGGCTCGCCCCAATAGATGGGCCCGGTTTCATATTCTACCGCTGCGCCACCCAGCGTCACATGCTTGCCATTGCTCTCCATGGTCAACTGTTGGAGGTAGGCCGGGAAACGCTTGAGGTACTGATCGTAAGGAAGGACCGCGACGGTCTGCGCCCCGAAAAAATCGTTGTACCAGATAGCAAGCAACCCCATGATTACGGGAAGGTTGCGCTCGAATGGCGCAGTGCGAAAGTGCTCGTCCATCGCGTGGAAGCCGGCGAGCAAGGAGCGGAAGTTCTCAGGCCCGATAGCGAGCATCGTTGAGAGTCCGATCGCCGAATCCATCGAGTACCGGCCGCCGACCCAGTCCCAAAAGCCGAACATATTCGCGGTATCAATCCCGAACTTTGAAACTTCGGCAGCATTGGTTGAAACAGCGACGAAATGCTTGGCAATCGCCTTCTCATCCTGCAACGCTTTCAGCGCCCACTCACGCGCCGTCCGGGCATTGGTCATTGTTTCCAGCGTGGTAAAAGTTTTCGATGAAACGATGAATAGCGTCTCATCGGGTGCGAGGTCGTGAGTCGCTTCGACAAAATCTGTGCCATCGACGTTTGAGACAAAGCGGAAGGTCAAGTCACGCCGGCTGTAGTGCCGGAGCGCCTCATAAGCCATCACCGGCCCGAGGTCGGAACCACCGATACCGATATTGACAACGTTGCGAACGGGCTTTTCGGAATATCCCTTCCAGGCACCGCTCCGCACCCGATCGGCGAAGCCAGCCATCCGATCCAGTACCGCATGCACCTTTGGGACGACATCTTCACCGTCGAAGATGATTGACTGATCTGGCGGCGACCGCAGAGCCACATGCAAAACCGCACGGTTCTCGGTCAAGTTGATTTTCTCGCCGCGGAACATTGCGTCGATGCGTTGCCGCAGCTCGCAGGCTGCGGCGAGTCCGAGAAGGAGCCGCAGAGTTTCGTCGGTGACGCGGTTTTTCGAATAGTCGAGATACAACCCGGCCTCTTCCACCGCGAACCGCTCGCCACGCTTCGCGTCACTGGAGAATAGCTGGCGCAGATGGATATCCTTGATCTTTTCGTGATTCTTCGCTAGCGCCTGCCATTCGGGGCGCTGCGTCAGAGGGATCGTGCTCATTTCGTTTCCTTGTTAGTGTTTGGTGACCGTTGCTCAAATTTGCAGGTCCAATTGCATGGTATTCTCGGGGGGATCCTCCTGCAATCTCACACCAAGACCGAGGAGGCGCACACTAAGGGTCTTCCGCTGCAAACCTTCATGAAGCAACGTAACAAAATTGTCCAGGTGAAGTGCCATACCACCGCGTTCCACCGTTGTTCGGGTGAAATCTGAGAAACGGATTTTGACAAAAATACTCCGGACGCGGTCTACCGCTCCAGATTTCTGCAGGTCGCTCATCAAGTCTTCATACAGTTCCGGCAGGCGCGCCTCGCATTGCGTTGGGGAGGTCAAGTCCCTGGTGAAGGTGCGTTCGTTGCTGAGGGACTTGCGAACCCGATCGGGTACCACTTCTCGATTATCGACCCCGCGACAGAGGTCAAAAAGTTCCAGGCCAAAGCGGCCGAATAATTCGAAGAGCTGAATTCTGGAATAGCGCTGCAATTGGCCACACGTCCGGGTGCCAAGGCTCTGGAGCTTTGCCGCCGATTTCTGTCCGATTCCCCAGAGTTTCTCAACTGGTAGTTCAAGCATAAACGCCTCGACATCCTCGGGTCGGATTTCGTGTTGGCCGTTTGGTTTGTTCCACTCGCTGGCGATCTTGGCTAACATTTTGTTTGGAGCAATCCCCGCCGAGACCGTCAGGGCCGTTCGCTGGAAGATCATGTGGCGAATTATGCTGGCAACTGCTGAGGGGTCTCCGTCATGGTGCGAAATATCGAGAAAGGCTTCATCAAGAGAAAGGGGTTCGACGAGAGAAGCAAACTTGTAAAGAATCTCCCGAATCTTGGCCGACTCAGCCTGATAGACGTCGAATCGCGGAGGTATGACGATCAGGTGCGGGCACTTCTGTAGCGCCTGAAAGGTTGGCATCGCTGAGCGAACGCCGTATTTGCGGGCTTCATAGTTGCAGGTGGTTAATACTCCCCGGCGATCTCGCGCCCCGCCAACCGCCACCGGCTGGCTGACCAGCTCCGGGCGGTCCCGTACCTCGATTGCCGCATAAAAACAATCCATGTCGAGGTGGATAATTTTGCGGAGTATCATCGCTTGGCCGACAAGTTAAGCGGGTTTTGGGACTTTGTGCAAAAGGCCAGCTGACCGACGGCAGCAGCCGAACCTGCAAAAACCGCTCCGCCGGCCCGACGTCGTCCGGTAGTGGTCCGTGCGTGCGCGTCGAGTTAGCAGCTGCACGCCGAAGGCGTAAGAGAGCTTAGCCCAGAGGGTGGAGCGAAGCGGCACCCTGGGTATTGAATCAATAGGCACACCGCTCTGAAGGAGCAGGAGAGTCGAACCCCGAGTCGCAGACTGCGGCCGCCCACCGAAATAGCGAGCGAGTTTTATGGCCTTCGCGTTGGACAGATTCCTCCGCTCCTTCAGAGCTACGCCGCGTTTTTTTACAGGTACCCAGGGTTCCGCTACGCTCCACCCTGGGCTAAGCTCTCACGCGCCTTCGGCGCTAATGTTGCCGCACAGCTGCATCGTTCGACGTCGAAGCAGCTCGACGGGATTTCCCATCGCCTCTTCGAGAGTGACTTGCTCATCGGCTAACGAAATCAATTTTTCGAAGTGCCGCTCAACAAGATTGCGATTTTCGATCATACCGGCGATCGCCCAAACTGGCTTCGTTGCTTCTCTGGCCAGCACAGCTACTCCGTATGGTCCTTTTCCCTGCAACGATTGCAGATCGAGTTTGCCTTCGCCGGTGATGACGACGTCTGCCGCCCGGATCCGTTTCCGAAGCTCGAGCTTTTCTGCTATCATGTCGAAGCCCGAGACGAGCTTGCCTCTCAAAAACGTCAGGATGCCATACCCGAACCCACCCGCCGCACCGGCGCTCTGGACGTTTGAGAAGTTCGTCCCAAGGTCTTGTTCGAGTCGAACAACAAGGCTGGCCAAGCTGCGGTCGAGCGCTTCGACCTCGACTGGAGACAATCCCTTCTGGGGGCCAAAGGTATAAGTCGCGCCGCGCGGCCCAGTCAAAACTGTCTGTACGTCGGCCAGCCCAATGACCTCCGGCATCCGCGTCATCAGAGGGGGCTCCACTTTTTGGATCTGGGAGAAAGCGACAGGTAAAGGCTCAATTCTGGAGTCTCCAGTTCCGTAGAATCGATATCCGAGGGCCGCGCCCATCCCCAATCCGGCATCGACTGTCGCGCTTCCCCCCAGACCTATGAATATTCGTTCGATGCCGTTCTCAACCAGGTGCCAAATGATGATTCCAGTTCCGTAAGTACTCGATCGGAGTGGGTCGCGCTCGTTCGGGTTTACCCGCCATAATCCCGAGGCAGCGCTCATATCAAGAATCGCCTCGTGCCCTCGAACGAAAAACTCTGCATCGATAGGGCGGCCCAATGGATCGAGCGTTCCGACGGTGTTTCGCTCCGCGGATAACTGGGCTGCCAACAACCTGGCGGTTCCTTCGCCACCATCGGCGATCGGGAGGAGGTCGATGGCTGCCCTCGCATCTCTATCCCTGATTGCAGACGCGATTGTTTCGGCGACCTCTTGGGCGCTTAGTGTGCCTTTGAACTTGTCCGGCGCAATCAGGTAACGCATGGAACAACAGAATGCCGCGAGCGCGGCCGATCGTCGGCGCGCTCACTATTATCGTTCAGTATCTTCTTCGCACCGCCGCCGGCGGCGCTTCTATGCCGGAAAGATTGAGGCCGCTTTCTTCCAGCACGAGAAATATGCTTTCCAGTAATAGTGGCAATCCATCGGGGCGGTTCTCCCGGTTCAAGGCTTGATAGTTCGTGATTGCTTCGCGCAGGCGCACAGTCAATAAAGACTTGAATCGTGCCGTTGGATCTGTCATCGGGGAATCGGTATCTGCTTTGCCGCTGATCGCCTCATCGAAGCTTCTATCAGCCAGTTCGCTCAGCGTGCGGCGAAGTTGGTTAACCGTTTCGGTGAGCCGGGCATTTTCCTCCCGCAATTTGTCTAAATCCGCGCTCTCGGTTCCGCGAACGAGTTCTGCCGGTGGCCTCTCCTGCCTACTCTGACGAAGCTGACGCCGCGCGGCGGTCAAATCGGATTGCAGGTCATGAAAACGGGCTTCGACCTGTCGCAGGAGATTCGTGACTTCGCCAGCCTGTTGGCTGGCCGGCGATGCCAGCTGCTCTTTCCCGTCTGTCTTAGGTTTAGGGCGACGCTGGTCGGCGCCCTGTGCAAGAGGAGTACTACCGGCTTTCCCCGCCTTCGCTGACCTCTCTTGAAGAATTTCTGCAATCGAGGCGGGCAGTTCCTCGTTGACCAATTCCTTTTTCCACCTGGAACTCCACTTCCGAAAGGATCTCCCCAGTTCCGACTGAATAGCCTCAGGGAGCGTGTTCAAAGACCGATAAGGTTTGGCCCATTGGATTACCGCGATTGCCGATGGCGGGTTGGCGGAACCGCAGCACTCGAGCGCGCAGAGGGCGAAAAACTCCGCGTCCGTTTGCTCAAGAGACTTTAGGTCAAACTGGAGCAGCCAAGGCTTATTCTTGCCGATTAGTACGCTGAAAAACATCTGGCGGTCCCTGGGGTCGAATGCCGCGGATGGGTGAAGCTCCCGCAGAGTGGTAACGAGCAACTTTCCGGCAGCCGTCGAATCAACCTTGTGGAGTCCTCTTGCGATGCTGAGACACATCCGCTTACCTGCCTCAGATTTGAGCTGGTTTAGCGCGCCCAAAAAACTCCGCCGCCGGGCAGGCGTAAGTTCGGACCACGCCTCGACGATGCCGGCGACACAGATATACCACGGCAACTCCTGGAGGAGCCCCAGGGCGCTCCCGAGAGCTTTACCACCGGCGAGAACAAGATCGCGGAATAACCCGGCACCGTGCTGTTCGTCCGTCGTGGCCAAGCGACCTGTTCTCGCTTGTACAATCAGTTTCTGAAGCTCGTCTAAGACCGGCTGGAAATTCTTTGGCATAAAGCCGTGTCGCCTTGTTTTGAGGATTTCACAGAAGTCGTTTGGCCTTCTTCTGGGCCAGAGCGGCCATGATTCGATTTGCGCTCTCCGAAGTTTGGAAATCCGGGAACGCACCGAGCCAGCGGTACACCGGTTCATTTAGCTCGGCAGGTAAGATTGGCTTTGACTCCGCTAAAATCTGGAGTTCCCGAACAACGCTGTCCGCGATCGCCTCGATCATGTTTTGTGCCGCCCGAACCGGATTCGACCCTTTACGGATCGATAAGCCGTAGATCTCCATACTGTTCAGGCACAGAGCCCGGGTTCTCGGGTAAAAGCTCATCATCAAATTCCACGGGTCGTCCCCGGCATCGCCCGCCCGTCGAAAGTCGGTCCGCAAAAGGAGCGACGGAATGTCCGCGAATTTCGCGAAAAGAAACTCCACCACCGTGCCAGAGTCGACTTCCCCGCCGTCGAAATTGAAAATGGCCAGATCACAACTGATCAGGTTGACGAGGTCTTCGTCGCGGATGCCTCTAGGGCCGAGACTACGAGGTTCGAATGTTTGCGGCAGGACACAAACGAATTGAAGATTTGACGCCTTGGCGACCGCCTCCGCGAGAGCAGCATTGCCGAGAAGATGCTTACCGGAAAAAAGCTCGCCCGCAAAGTAGACAGAAAACATCGAGGCTACGGCAGGTTTCCGACGGCATTCCGCGTACTCCCCGACTTATCAGGTCCAAGCAGGTCGGGCAATATTTGTTCCGCAGGCACCGAGGCGGGCGATTTCAGCCGTTCAATCGCAGCCGCCTGATAACGTCTATCTTGGGAATCGGTCGCCTTCAATACCGTTACTTTCGCCCATTCTCGGTGCGCCGCATCCTTCTCTCCCAGAGCGTCCAGCACTTTGGCGCACTCCGCATGATGGGTGATTCGCTCCGGGGCGAGCTGAATTGCTTTCTTGAATTCCACGACTGCCTCCTCTTTCGAAGCGGTCGGGAATCGGCCATAGACAATCTGGGCGAATCCTTTCATGACTGGGTTGAGGCTTGCCATCTCGAAATTCCATCGAGCAATGATCAGGTGCCCGAAATCATTATTGGGGTCAAGCGCCACTCCTCTGGTCGCCTCGGCATAAACGCGCCGGGAATATTCGATCTTCGTCTTGTCGTCGACCATTTCCAACATTTTACCGTAGGCCGCCGCCAAGCCCACTCTGGCTTCAGGGTCGTCGGGGAGTTTCCTGGCCGCCTTCTGTGCCAGTTCGAGTGACAATTCTCCATATCTTTTGCGAGCCGCAGGATCCGCCGCATCTTCGATCTTTCGAATGTACTCACGAGCCAAACGCTTCTCGACCCGAGGATTATCGGCCGAGACCTGCTCGGCCTGCCTGAGCGAGCCGAGCGCGAGATCGGTTTCTCCGTTTCTCTCATATTGGTCGGCCTGTTTGATAAGCTCGTCGAGGTCTTGCGAAAAGGCTGGCGTCACGATACCCAGAAGGGCGGAGCAAATGAGTAACCTTCTCATAGATCCTTTGTCACTTCTTCGATTACCATGAACAACGCGTTGGAGAGAAATGTTGCGGCGACGTTTGGTTTTCTGGCAATTTTACTGGGCGCGTTCGGCGCCCATGCGCTCCAGGGAAGGTTGGTAACGCTGGGCACAACCCAGTTCTGGCAAACTGCGGTCTTGTATCACCTGGTTCACGGCGTAGTACTTCTGACGCTGAGCACATGGCGGCCGGTTCCGAAAGCAGGATTCTACCTCATTTTTTCCGGCGTCGCCATCTTTAGCGGGTCACTTTACGTCTTGGCTCTGACGAATTGGAAAGGGGTCGGTGCAATCACGCCGCTCGGCGGGCTCGGGATGTTGTTCGGATGGTTAGCCTTGATGGTCGGAAAGAGCCGAAGGAGCTGTGACAAATGACAGATGACAGATGCAAAGGCGCGATGACAAATGACAAATAACAGATCGAGCCGTGCAGCTTTGCGCCAAGGCGAATCGCCCCACCAATCGGGTTGAACTCTTGGTCGAAGCTCCCACGGGTTCGGTTTGTCATCCGTCATTTGTCATTCGTCATCTATTGGCTATCTGCCATTGGCTATTGGCTATCGGCTATTTACTATTGGCCGCTGCCTCCGCCTGGTACTTTTGATCGCCCTCGTCTGTTGGTTTCAACTGCATGACTTTGCGCCATTCAACCTTTGCTTCACTCGTGCGCCCCATTTGCTCCAGCGCGCGAGCGTATTCGGCGTGATGGATGATTCGATTCGGTGCCAGCGAAATCGCCTTGCGAAAATATTCCAGCGCCTTGTCCCTGGAAGCGGGCGGTAACTGGCCGTAAAAGAGTTGCGCAAACCCTCGCTCAATCGGATTCAAACTCGCCATCTCGAAATTCCAACGCGCGAGAATCTCGTAGGGGTCATCCAATTTCGGATTGAGCTCGATCGCCTGCTCCGCCTCGGACTTCAAATACTTTGAGTACTCGATCTTCGTTTTGTTATCGACATAGTCGGTGATTTTTCCATAAGCGATCGACAGCGCAAGATGGGCTTCGGCGTCGTTCGGCGCCTTTTCTACCGCTCGCTTCGCGTTGGCCAGTGCAAGCTGGGCATATTCTTTCTTCGCCCCTGCGTTTGAAGTAATGTCAATCAAGTCTGAATACACCTGTGACAACCGCCTGAGGACAGCAGGGTTCTCCGGACTCGTTCGGTCAGCCTCCTTCAATGTGTCCAACGCCTCCTTAAACCTGTTTGCATCTTCGAGTTTGTCAGCCCGGAGGAGAGCGCTGTTCAAATCCGCGGCGGTCAACGGCAACACGCCTAAAGCAAGCCACCCCAAAATTAGAGTCCAACGCGTCATACCGGCGCAATAGCACCGGAGCGCTCGGAACGCCAGTTGTTCTCCCAGGGGCTTGTCGGATGCGGGATGCAGAAACCGATTGACAGGGCGGAGCCCGAGCAATAGTCTTTCCGCTCTTTTCTGGACGAATGTAATGAAGACATATTCGGCGAAAGCGGGTGAGTTAGATCGAAAATGGTTCATCGTCGACGCAAAGGGTCAGCCTCTGGGCCGCGTTGCGGTTAAAGTTGCGAATCTGCTCCGCGGCAAGGGAAAAGCTATCTTCACCTCGCACGTTGACACGGGCGACTTTGTGGTCGTAGTCAACGCGGATAAGATTCGGCTGACCGGGAAGAAGGAGTTGCAGAAAAGATACATGAGCTTCTCCGGGTACGTCGGCGGTCACAAGGCCGAGACTGCGCAGCAGCGCCGGCAACGCCGCCCGGAACTTTTGATTGAACGGGCGGTCAAAGGAATGATCCCGCACAACCGGCTGGGGCGGGCCGTATTTACCAAGCTGAAGGTCTATCGCGGAGAACAACATCCGCATGAAGCTCAGCAGCCGATTTTGGTCAGCTAAATCATTGCGCATATGTCAGACGTATTTTTCGCTACCGGCCGACGCAAAACAGCAGTCGCTCAGGTTCGTCTTTGGCGGGGGACTGGGAAGATCGAGGTGAACGGACGCCCTTTGGAAGAGTATTTTCCGTCCCCATCGCTTCAGCTTATCGTGTTGAAACCATTCGAAGTGACCAAGACAGCCAACACCTTCGACGTTAGGGTCAAGGCGGCGGGAGGAGGCATTGATGGTCAGGCCGGTGCGGTCCGGCTAGGCATTGCGCGAGCACTTCTCGAATTTGATTTGAGCATGCGGCCCGCCTTGAAAGAAGAAGGCCTCCTGACGCGCGACCCACGGATGAGAGAGCGGAAGAAGTCGGGTCAGCCCGGCGCTCGCAAGCGCTTCCAGTTCTCCAAACGCTAATCTGGCTGGGAAAGAATTTAGAATCTAGAGCCGGCTTCGCCTTCCCCGGCTCCGAACGCGTCAGCGACGAAGCATCCCGGTCTGTAGGGCGCGTGGCTCACGCGCCGGAACTAGGGGTCTTTCACTTCATTCATCGAGCAAGCTCTCCTGATCCGGGCAAGGATGGCCCCGGCGGCTGACCCAGCCGCCCTACAAGCCTTCGGCTGTCATATTTCGCACCCCTGGATTACTTTGCTTTTGGCTTGGCTCCCCCTAAGGTATCGTTGCTTGCCGATGTCTTGCTCAAAGATTGATCCCGCCCTGCACCAGACGAAGAAACCCGAGTGGATCAAAGTCCGGTTGCCGTCCAATCCAGTCTTCTTCTCGACGAAAGCCCTGATTGCGGACCTCAAACTGCACACCGTATGTGAGTCCGCTCAGTGCCCAAACCGCTGGGAATGCTGGAGCCAGGGAACGGCTACGTTCATGATTGCAGGGGAGCGGTGTACTCGGGCTTGCGGATTTTGCGCTGTTACCACAGCTAAGCCGGGTGCTCTTGAGGCCGATGAACCCGATCGCGTCGCCGAAGCGGTGCAACGCTTGCGCCTGAAACACGTCGTAATTACCGCAGTGGCGAGAGACGATCTGTCTGACGGGGGCGCCCACCATTTCGCTGAGACGATTCGCGCGATTCGCGCCCTCGACTCTTCCATCGTGATTGAGGTGCTCACCCCCGACTTTAACGGCAAACAGAGCTCACTGAGCGCGGTGCTGGCTGCTCGGCCGGACATATTTAATCATAACCTGGAGACCGTGGAGCGTTTGACGCCGTTCGTGCGCTCCCGCGCCAAGTACCGGCTTTCTTTGAACGTCTTGAGAGGGGCAAAGGAGCTCGATCCGGGGGTAGTGACTAAGAGCGGAATCATGCTGGGACTCGGGGAAACTGAAATTGAGCTGTTTCAGGCGATGGACGATCTCAGGGAGGCAAACGTTCAGGTGCTGACACTTGGCCAGTATCTCCGCCCAACCCCCGGACATCTTCCGGTTGTAGAATACATTCGACCCGAAGCGTTCGAACTATACAAGCGAATTGCTACCTCAAAGGGCTTCGAATACGTCGCTTCCGGCCCGTTGGTGCGTAGTTCCTATCACGCTGGCGATTACCACCCCGTCCATCGTCGTGTCTAGCCGGCAAAATTCTCTGCCACGAAAATCGCTGGCCCTATTGCGAGCGGGAAAGCTCTTAGTGTGACCGAAGCTCTGCCAGTCAACGAAGCGACCAGAGAGACTGTCTGCGCGATTATCCCGGCGTTCGGCGAGGAGCGCTTCATCGGCGCTGTCGTTCGAGGCGTTCTGGCGCATCTGGATCGCGTGATTGTCGTAGACGATGGCTCCGCTGATCGGACCGCCACCATAGCCGAAGCCGAAGGGGCTGAGGTCATCCGGCACCCGTCAAATCAAGGCAAGGGAGCTGCCATTAAGACCGGCTTGAAGCATGGCTTGTCGTTCAGGGTTGGTTATTTTCTCTTCTTAGACGCAGACGGCCAACACGAACCGGCTGAAATTCCGAACTTCCTGAATGCGGCGCGGTACACCGGGGCCAGGCTGATTGTGGGCAATCGGATGCAGAACCTCGAAAGCATGCCCGCGGTCCGTCGTTGGACGAATCGGTTCATGTCCTGGCAGATCGGAAGATTGTGCGGGCGAGCACTGCCCGACAGTCAGTGCGGATACCGCCTCGCTCACCGTGATCTTGTCCCGCTGCTGCTAGCTTCGAACAACGGTTTTGCCTTTGAGACCGAAAGCCTGCTTCTGGCCTGCCGGAGCGGGTTCGGGATCGAATTTGTGACGGTGCGGGCGATTTACGGTAACGAACAAAGCAAAATCCACCCAATCCGAGATGCGATTCGATACTTGAAGTTGCTTCGGAAATACCAAAGCCTGCATCGCTCACGAATCCGTGAGCGATGCAGGCTAGTGGCTCGCCGTTGACGGGTTGCCCGTCGATGGATTTGTTCCGGACGGGCCGGCTGCGAACTCTTTCTTCAGGTCTTCGATAATCGCGGCATTGCCGGCTTGCCTCTTCTCCTGGGTTTCCTTCAGAAGTTGTTCCTCTAACTTACTCCGTTCCTGCAGGTAGCGTTTTCGGAATTGCTGGCGTTGTTCCTCACTTAGATGTAAGCCGGACTTTTGGTAAGCCTCCGTTATCGACTCTTCTCGCTTCTTTTCGTTCAGCCGTTGCCGCTGGCGCAAAACCTCACGTTCCTCAGGGCTCAATGCCTGCCAGCGATGAAGGTTCTCAAGGAATTTTTGCTGCTGTTCAGGCGATTGGGGCTGTTGCTGCTCAGCAGAACGATGAGTGCTTTCAGGGTGAAGGGTACCTGTCGATCGTGATTTCTGCGATGGCTCCGATAACTGCGGCGACTGCTCCGCGGAATGACGCGTCGCGTCGAGGCGACCCGTGCCCGATGGTTGAGGGGAGGCGCTTGGGGTAGGCGCCTGTGCACGACCTACTCCCGCGATGATCAGGAGAAGGGTTACTGCGCAGAGGAATCTAGCCATACGGAAGATTCCTCAGAGGCGAGATTGTAATCCAGATCTGCGATAACCGCGACATCGCTCGGCTCGGTTTGAGCCACGATGATCGGCCTGGTATTCGCATTTCGCCCGTGTGGAATCGCAAATAGAGTCAAAAAAACGGCCAGCGCACCTGCCAGCGCGCCGGGGAGCCCATAGCGAAGCCAATTGCGCCAGAAGATTCCTCGGCGTTCGTTCACCTGACGAACCGCAGCCATGACCTTCGCTGTGAAAAACTGAGAAGGCTCCTGCGTCCTCGCCCGACCGAGGAGGGCCCAAAGATCGTCGTGTTCTGGATCCTTCATTGCTTAGAATTGAACACCCTAGTCTAGCCAAAGTTTCACAGTTGCTAGCCCTCGATATCCGCCGAAATGCCGATCCTCAGTAAGAAAATTCTAATTTCGGCATAAGCAACTGAAAAGAAGTTCCAGGTTCCGAGTTCCCTGCGGAGGTAGGGCGATCCGCCTTGGCGGAGAGCCGATTTCTAGATTGATGACGAACTGGAGCAACGACCTCGTCTGACAAGGCCGCTGAACCCCGCGCGCAACGCGGTCGCCTCGCCCGCAGTCGCTACGCGACAGCGTTGCGGGCGGGCGTAGCGACTGTGGGCTGGCAGTCGCGCCACAAGCCAACTTCAAAATAAATCTAGCCTTGCCTTACAGCTGCGCCGCCTGCCCGGCGGCTGCCTGCCCGGCGGCTCCAATAAATTCTCGCCTACCGCCCTGGGAATCCAGAACCCGGCACGCAGAACTTGCCACGAACGCGCACTAATCCCCGGCCTCAAGGAAACCTTCCAACTGTCGGATCCTGGTCGGATGTCGCATTTTGCGGAGCGCTTTGGCTTCGATTTGGCGGATTCGTTCGCGAGTAACCTTGAACTGCCGTCCGACCTCTTCCAGGGTTCGGCTGTAACCATCAACCAAGCCAAACCGCTGTTCCAGTACTTGTCGTTCCCGCTCCGTCAGCGTATCCAGGACGTCGCGGATCTTCTCGCGCAGGAGGACGATCGCCGTCATCTCGCTCGGATTTTCCGCTCCTTTGTCCTCAATGAAATCTCCGAAGCTAGTATCGTCACTGTCGCCTACCGGAGACTGCAGCGAGATTGGTTGCTGGGCCATCTTAAGGACCGCCCGGACGCGTTCGACTGGTAACTGGATCTCCTCCGAGACTTCTTCTGGAGTAGGTTCACGCCCATACTCCTGAACCAGCTGCTTCTGCACACGCATCAGCTTGTTGATCGTCTCGATCATATGAACCGGAATCCGAATCGTGCGCGCCTGGTCCGCAATCGATCTCGTGATCGCCTGTCGAATCCACCAGGTTGCATAGGTCGAAAATTTATAGCCGCGCCGGTACTCGAACTTTTCGACGGCTTTCATCAGGCCCATATTGCCTTCCTGGATAAGGTCCAGAAAGGAAAGGCCGCGATTTGTATATTTTTTGGCAATCGAAATCACCAGCCGGAGGTTTGCCTCAACC
>JBAUZZ010000215.1:0-7011 GCA_049585495.1 Chthoniobacterales bacterium | reverse complement strand
ATATATTCGCGGCATTTGTGGGCAAAGAGGACGCTGCGAAAATATATCGTGATCTCTGCGACGATAGCAGATCGTATCCGAAGACGTGATCGCGTCTTCCCGCGAGAGGTTGATTTCCCTCACTCTTTCGGTTTGATCCGGTCACCCTTCTTGGCCGAAACCTTTGTATTCGACGGTCCATTTAGGAGGATCGCCAGAAGGTCCACGCACACTTTCAACCTCGCCTAGCGAAGCAAGGTCAAATTCCGCTTGCAGGTTCTTCGGTGTGGCATCCGTCAAAGGATAGAATGGCTGGACCTCAACCAGTGAACCTTTTCCTCCGACAACGGATTGATCCGTGACCATAAGAATCATCAGCGCACTTTGGTCCTCTTTCATCAGGCAGACCCTAAAGCGATTCGGTAGAATCTGAAAGTTTCAGTGATCGCTTTCAAAGCTGCTTCGTGATAGCTTTTTCTTTGACATCGTGTGGAAACGCGAGGTGTGATTCAGAAGGATGAGAAAACCGGATCACACCTCCTTTGTTTCGCGAATCGCATTTCCCGCGAGAGGTTGATTCCCCCTCTAGCCGGTCACAAATTGGGACTATGCGCATGGATGACGAACTTAGGAGGTTAGTGGAAACTCTCTCCCAACATCTGGGGGAGCAAATCAGGAAAGAGCATGAGAATCCCGAACTGCAGAAGGATATAATTGCCGTTGCTCTCGTTCCTCTGATTGAAAGAGCAATCCGTCTAGGCGTGACGGAATCTGAATTCCTCGACGAATGCCGGGAGATTTGGGACATCCAAACCCATCCCGAAAAGTATCGAGTCTGATCGCTTTCCCGCCTGCTTCGGCCTAGCCTTTGGTGAAGGTCAACGAAACGATTTTATGAAAGTCGATAGCGCAACGGCCACGTTACTCGGGACGATCTTGGGAGCAGCAATAAGTCAGCTAGCAAACCTGATTAACGGATACTTTGGGGAACGAAAGGCACGTCGAAAGCTTATGTACAAGACTGCTTTTGATTATTGGAAGACCGCATTTGACGCGGCACAGGCTAGCAACAACAAAAATGTGCCGTTCGAAGCTTTATTTCTGTACGCGACGGAACTCATGGCGATCTCTGAGCGGAAATATCGGTCAAAGGAAGTCTTCCTCGCCAAAGTCGCGGAAGCACGAGCACGTCACGACGCACTAATCAAAAATTGGATGGAAACCAGCGGTCCAAAAATTGCGTAGCAGTCGATTGCGCGGTCTATACCGGCAGACTCTGCCGAGGGATAAGATCGACCGAATAGCCGCTGGAAGAGAAGAAGGTGATTGCCTTCTCCCGCTGCTTCCTGATAGGACTCAACCTCGCAGTCCTCGGCTAGGGCTGCGGTTTGGTGTTTAAGACGCGCCGAATTCTAGCATGATAGGCGAGCAGCCGGTTTGAAACCTTTTCCGGTTGCTCGTCCTTTTTTCCGCCTAGAGCATAGCAACTCGCGAAGATCCGCCGCTCAATTGGTTCCCCTGATTATTTCCACAAATATTCATAAACACATTTTTTGGATTTGTACTGCCATTGGCCATTCGGATACACTGGAGGCATCGTGAAAACCAAATGGGAAGAGTTCGCTGTTCGTGCTCTGATCAGGAGAGGCTATTCACCGGAAGAAGCTGAGAGATGCGTGCAGGAGGCTAAAAAGCTGGAAGAATTCTCGCCGCCAAGAGCCAACCGAAGGAGCAGGTTGAATTTCGCACAAAGGAAAAAAGAAAAATG
Organism: Chthoniobacterales bacterium; assembly: GCA_049585495.1. Taxonomy (GTDB): domain Bacteria; phylum Verrucomicrobiota; class Verrucomicrobiia; order Chthoniobacterales; family JAFAMB01; genus JBAUZZ01. Next base: position 5,264 of record JBAUZZ010000215.1, on the reverse strand, counting down.
ACTGAATTTCTCCCCCTTGAACCCCTCGAACCTGAATTAGCTGATACGAGTTTGACCAAAGAGAACCAGTTGCTCTTGGATCTGTACTACAAACTTGTCGAAATCCACAACTTTATCGGCCACTGCCCTTCCAAACAACAATACCGAATCCAGAAGAAGCTGGAACGGTTTAAGCGGCAGGAATACGACAATCCGGGAAACCACAATAAATTTCCCGGTTGGCTCTTGTCCTCACGAGAAGATTTGCGCTCTTCCGAAAAGTTTCGCATGAAAAAAGCAAAAACTCCCCCACGACGTAGGCAAAAGCCCCAATTGCCCATTTGAGAGCAACTCACGAAGATCCGCGCCTTTAGACTGAAAACAAACGAACAAGCAAATTGCGACTTTGTTTTGTCTATTTCTGAGCATGAAAAAACTAATCATCATTCTATGTGGTCTAGCGATTGCCGGAAGTGCATTTGCCGGGAATGTAAAAAGCTATCGAGTCTACTTCTCGAGTCACGGAAGTCGGCACACTACCATCGTGCAAGCGGCTACATCCCGAGATGCACGCGACACCGTTCGCCACATGTTTCCTAGTGCCATTGTAACCAACGCGATCCCAGTTAGATAATTGCTGCTGCTGCTTTCCATAGCTCACGAACACCCCTTGCTCGCCTATAGGCTCACGATACGCTCTTGCGCACTGAAAGCAGCCGGTAATCGTTACCGGCTCTGCTCACGAAGATCCTGCCGTGGATGTCCGCGACCTGGCGGACGTCGCGACAGGGGCGCTGACCAGTTCGCAGCATGACAACAAGAGCTACTCGCTCACCGGCCCGCAAGCGTTGAGTTTTGAAGAGATGGCGATGCAACTATCGGCGGCGCTCGGTCGTGTCATCTCGTTTGTCGACATCCCGCCTGAGGCCATGCGAGAGGCGCTGGTTGACTTGGGTTTTCCAGCCTGGCAAGCGGACGGTCTGCTTGAAGAATTCGCGATGTATCGTCGTGGCGAGGCTGCCGGCGCCGAATCGGGTGTACTTGAAGCATTGGGCCGGAGCCCGGGCAACTTTTCAGAGTTTGCGCGCGACTATGCCCCGGCCTTTGCCTAACATCCCTGTCGACAAATGAGAGATAGCAGGTTATCTCGCTCTTACATCTGGGCCACGGTGAGCGCTCCGAATTTGCCATCTGTCATTTGTCATTCGTGAACGAGCGCCGGAAGAGGAGCAGCTATTCTAGGAGTAATAGTCTCGGTTTTCATTGATCCGCCTCTGGCTATCCAGAGGGACATTATATAGAAAGTCGGCCAACCTAGGTCAGCCGGACCCCGCCGTCGATGATGAGCTCAGTGCCGGTAATATTGCTGGAATCCTCAGAGAGCAGGAATCTTGCTGCCCGGGCCACTTCGTCGGCTGTACCAATCCGCTTTAGTAGCGACTTGGCGACAATGGTTTCCTCAAACCCTTTCTGCTGATCGGGCGGGAGACCCATCTTTCCTAAGATGGGTGTATCGATTGGGCCTGGGCTCAACACGTTCACTCGTATGCCGCGTTGAGCCAACTCGACCGCTAAGGTCTTACCAAGGGAGTTGACGGCAGCCTTTGTTGCCGAATAGATCGATGTAGTCGGGAATGCGATAGAACCGGCAATGGACGATGTGAACACTACGGAGCTGGGAGTGCCTAACACCGACAGTAGCGATTGAAGCTGGAAGTAGAGACCTCGGACATTCACATTGAACAGGTCGTCGTAGATCTTAGGTGTTGTCGCTTCGATCGGTGCGAAGGCCGCGACGCCCGCGTTCAGGAAGGCTCCATCGAGATGATCCACATATTTTTTGATCTCGTCACCCAGCGCCTGGGCGGCAGCCAGATCAGCCGCGTCCGAGGGAAGGACCACCACGCCAGTGAGAATTTTTTTGGCGGCAGCGAGAGTCTCGGGATTGCGCCCGGTTACGATGACCTTCGCGCCTTCGGCGCTTAGCAGTTGGGCCGTGGCCAGGCCGATGCCGGTCGTTCCGCCAGTAATGAGAATGTTTTTATTTTTCATGAGAGAGGGTCAATTGATCTAAGTTACCGTCTTGATGAACTAATGGACAGCGATGGCCATCCTTAGCGGAGCCCACCACTCGCCAGCAGGTGTTCACCCGTCAGCCAATGGGAATCGTCCGACGCCAGAAAAACCGCGACTGGAGCGATATCAGTAACTTGCCCGATTCGGCCCAACGGGGTCTGGGCAACCAACGCTTTCTCGAAGTCAGAGCCGATAAACCCGCCAGTGTGAGTTCCCTCGGTTTCAACCATCCCGGGATTGATGCTATTGACTCGGATCTTTCTGGGACCGAGTTCGCGGGCTAGCACTCCAGTGATGGCATCGAGAGCGCCCTTGGTCGCAGTGTAAACCGTCGAGTTCGGAGGCGTCATCAGGCTGGCGCCGGAACCGATGTTGATGATGCTACCGCCTTCGCCTAGGTGTTTTACCGCAGCCTGGGTGGTCAAAATCACTCCGAGCACGTTGATATTGAAGATCCGGTGGAATTGTTCTTCAGTCACCGCTTCAATGGGCGAAAATTCGTAAACTCCGGAGTTGTTGACCAGGATGTCGAGCCGCCCATAGTTTTTGATGGCTGCGCTAATGATGCGTTCTGTATCGGCAGCCTTGGATACATCGCCGCCCACGGCTACGGCGGTTCCTCCGGCTTTAGCGATGGCGTCGACGACGGCGTCAGCACCCGACTTACTAGAGGCATAGTTAACCACCACGGAGGCGCCTTCAGCGGCCAGAGCTTTAGCGATACCCGCACCGATGCCTTTGGAAGCGCCGGTAACGACAGCGACTTTACCTTTTAGCTTACTCATGTGTGTAGATGTGAAATTGGATATGGTGAAGAGCTACTACTTCCTTAGTTCAGCATTATTGAACTTCAGTTCGAAGATTACGAACTATTGAACAATTTGTCAAATGCGCTTATGTTGCCAGCGGTATGAGACCTCTGTTTCATCCCCCCATCGAAGACGTCACCGTCGAGGGTATCCTCCACGCCCTGTCCGATCCGGTGCGAGTCGCGATTTTCGCTGATATTGCCACCGCAAATTGCGCTTTCAACTGCTCTAATTTTCTAAACGTCAGCGAAAGGCCAATCCCTAAGTCGACCCTGTCGCATCACTTCAAAGCTTTACGCGAAGCTGGTCTGATTCGGGCCGAACGCCGCGGAGTCGAGATGCATAACACTTCGCGTTGTTCGGAAATTGAAGGCCGCTTTCCCGGCTTACTCGCCGCCATTCTTAATGCCCATAAAGCGCAACTGGAGGGCAGGCAGGCGGCGGCCAGGAAAAGGCCGGCGCGCAAGGCGAAGTAGTTGGTAGGACTCCGCGAGGAGGAAGAGTCGTTCATCTCACTATCAGACTGAATCTATCAGTCTTCTGATGCTACTACGCCTGACCTCACGAAACGGAAAAAATCGTACGCTTAGGCCCTTCCAAGGATCATTCGACTAAAAGAAAACCATCCAGGTTTGCAGCCTGCGCCGTCAAAAAATCGATTCGCTCGAGTTGCAGGTCAACGTTCAAAGGGCATCGATGTTCGGCCGCCGAACTTACACTCTAGAACGAGCGACCGACGTTTAGCGCGATCAGTTGTGGGAAATCCAGGTTAGAGCGTCTGTTTTTTTCTCTTGTTGAAAACATCTTATTTCCGCCGACGTGAATGGTCTAAGCATTGACGCCATGAACCGGTGAAGTGGTTTGCCGGTGATGACGGCGACTCGTCGGAAGTCTTTCGCGTGTTTGGCGTCAAATTTCAGTTCAGCCCAAAACCCGCCGAGACTCCAACCGTGCAAGTCCGTCATGTCACAGAACAAATCCACTTTCCCGTTTTCTCGAATCTTTTCTTCAAGCGGAGGAGCTACCGAAACCATGTCCTCTTTTGTGAGCTTCCCGCAACGCGGAGGGCGACAAGCCGTCCGGAACTTTCGGGTATCATCTGAAACATCCTTCAATGTAGGCCCTAAATCCGCCGGATCCAAATCGTTGACCGCACCGGAGCATTACGCAATTTAACCCCGAGCAATAGGTAGATGAAGTCGTCGGCGAAGCGGCTGGCACCCCCCAACTTGTGCGATCGTGGCCAAAGAATCTTCCGTGACTCCGTGTCCTCCGTGCAAGACTCATTCGATATAAGCCAACGTGACGTTTTTGATCGTAAAGACGCGGCAGTTGGTGGGTCGCACCCCCGGACGGGCCCACCAACTGCCGAGTCCTTGCCATAAAGCTTGCTGCAGCGTTTCAAACTCCAGACTGACATTCCCAATTCGTCGGCCAACTGCTCGGCCGTCCGAACCGCTCCCGCCCGCGGGTGTGAGAACCTGTCTGGAAAGTGGTCGTGGGGTAATGTATTTTGCCTTGGGAATGGCTCTGCAGCTGACAATCGGATTAAATCACCTTTCATCATGAAGCTTTACGTCGGAAATTTTTCCTTTGACGTGACAGAACGCACACTGAGGGAACTCTTTGAGCCGTTCGGCACTGTTTCTGAAGTCAAACTGATTATGGATCGCGAAACCGGCCAGTCGCGCGGCTTTGGGTTCGTTACGATGGGCAATGTCTCGGAAGGTAACGCGGCAATCAAGGGTCTCGATGGAAAGGATATAGGCGGCCGGAAACTCAAGGTTAATGAGGCTCGCCCAAAAGATGATCGTGGGGGGAGCCCTTTTCCTGGATCGCGTCGATAATTCCCAACGAAATACTGGTCGAGGCAATTCTCGAGGGTATGGAGCCTGCGCCGATTCAGATTCTTAGCCGGGCCGCGTTCGACTTAATGGTGCTCTCGGCCGGCCGTCACTGGGTTGTCAGCATCCGAGAAGAAGAAGCCAACCCAATACCGCGGCCGGAGTTCTCCGGCAATCGCATTAATCTGGCGTTCTACGACCTTATGGATGGCCCGAACATTGCAACCGCGTCGCATATCGAAGAGGTCTACCGGTTTTCGGAACGCTGGGCTAAGGCCGCGCATTCGGATCCGGCAACGGCGAACCTCGTAGTGCATTGCTTCGCGGGTATTTCCCGAAGTTCAGCGATTGCGCTGATTCCGCTCTTGCTCTACCACCGGAGCGAAAAGGCCGCGGCAAAACGTCGATGCGAAATCAATCGCTGGGCCGCGCCGAACACCCACGTCCTCTATCTGACCGAGGAGAAATTTCATCTTCGCGGAAGTCTCTATTGCACAATCAAGGCTGCGGAGCAGGGATTGGTATGGCAGTGATTGCGGCTTCGGTTTCTTGATCC
>JBAUZZ010000214.1:0-6498 GCA_049585495.1 Chthoniobacterales bacterium | reverse complement strand
TAGGCTCACCTACGCGACCGGAACAACGTCCGCGTTCCCGACCCGCAGCCTTCGTAGAGGGACAATTGGAGATTTCGGGCCATCGCCCGTCGCGCCTTTATTTATGAGGTTTTAGAGGCCAAGTTATGGAGCCCTTAGTCCGGGGGATGACCGACGAGATTCAGACGTTCTTCGCGTTTGTCGTGGGTAAAGGACTCCGTGCGCAGCGTCTGCCGGTTAAGGTCGGCAAAGAAACGATGGTGGAAAAAACGTGAACGCGCTTTACCCGATCGATGCGGGTGGCGGAAAAGTTTTTGTGGAGGGCGAATATTTGGAGTGCGACCGGCGATACGTTCGTGAAAAAAGGAGAACCCGTACAAATCATAGCCGTCGAAGGATTGACGACAAAAATGAAACCCGAAACCTGAGGAAGAGCTAGAAGAACTTTCTTTCATGTCTCCTCGGCTAATGGCATGAGGAGAAAGGTTAACAAAGGCCGAGTTTCTGAAAGAACGAAAATCAGAGTGTCAAATGGCGAGCGCTTCCGGTAATTGCCGGTCCACTCAGTGATTGTTCACGTAGCGGACACGGAGACCCCCAGTGGCTCCGTGAAAGGCTCTTCCGAGAGTAACCACACGGTGGCTAGGGAGCGTATCGAACGCCCGACACGAGGATTTTCATCTGATCGTCGGCTGAACTTCCCGTCGAGGAGGCTCGGAAACTGAGAAAGGGTTAGATCAACTAGGACAGTCTATAAAAAAGTTAGTAATAGAATTTCACGGACTCAAAATCCGTTGGTTCGAAAGGGTCGTGCTGGTTGGAGGCTTTTCGAAGACAGGTGCCTGGGATCCGGCTAACATCAACGACAGGACAAGCCAGCCGATCAACAGCGCCATTGTACCGGAATGCAGATCCCGAAGGCTGATTTGCGCAAGGCTTTGTCAGGGACATAGCCAGTCACCGCAAAAGTCACTCGGCTTTGAAAACCCCTTTACGAGACACGAGATCACCGCACATTCTTGTTCAGGGCAAAGCGATGCTGAACCTGAGCGAGTCCGATTTGCGTTTCCTTGTAGAATCCGTAGCCACCAGCCGGCGTGATTACGACTACATTGTGAACCTTATTCGCGACAAGGAAGATCTCCTTGAGCCCATGCTAGAGGATCCGAAACTTCTGGAGCGGCTCTTTCACGGTCAAGAAACCTTCGTGCGCATCTCTCCGCACCTGCTTTTCTCGGTGCTCCTGCGTCGGGTGCGAAAGGAATTGGAAAAGGAGGCGTATGTCCTAGAGCCGGACTCCAAGGGGAAACGAATCCCGGTCTTTGAAGCTCCGGCAGTCGCCGAGATGCTCTCACACAAGCGGACGCATGATTATCTAGCCGAAATGCTTTCTTCCTTCGCGCGGACAAACAGCGGAGAAATTTACTGGAAGGAGCGCGGCAGCTGCCATAAAAGGCGGTTCAGCGACGTCGACATGGATGACACGATCGAGTTGGCTCGCATCACTGACCCCGAGATGCGGCCGGCGTTCTATAAACGCATCGCTGATATTGCGCTGTTTCTGAGCGGTATTTTTCCCGATTATGCAGCGCTTTTTGTAGCTCGTCGGCAAACCATGTTCTTAGCCAAGCGCACGCTGAAAGATTATGAGCAGGAGGGAAAGCGCTTCTACAGTCTGGCTGCACGGGAGACCGATCAAGCGCACTGGAAACCGGTCCTCGGAACGCTCGCTGAGAAATTCTCCTTGGCACGGCTGGCGCTCAACAGCTTGAGCGACCGCTATGTCAAAACGCACCGCGCACGGTATTTCCGATTCCCGGCAGGCTAGCTTAGCTAGTCATGTGTCTCTGAAATAATAGTGACACTTTTATCTGCTCCGCCCCTGGGGAATTCTCCAAAAATGACTCACCATTATTTAAGAGACGCTACACTAGGAGGATGCTGAAAAGCATCCGTCTTACTAACCACACGGATTGCCGAGCTGAGCCGCACATGTTCGGTTTGCACTGGATAGACCTTGCGCCGCTGGCTAACCTTACCTCGCTCCGTTCCCGCCGTTCCAGGCGATGTCGGCGTTCCTTAGCTGAATCTCATCGGCATCAAGACGCACAAGAATGGTCCAGCGATCTTGATGACTCCCGGGCTCATCTCATCGATCAGGTCGAGATAGATCTCGTCCTCCGATAGATTCCGCAGCGGAGCCATCAGAAACTCAGGATTAAACGCGATCGAAAACTCGCGTCCCTTATACATCACCGGCAACGATTCCTTGGCTTCGCCCACTTCAGGCGTATTCGCTACGATGTCGATATTACTCTTCGAAAAGATCAGTTTGACCGAGTTCGACTTTTCGCTCGTCAGAAGCGATACTCGGCGAACGGCGGTAAGGAAAGTCTCCCGTTCGAGGGTGATCCGTTCTTTCGCCTCGGAAGGAATCACTTGGCGATAATTGGGGTAATTCCCTTCGATCAGCTTGGAAACGAGCAGGGTTCGGTTCAGCTCAAATGCAATCTGGTTTTCGCCGATGCTGAGTTTCACTTCATCTTCCTCACGCACCAAACGCTGAATTTCAGTGACTGCCTTAGTCGGAACAATGATTTCTGTTTCCTCACTGCGCGGAAACTCCAGTTCGAGATCGACTAATGCCAAGCGTCGGCCATCCGTCGCCACCAGCGTCAGCTTATTATCCTTAAATGAAAACAGGATACCGTTTAATACGTATCGCGTTTCGTCCGTAGAGATTGCATAGGAAGTCTTCTTTAAACCATCCTTTAGATCTTTTTGAGCGATCGTGAAAATCTTCGCGTCTTCAAAACGCGCCAGAGGAGGAAACTCTTCTTCTGGCAGTCCCAGAATCTTGAAATAACTGGAGCCGCTCCGAATCGAGGCGAAATTCTTTATGTCTACATCGAAGTAGATTTCAGAAGACGGTAATTCGCGAACGATGGAAAATAGCCGCCGGGCTGGTAATGTCGTGGCCCCTGTTCGTTCAACTCGGGCTTCAACACTCCCCCGAACACCGACATCCAGGTCAGTGGTGGTCAGCCGAATTTCTCCGTCGCTAGCTTGCAGCAACACATTTGATAAGATCGGGAGTGTTCTGCGGGTGTTAACCACATTTTGAACGGTAGAAAGACCTTCAAGTAATTTGTCCTTAGTGACGCTGAATTTCATGGTGTGGGGATATCAAATCATGCGCGGGAAATCTCCGCAAGTCGCTGGAAGTGAGGCGACCGAGGATTTTCACCTTCAGGCTAGCAGACAAACCTGACGATGACTGAGCGCATTCTATATTGCGTCTTTTCCCGCTTTTTATACCTCATGATAGAAGCTCCTCGCCGATCTGTACCAACCTCTCCTCTCGCGCGGGGCCAGCGAACCGACGTGATACACAAATCGATCCTCTTGTTAACACCGACCTTAAACAGCAGTGATCAGCCGCCAGCCAGGCCCACATCCAAACGGACTTGGCTATGCCATTCATCCTTGCGACGCTCGTTCGAATCTCATAATGCCGGACGATTTATGGAGGGAGATACGCCGCTCTCCGCGACTCTGAGGCGCTCCGTTGCGTTCGAGCTGAGATCTGCAATCATCTGGCAATTCGAAGATTTTCAGGAGTTTTCTCTTCGCCGTCTCCGACTCCACGATGAACAATGCAAGTGAAGCTTGCCCAACGTCTTCGGGAGCATTTCTACGCCGGGATCGTGTTCAAGTACCGCGGAACCGATTGGATGTTTCTTCCACAACCTCTCACGCTCAAAGTCAAAACCGCCGAGAAAGCAGAACAGTTTTCTCTCTTTCCTCAAAACGAGGGCGCAAAATGAAGAGCCCCAGCTCGACCTGGCTTTCAAGCCCCTCACGCCGCCGCCGCTCGTTCTGTCCTACGGCGCCGGCGTCGATAGCATCGCCATGCTGGTCGGCCTCGCCCAACGCGCTATCCGGCCTGACCTGATTCTCTTCGCCGATACCGGAAGCGAACGGGACGAAACTTATGACTATCTCCCAATCATCGAAAGCTGGCTCGCGAAAAACCGATTTCCCCGAAGTCACCCGTGTTCGCTACCACGTCCAACATGGCCGGTTCGGCGCTTTACCGCTCTCTCACCGAAAATTGCCTCTACAACGGCACACTCCCCTCGCTCGCCTTCGGCCGCAAAGCCTGTTCGCGAAAGTGGAAGGTTGAACCGCAGAAACAAATTTGTCGTTAACTGGCGACCGGCCCAGCTCGCCTGGAGCCACGGACAACGCGTTCGCCGAGCGATCGGTTTCGACTGCGGCCCAAAAGACAGCCGCCGCTACGCTGACGCTGAAAGCTTCCAGGATCACGACGAGTAATGGGGTTGGGATCGTGGCCGCTGTATCCAGAAAATCGTTAAGGCCGGCCTCCCGGTTCCCACGAAAAGCGCCTGCTTTTTTTGCCCCGCCAGTAAACCTCACGAACTCGCCACGCTGACTCCAATTACACGAATCTGCCCAATCCCTAAACGGAAAAGCGAAGCAGCGTTGTGCAGAAAAGGACTTGGGCCAAATGTCGTGACCTCTTACTACTTTTGTTGGAATATCCCCGATGATCACGGGATGCACCTGCGTCGTTTCGCACCGCCGCTTTGCACGTAAACGAACCGCAATTTGGACGGTGCTAGTTCAGCCTTCTGGGGTTGGCTGGCGCTCGGGAGCTGCCGGCGGTGGCACCGGTTTCAGTCGCGACACGGCCGACTCCTCTGGTATCCAGTGCTGGATACCGAGGTAGCGCTTAGGACTAGGCGATCCTTGCCCAATGTGCAATGTCCAGAGTTCCGACCACAGCGCGTGTTCATCCCGCGTGATCCGCTGACCAAGCCGTAGGTGCGCTGCCCACGAGTTGAACATGGCTTGTAAACGGAATCGATTTGGATTTTCCATGTCCTGGTCCAGTCGGGCGCTGAATGCCCCGTTTCGCAAAAAGAGCAGTCTGATTTGTTTCATGAGGCGAAAGAAGCGGACATGGTTTTCCGCTGCGACTTCAATTTCGAGTGTCGTCGTGATCGGTCCGTCGTCCGTTTCCGGGAGGTAAAGAGCCTGGTGATCTTCCGCCAGTGGGTCAGGCTCCAGGTTTATCTCAGCGGAGAAATCGATCGACCATCGCCTTGCTGTGAGTGCGCTGGCGATTCCCAGTGCGCTTGCCGAGAACAAAGCCCACTCCAAGCCTAGCCCTGTTGCGAGCGCGCCCCACAAGAGTCCGGCCAGCGACATGCCGCCCTGCGACACCATCATATGGGTGGCGTTCATCCGGCCGCGGATCCAGTCGGGTATAACGCGCTGTCCCGCCACCCATAGCTCGGAGGCAGAGACTGTCCAAGCGGCTCCGGCCAGCGCGGCGACAACGAGAAAAGCCTGCGGTTGGCGCACTATCGCCATCAAAGCGTAACTGGCTGCCAGAGCGACACCGCCGAGGATTGTCATCTGGTTTGGTCTGAGCGTCTTCCTGGCGGGCTCGAGTACGAGAACTGCACCGGCCAACGATCCGAACCCCATGCTGGTGAATACGAAGCCGAGGTTTAATGGGTCGAGGCGAAGGGCCTTCAGGCCAACTACTGGCAGCAACGCTGGGGTTGCTCCGATCAACACACCGAAGATGAGGTTTCGCAAGAGAACGATCCGAACGCCCGGCGCATACCGCATGTATCGGACCGCGCCGGCTAGCGAATCGAAAAAGCCCTCTAACGGGGCACCAACTGTGATGCTTTTGCGTTTCCAGGTGCTTATCGCGACTAACACCAGGAGGAACGCCAGCGCATTTATCGCAAATACGTTACTCACGCCGACCAACGGAATCAGGAAACCGCCGAGTGCCGGACCGATGATACCGGCCAAGTTCATCTGAATTCCGCCAAGCGCTATCGCGGAAGGAAGCTGTTCTCTGCCGACGATCTCGGGTATCGAAGCTGAAGCCACCGGTGCCTGGAACGCAAAACCGGTTCCCAGCAGAAAGACTCCCGCGAAGATGACCTCACGGCTCAATCCGCCCAGAAAACCGCAGCTGGCCAGCAAACCTGCGCTGCAAGCCAGCCAGCCGCTGCAAATGCGTAGCAGGTGGCGCCGATCGGCGAGATCGGCTAGAGCACCGGCAGGCAAAGTGAACAGGAAAAAGGGGAGGGTAGCGGCCGAGGACATCAAGGAGAGCCAAATAGCTGGCGCACCGAGCGAATTCATCGCCCAAGTCGCGGCCATTTCGTGCGCGGAGACGCAACTGCCCGACACCATTAGGGCTGACCACATGCGAAGGTAGGTCGGGTTACGCAACGAGGACCAAATGGAGGTATCTGCCGTCACGACGGTCGGAAACACAGGTGTTAATTGTTACTCTAGCGCTCCAAGGTCGAAGCGGGCCAGCGATATTCGAAAGAGTTCTGAGTCTTGGTGGCCGGCCCCACAGCACCCTTCATCCTTCTGGGAGGATGGGCCCTTGGCGCATTCGTCGCGTACATACTAAGTCTGTTTGTGCTCGACCGGCTCTGCCCGTGGAAGAAGCTGGTC
>JBAUZZ010000213.1:0-4297 GCA_049585495.1 Chthoniobacterales bacterium | reverse complement strand
AAGCCAGCCGGGTGTTCCGGTTCCGGATCGTTGCGGTGAAGAATTCAATATAGGCATCGGTAGCGCGGGGGCCGGCTGCAGCAACCAACTCGGGAACCCAGGCGGAAGCCGAGCTCCGGGTAACGATCCCGAAGTGGCGGTCATGGATGGTTAAGGCGGAACTCATTTTCCCAAGTCCCCTCTCATATCACATAAAGGAGGTTATGTGCTACACTGCCGGAACTGAAAGTAGAAGATTTTGGTGTGAACTCCGCAAATTATTTTGCGCATTCTTTTACGCTATTTGGCACCGACAGACGAAGGTGCCGCGCATGGGTTGGCAAACTGTCAGGACGAGAAAAAGTAGGTTAAAGCCCATGAACGTGCCGCCACTCAATCTGTTTAGTCCGGCCGATTGGTATCGAACCATCCTGGATCAGGTCCAACACGAAGATAATCTGATCGTGCAACGACTCTCCTGGCTGATTGGCGGCACAATCGTTTCTTTTCACCGGGTATGCTGCCAAGCCGCTGGAGTTAACTGAAAGCGACACTGCCATCCTCGCTGCAACGTCATCAGTCGACACCATGACGACTCGGCGCTACTGTTTCCAGTATGAGTGAGTCGCTGCAGTACCTAACCGACGAACACGGCGAAAGGACCGCTGTGGTGCTCCCGATTTCCGAATATGAAAAGCTGCTGCAAGATCTTGAAGATCTCGCTGTCGTAGCAGAACGTCGGAACGAGCCTACCACTCCGCATGCGCAGTTCGTCTCTGAACTGAAGCGAGATGGCATTCTTTGAGATCCAGTGGCGTGCGTCGACCAAGAAGGATCTCCGTGCTATCCCGCCGCATGAAGTTGAGCGCATCGTCGCAGCGGTTGAGAAGCTCTCTGATGAACCGTTCCCGTACGGGTTTCAGAAGCTTACGGGAGCAGCTCACACATACCGCATTCGCATTGGCGATTATCGTGTTGTTTACGAGGTGCTGGTAGAGTCAAAGATCGTTGAGATCGCTCGCGTGCGGCATCGAAAGGATGTTTATCGATAAAAGGGTAAACTCAACACTTGTGACACCAACCGGCAAGGTGGTGAACTGCCGCAATGGATTTGGGCAGGTATCGATTGCCCGAACGGGCGAGATCGGGCCGAAAGCCCTTATTGGTTAAGTTTGACGACCTGAGGCTGGTCAACCCATCTGATTTTAGTCCCTGAGAAGCCCCAACGGACTTGGGGAAGCCCTGCGTGTGTCCACACCTAGCCCGACATCTTAGCGTAGCTCAGGCTGCCGCGTATGAAAATCACCCCCGATGTGTTTGAAGCCTACTTGAAGTGTCCGACGAAATGCTGGCTACGATCAACCGGTGAACCCTCCGCCGGCAACACCTATTCAGAATGGGTAAAGACGCAGAACGACTCTTACCGGGTGAGCGAGACACGCCGTTTGCTCGCCGGGTCTCCGAAAGACGAGGTCGTGCTCTCTCCAGACAAGGAAAATGTCGAAGGTGCCAAGTGGCGATTGGCGTCCAGCTTTGCGGTGCAGGCACGCATGGATTCCTGTGTCCTGGAATCCGAACTCCACGCGGTCGAACACGTGCCCGCCGAAGGCCGAGGCAAGCTGCCTCAGTTCATCCCGATTCGCTTCCTCTTCACCAACAAGCTGAGCAAGGACGACAAACTGCTGCTGGCCCTCGATGCCTTCGCGCTCTCGAAATCGCTGGGACGTGAAGTCAGCGCCGGCAGAATCATCTACGGCGACGACCACGCCACGCTGAAGGTGAAGACCTCGGCTATGACAAGCGAGGTGCGAAAGCGAATCGAGAAAATCGCCGCGCTGCTGGCGCATCCTACGCCGCCCGATCTCGTTTTGAACCGTCACTGCGCTGAGTGCGAATTCCAAGCCCGTTGCAAGCAGAAGGCGGTGGAGAAGGACGATCTCAGCCTGTTGTCGAACATGCCCGAAAACGAGCGCACGAGGCTCCACGGTAAAGGGATTTTCACAGTCACCCAACTCTCCTACACGTTCCGGCCCCGTCGCCGACCCAAAAAGTTGCGCGACAAACGGGAGAAGTATCACCATTCCCTGAAGGCGCTGGCGATTCGGGAGAAAAAAATTCACATCGTCGGCAGCCCCGAACTGAAGCTCGAAGGCACGCCCGTCTATCTGGATGTCGAAGGGCTTCCGGACCGGGATTTTTACTATCTGATCGGCGTGCGTATCGGAAACGGCGAATCTGCTCTTCAGCACAGCCTGTGGGCAGACAGCGTTGAGGACGAAGGGAAGATTTGGAGAGAGTTCCTCACCATCCTCGAAACTATCGAGAATCCGGTTCTTATCCACTACGGCAGCTACGAAACGACTTTCATCAAACACATGCACGAACGCTACGGCGAGCCTCAACAGAATTCATCCGCCGCGAAAGCGTTGCAGTCGCGCCTCAACCTTTTGTCAGTTATCTTCACACAATTCTACTTCCCTACCTTTTCCAACGGCCTGAAGGACGTCGCGGGTTCTATCGGATACAGGTGGGCCGATGCTGTATCCTCCGGTCTTGAGTCCATCGCCTGGCGGTGCCGATGGAATGAGTCTTTAGATGAAATAGCCAAGAGACATCTCCTGATCTACAACGCTCAGGATTGCGAGGCTTTGAGCCGAGTTGCTGAAACACTCTATGACCTGATAGACCGACTGACAGCGAAAGATGCTCATCGAGAGGGGAACCCTGATTTCGTGCGAGCGGATTCCTCAGAGCTTCGCATGAAGTCACAATGGCGCACTTTCGCTAGCCCAGTGGAAGGCTTTGAGGCCATAAATGCTGCGGCCCACTGGGACCGTCAGAGGGACCGTGTTTATGTACGAAACGGCGTTTCCCCGAGGAAGGTAAAGCCGCGCCACCGCACAAAAAGGAATTCCACACGTATCGAACAGGTCATCATGTGGCCGGTGTCCCGCGCTTGTCCGCAATGCAGGCGACAAGTGCGGCTTAAAGGTCCGCATGTGTCCAAAACGGTTCAAGATATAATCTTCGGGCGCCACAGCCTAAAGCGACGGCTTGTGAAGTATATCTTTCAGACGCGCCGCTGTTGGAAGTGCCGGATCGTCTTCGGAGTCGATGAGCGATTTGCACTGTTCAGGAAGTATGGCTGGAATCTGGTGGCATACTTCTTCTACCAAGTTATCGAGTTATGCATCCCTCAAACTACAGTGGTGCGCAGCTTCAACAGGCTGTTCGGCTTCGACCTCAATGGTAGCACCCTTTACAATCTGAAAGTCAGAGTTGGCAGATACTATGCCGAAACGAAGCAGAAGATTTTGGAGGACATTATTCAAGGCTGCCTCGTCCATGCTGACGAAACCCGCGCGAACATCAAAGGGAGAGCAGGCTTCGTCTGGGTTCTGACCAACATGCAGGAGGTCATTTATGTTCTCGCCGACAGCCGGGAAGGTGAAGTCGTTCAGAAGCTACTTGGAGGGTTCCAAGGCGTTGTAGTCTCTGATTTCTATACTGCATACGACTCCCTCGGATGTCCACAGCAGAGATGCCTCATTCATCTAATGCGAGATCTGAACGACGAAGTTCTTACAAACCCGTTCGACGATCCGCTGAAGCAGATCGTCACGGCTTTCGCGAAACTGCTCAAACCGATGGTGGAAACCGTCGACCGACATGGACTGAAGAAGCATTTCTTGAAAAAGCATCTGACGAGCGTCGAACGATTCTATCGACAGCTCGAACGAACCGACTATCAGAGCGAAGCGGCTTTGAAATGCAAGGAACGCTTTGTCCGAAATCGGGACAAGCTCTTCACATTTCTGAATTACGATGGCGTTCCTTGGAACAACAACAATGCCGAACATGCAATCAAAGCCTTTGCAAGACTCCGGGATGTGATTGGCGGCGCTTCAACCGAGAAGGGCATTGAAGAATACCTTACACTCTTGAGCACTTGCCAGACATGCGAATACACCGGTTTGGACTTCCTTGATTTCCTCCGTTCCGGTGAGAAGGATGTTCACGCGTTCGCAGAGAATCCGCGTGGGCGCAAGCGACAAACCAATCAAAGTCTATGCGCCGGCCAATTATAACTGTCCCACCTTGCCCCTTGAAGATAACGAGCAATCAGAGGATAAAGTCTGATCACGGACCTTCTCCCCCGACCGCAGTGGAACAAGAAAACTGGACGCCCTCTGTCACGCTGCACAAAATTAGGAGACTATTGGAAGATAGGGCTGGTATGTTGCACCTAATTGGGAGACCCGGCGCACGAATTGTACTTAATTAGAAGACTCAGAATCGTATTTTGGGGCCGCAAGAA
>JBAUZZ010000212.1:0-8053 GCA_049585495.1 Chthoniobacterales bacterium | reverse complement strand
TACGACTGCTATACGAGGTTCAGACTTACTGCACTAGTGCACCATTCCGCATCGAACAATCATCCGGCTGTTCGAATCAGAATAACATAAGTGACATATATTTTACTTGATGAAAGCTTCCTGGCTGCCACCAGCAATTCCCAAATTCCGAAGTTGGCTTGTAGAGCGGCTGGGTCAGCCGCAGTGGCTACGCGACAGCGTCTGGAGTTGGGCCACTTTTCGCTAAGGGTGCAGGTCCGCTCGGAGAGCCGACCCTACCCAGCTTGTGGCTTCCGTATTTAGTTGGGTCGTTTCTCCGGAACGAACGCGTCCCGCTTCGCGGAATGAATTTGCCCTACCATTATGGGTGCGAATCCAACGTTGGTTCGGCGCTCTCTGAGGTCGCCGAGAGAAAAATAAGGACGTCTCAGTCGGTCAGAATGTTGAAGCCCGGCGTCGTGCTGTGGGTCCGGGCGTCTACCGGTGCGTCGGTAATCACGAGCGTAGTGCCAGGCGTGATGAGCTCGCGGACGTCGGCGAGAAAACCGGGCGGGATCGCGGCTCGGTTCGCCAGGTCCTTGAGATTCGGCGTCCGACCGCCAATGCTCGCGGTGGAAATCCAATCGCGTCGCCCGCTCGCGTCGACCGATGCCAGTGCGGAATAGACGTGCGAACCGGACACTCGCTCGACCCCGTTGACCGGGGCACGGCCGATCTCGACGCCGTTGCGATACACATAGGCCGCGCGATCCCGCGCGCTCACGATAATCGACATTGGCCCTTTCGGCGCCTTCTCCGGTGTCCATCTGAAGCCGGCCGCCGTCGCACCCGTCTTGCCTGAAAACAAAAGCCCCGGTCTCGCGGTGCTGGTTGGCCGGGAGTTGTTATCCGCTATAATCACTGTCGTTCCCAGCGTCGTGACCGAGTAGAGCCTGGCCGCGAAATCCACCGGCATCCGCACACACCCAGCCGACGCCGGATAGCCTGGCAACTGCCCAGCGTGTAGCGCGATTCCGGTCCAGGTCAGCCGCTGCATGTGGGGCATCTTGGCGCCTTTGTAGATGCTTGATTCGTGATCGACTTTCTTTTGCAGCACCGTGAACACACCCGTGGGCGTGCGCTTACCAGCCTTTCCGGTGCTGACGGTCGAGCGCCCGATGCGCGCACCGTTACGATAAACGTAAAGAACCTGATCGGGCAGGCTCACCAGAACGACCACCGGTCCGGCAGGCGAAACTTCCGGATGCCAAACGTAATCGCCGGGCTTAAGTGCTGGGGTGAAAGGGGCGACCGCGCGGCCTTTGGTGTGACCCGCAGCGGAAGATGCCTGCGCAATGAGCGGCAAGCCGAGTGCGGCGACAATGGATGTGATGAGGATGAAATATTTGCGGAATAGCATTGGGAAGTCAGTGGTCATGCAGTGGTTGCTCACTCTAAGAATTCAACCCGCGAGCAAGGTCAAACTTTTTCTTTTTCCGTTTCTGGACTGTGCGTCAGATAAAGTGCGAGACCGATAAGCGCGATAGTAGCCGCGACGTAGAGCAGATCGAGCGGGCTCTGAGCCTTGACCTCGTATGCATCTTTGAAAATCTCGACGATCAGAATGATTAGTATGACCCTGCCCAGGCGCGTTTTGAGGTCTTCCAGCGATTTGATGCGGAGAATTCTGCCGGACGCCAGAGATGACCTGGCCTCCTGGAGATCCGCCAGGAAAAGCTCATACAATCCAAAGCCAAAGATGAACATAAACGCGCCCAGTAAATAGCCATCGATCAGCGAGATCATCCGTAAGATGCTTTGACGCAGGAGCCCTTCTCTTTGATCGAGAGTCATCGTAGGGTCTGCGGAATGGGCCAAGCTCACCAGAACGCGGAGCGACTCCAAGCCGACAACAACGAACAAATCCAGTCCGGCCAGAACGCTGGTAATCACTGCGAACAGAACAACCAGACGGCTATTCCACAAGATGTTCTCGAATGACTTCTTCCACGAACTCATTTCTGACGGCAGCGGTCGGCGACAAGTTGGCCAATCACACGCGAAAGCTAGAAATTGCTCAGCATCCCAATGAAAGATCAAGATTAATTCGCCGGATTTGCCCCGGAAACCTATCCCCCTGGAATGCCGAGTTTGGAACAAAAGTCTGCATGGGCAAACAACAAATAAAAATGTGCGCCTAGCCTGCATTGCTCCTAGCGCGACGTAGCCGCAACCAAACATGATTCGTGTGAAATGAGGTGATTGGGGTCGGCGTAAATAAGGAATGACGGTAGGGCGAAGCTTGCTGAGCCTAAATCGCAAATGTTGTTAGCCCCTTGAGGCTCATTTGTCCCGCTTCGCGACGCTTCGAAGGCGTCCCACGTTCGACGTTTTCTGCCGGTCCTACAGACCGGACGCGATCAAAAACGGTTATCCTGGGGCTTGCGCCCCAGGCTACCATATTCCGCGCCTCCGGCGCTTCTGAAAAATCTTTATTCCTTGCGGCTACGCCTCGCTAGAGCAATGCAGGCTGAGGTCACTTGCGGTGCGGCGGCGAGTCAAGCCGGCGCTGAGCAGCCGCGGCCCCGCGGACCAGGAAAGAGTTCAGAACTATGGATATTAGAGCGCCTGCGACGGTCAGGCTCTGGCCATCGGCCGGAAGCAAACGAAGCGCAATGCCGAGTTCGGCGAGGATAAAGGAGAACTCCCCAATTTGAGCTAGACTGGCGGCAACCATGAGCGCAGTGCCGAGCGGATAGCGGCACGCGAGAACGATTAGAAGTGCTGCCGCAGGTTTTCCCAAGACAATCACCATGACCACTGTCAGCACCTCAAGCGGCCGACGCGCGAGAATACTGGGGTCAAAGAGCATTCCCACCGCTACAAAAAAGAGAGCAGTAAACGCATCTTGAAGCGGCTGCAGCTCTACCGCGGCTCGATGGCTGTGGTCGGATTCGCCCACCACAACGCCGGCGAAGAAGGCGCCAAGAGCAAAGGAGAGTCCGAGCAGCTCAGCCGCTCCGAAACCAATACCGATGGCTACAGCCACTACAGCAAGCGTAAACAACTCGCGCGAGTTGGTGCTGGCGACGCGCTCGAATAACCATGGTAGCAGACGCGCTCCAACCAGCAGCATGAACAGAACAAATCCCGCGAACTTGGCGAGGACAATTCCAAGCGCTAATAACAACTGCCCGCTGTCGTTGCTGTTCCCTGCGGAGTGGTTGCCGATCGGCTGTCCGCCCAGTGAAGCGGCCAAGGCCGGCAGAAGCACGAGAACCACGACTGTAATGAGATCCTCGACAATGAGCCAGCCTGCTGGCGATATAGCCGCCTATCAAAGCATAGACCAAGCCGACAGCGATAGTCGAAATCAGCGCGATTTCATGATGCACGGCGCCTCGGCGATGGAGTGTAGAGAGCGACTCTCGTTATTTCAAGACTTCGGCAGCGGATTTTGCTCGCCGCTCGGCGGATCATGCATTACTAGCCTGCATTGCTCATCCACCGCGGCGGATGAGCAATGCAGGCTCTGGCGCCGATGAGATTACCCAATCATAAAACCAAAATCGTTGCGACGATCGGTCCGGCGTCGAACTCGCCGGAAATTCTGGAAGGCCTCATCCGTGCCGGCATGAATGTTGCCCGGCTCAACTTCTCGCACGGGAGTTTCGATCAGCATGCGGAGGTCATCGCTCGTATCCGCGCCGCTTCCAAGGCCACAGACCGTCGCGTCGCGATCATGGGTGACCTCCCAGGGCCCAAAATGCGGCTGGGAACTATCGAACCCGATCCGGTCCACCTCGAGTCTGGTGACGCCTTCACTCTTACCAGCGAAAAGATCACCGGCAGCGCGGGACGCGTCTCCATGAGTTTTGAGCCGCTTCCTCGCGTGGTGAAGCCCGGCGATCGCCTGTTTCTGAATGACGGATTGGTGCAACTCCTGGTGGATCAGGTCGAAGGCAAGGAGGTCCATTGCACGGTCGCTGTTGGTGGCGAACTTCGCTCGCGCAAAGGCCTTAATCTTCCGCGAATAGAACTCGGCATCTCGGCCTTCACCGATCACGACCTCAAATGTCTCGAGTTTGCTCTGGGCTGCGGCGTCGATGCCATCAGCCAGTCGTTCGTGGAAAGTGGTGCCGATATCGAGGCGGTGCGGGCTGCGGCTGCCGCCCTGGGTAAAAATCCTTTCCTCATTGCCAAGATTGAGCGTTACGAATCCATCCAGCGTTTTGATGAAATTTTAAGAGCCGCCGACGGCATTATGATCGCGCGAGGAGACCTCGGCGTGGAGGTGCCGATCGAGGAGATAGCGATTCTGCAAAAGCAGCTCATTGCCAAGGCGAATCTGCCCGGTAAACCGGTCATCACGGCCACGCAGATGCTGGAGTCCATGACTTCGAGTCGCTTACCGACCCGAGCCGAAGCCACCGACGTGGCTAATGCCATCTTGGATGGAACCGATTGTGTCATGCTTTCCGGCGAAACAGCGACGGGCAAGTTTCCGAATGAATCTGTAACCATGCTGACGAAGATCGCCGCATTCACTGAGACTCACCGTCCAAGAGCATCCCTGGCATTGCAGCGGGAGATGGGTGATGTCCTCGTCAACCCCAAGGCGATGTTGGTTGAGCGCGCTCTGGAAGTCGCCCCTTGCGATGCGGTTTTGGTGCCCACCCGTGAGGGGACTACAGCTCGGGCCGTGGCACGCTGGAGAGCGCCGGTCTGGATAGTAGCGGTGGGCCGTGAGCCTTCCGTGATGCAGGGATTGGCGTTTTCCTACGGAGTGCACCCGGTGGATCTGGCCGAGGAACCTGATGATTGGCGGAAATATGCCAAGGGTCTGCTTTCGGAGTTGGGTCTCCCCTGCAGGCAGGTGCTTCTGGTCGCTGGGCCCTCAACCCGGCAGCCGGATGCTAACCAGCGTCTGGAACTCATGCTTTTTGACGGGACAGCGGGTTTGAAGGGCTAGGCTCCCGACTTCGAAATCCCATGTCACGGCTGGGCGATGTCTTCGGCGGCGGCTCAGCAGGCGCTTCGCCCTACCAGTGACCCTTCCGAGGCAAATCGTTGGTAGGGCGAGCCTCCCGGCGAGCCGCATGTTAGCATCCTTCAGGAGGTGTTAATCTCTCACACGCTAGCACGTGACCTTTTCCCGACAAAATCCTCCGATTCGGACAAGCTCACCAAAGCCCGAGCACCTTCAACCAAAGGCCGCCAATAATAAGCCAGATTGGTGAAGTCGTCCGGCGACCGCCCATGCGCGCAGTCTCAATGTGGCACGCACAGTCTCAGCGCCGGAGGCGCGACATATTGATAGCCCAGGGCGCCAGCCCTGGGTAAAGCGAAAAAGGAGCGTTGCGCACTGAAGGTGCGCAAGAAGCTAGTTAGACGCCGATGCCAGGTGGACCTTGTTACGCAGTTTCTGCCGGTCCTTCAGACCGGACCGTTATTCAAACACCAACCCAGGGCTGGCGCCCTGGGCTATTAATATGTCGCGCCTACGGCGCTAACGAAAGACCTGATGATTCTGCTGCCTCAGGCTTAAGCCCAAATTCCGAAGTCCCGGCGGCTGACCGAGCCGCCCTACAAGCCAATTCATCCGATCCGGATTTAGGAAAGGAGCGCGCAGTTAAACTCCCAGTTCATGCGCGCGATGTGCAAAACCGATATCTCCTGGGGGCATTCCACCTGGCATGCTTCCGTATTGCTGCAGTGGCCGAATCCTTCGCTGTCCATCTGTTGCGGTATACGGTGGTCACCAGGGTATACAGGTCTTTTTGTCCGTCCTTATCCAGGGGCACGTGACCAAACTGTAGGCGGTACCAGAAATCCCTTAAGTGAATACGCCTTCCGTTGGCTCGCCGGTTCTTTATCGTAATGAAAAGCGCGGGCCACGTCAGCCTTACTCTGTTGATTGCTTTCCTTCATTGCGAACTGAATGGATATGCAACCGATCCAGCAGCTGCCCTACAAGCCAATTTCGTAATTTGTGGCGAGGTCTAGCGCATTCCGCACCTGGAAGGTGCGTCTACGGTGCGTCCGGACCGGGCAACGCCGAGGAGCGAAGTAGCCGCAGCCGAAGGTTGCTTCCAGCTGCGAATTTGAACGGAGCCTAGCCTGGATCGCTCACAAATGTTAGAATTTTGCGCACGCTCCAGGATGTCAAATGACAGATGACAAACGAAGAGGCTTACTCCCAGCTACGAAGATCGGATATTTGTCATATGACATATGCCATTTGTCATCCTGAATACCTCACACTCTCGACGCAACGTTCTGTAAGGCGCCTGCGAGGGAGTGTGAGATATCATTACGCCTTGGCGCCGGTTGCGGGCTTCATTTTCCGCACCAGCGCCTTCTCGGCCTCGACTGCCAGGAAAATGGCAAAGCCGATGCCAATAGGTAACAACCAGTTGCGGGCGCCGATCGGAGCTGAGTGGAACCACAGGTTCAGGAAGGGGACATAGACGAACATCAGTTGCAGCACAATCAGCACGCCGATAGCAATCCAAACCACGCGGTTGGTGAATAGCAGATCCAGGCGCAAGCTCGATTCTCGGATGAACCGACTATTGAACAAGTAAAACACCTGTCCAAGCACCAGCGTGTTCACTGCCATGGTTTGCGCCATCTCAATCGAATAACCCCGATGCTCTTCAAACCTAAAAACGGTCAGGGTCGCGCCCCCGATCAGCACCGAGACAAAGGCGATTCGCCACAGGGCATATTCTCCGAGAATCGGCGCGCCTGGCCGGCGCGGCGGACGCCGCATCACCCCCGGTTCTGCAGGTTCGTAGGCCAGCGCCAGCGACAGGGTGACGGCGGTAACCATGTTGGCCCACAGGATCTGCACCGGCACCAAAGGCAGATCCAGCCCTAAAAGCACCGCGACCAGGATCACGAGCGCCTGGGCACCGTTGGTCGGCAGGATAAAAAGGATCGCTTTCTGGAGATTGTCGTAGATGGTGCGCCCTTCCTCTACGGCGCGCTCGATCGAGGCAAAGTTGTCGTCGGCCAGCACGATCTCGGCAGCCTCTTTGGTCGCCTCAGTTCCTTTTATGCCCATCGCGACGCCGACGTCAGCCCGCTTAAGCGCCGGCGCGTCATTCATTCCATCGCCGGTCATGGCTACAACCTCGTTGTTGGCCTGTAACGCCTGAACCAGCCGCAGTTTGTGCTCGGGACTGGTGCGGGCGAAAATGTCACTGTCGGGGACGATCTTGCGCAAGTCCTCATCTGAGGCCGCCTCGAGCTCGGCACCAGTGACAGCCTTGGGGTTTTCGGTAATACCCATCTCCCGGCCGATGGCAGTCGCAGTGCCGGCGTGATCACCGGTGATCATCTTGACGCGAATACCTGCCTGCTTGCAGGCCGCGATGGCTTCGATTGCCTCCGGACGCGGAGGATCGACGATACCGACCAGCCCGAGAAAGACCAAATCCTTATCGAGATCTCCTATGGTTAGATCGCTCTTGTCCTCTTTAACCTCACGACTAGCGGCGGCAAGAACCCGCAGGCCCTGACCACCAAGCGCATTGATCTGTTTCTCCCAGAACGCTAGATCAAGCGGCTCCGTGGCGCCGCTCGCGGCGCGCTCCTCGGCGCAGCGGCTGAGCAACCGGTCCGGTGCTCCCTTGAGCAGGATGCGCAGGCCATTGTCCGGCACGCGGTCGAGTGTGCCCATAAACTTGTTTTCCGATTCGAAGGGAACGACCGCAAGTCGCTGGTAGTTGGCGCGGTCGAAGTTTGCCTTCTGGCCAAGGGTGCGCAGAGCGCCTTCGGTGGGTTCGCCGATTACTTTCCAGTGATTGTCCTCTTGGGCGATCTCTGAATCGTTACAAACGGCCATGACCTCAACCAATTTTTGCAGATCCTGGTTCGCGGCAACCGAAGCCTCCTGCCCGTCGCGCAGGATTTTGCCCTTGGGGGAGTAGCCTATACCCTCCACATCGTATTGTCCGGCTCTGGTGACCAGATGGCGAACGGTCATTTCGTTTCGAGTGAGAGTGCCGGTTTTATCCGAACAAATGACCGTCACGGAGCCCAGCGTCTCCACGGCGGTGAGCTTGCGCGTGATCGCGTTGCGCTGGAC
>JBAUZZ010000211.1:0-9609 GCA_049585495.1 Chthoniobacterales bacterium | reverse complement strand
CTAGTGCGTTAAGTCCGTGACTCGTATAGCAGTTTATGATACGATGCCTGCATGAGTTCAAGTCGAGTTGTGTTGGCTCCGCCCGAGCGGAAGGAACTGGAGCGCCGTGCGCGAAGTCGATCGCTGGCGGTGGAGTTGGTTAAGAGAGCAAAGGTCATTGTTATGTTAGCAGCTGGTCGGGCTTACAGTGAAATTAGTGAGCGGCTCGCTTGCACCGATCGTTACATCAGCCTTTGGAAGAAGCGCTTTAAGCAGGAGCGATTGGTGGGGTTGGATTCGCGGTACCGCGGCGCCGAACACCGACGGCGCACGCCTCAGACCGAAGCGCGCATTTTGGAACTGACCCGGCGCGGACCGACCGACGGATCGACCCACTGGAGCAGTTATCGGCTTGCGAAGGAGCTGGGTGTCAGTCAGTCGACGGTCAGTCGGGTGTGGCGGCAATTTGGGTTGCAACCCCACCGTTCGCGCAGCTACATGGCCAGCGATGATCCGGAGTTCGAGGAGAAAGCCGCCGACATCATCGGGTTGTACCTCAAACCACCGGTGCACGCCGCTGTATTCTGCGTCGACGAGAAGAGCGCCATCCAAGCGCTCGATCGATTGGACCCGGTTTTGCCACTTTCTCCCGGCCGCGCCGAACGATATGGCTTCGAGTACTACCGCCATGGAACGCTTTCGCTCTACAGCGCTCTGAACACTCAAACCGGCGAGGTGCTGGCTAAAACCAGCGCACGCCACACCAGTGCCGAGTTCGTCGACTTCCTTGGGCAGATCGTGGCTAGTCAACCAGCAGGTCGCGAGGTCCACGTGATCGCCGATAACTTGAGTGCACACAAAACCAAGAAAGTTTTTGAATTTCTTGAGGCTAACCCTACCGTTCGGATTCATTACACCCCGACCTATTCCAGCTGGCTCAATCAGGTCGAGATTTGGTTTTCCAAGATTCAGCGCGACGTTATTTCGCGAGGTGTCTTTACCTCCGTAAATGATCTCGCACGCAAGCTCATGCGCTACATCCGCAACTACAACAAGACCGCGACCCCGATCCGTTGGATCTACAAGAACGTCGGTCATAGAATCGCTCCCGCTGCTATATGAGCCTCAGACTTGGTGCACTAGGGGTTCGCAGACCGCTGCGTGCAATCACCAAAGAGGTAGTCGGAATCCACGTCCTCCTGACTCGCTCACTTTTTGGCGACTGTACTCCGCGTAGGTTGCTTCTGCGCGTTTCTCTAGCGAAACCGACTTCTGCTCCTTTGCGATTCTGATGGCTTCACAAAAGGAAGCCTCAATTTGGGTCTCATCGGCACCCAAAGCGGCGAGAAACACCCCGCGCAGCCGGTGCAGGTCGGCACCACAGTCGCGCTGCTCAAATCTTTCAGCCAGTGCTACCGCCTCGTTTATTGTCTCAAGTGCTTCTGAGGTGCGATCGGCTAGATGTAGGGCTTGAGCCTTTCTTGCGAGAATAGATGGCACGCCGAGCACCGTACCGGTTCCCCGAAGGTCTCTTATTCCCTGCTCGATCCACCGAATACCTTCCGCGGTATCACCGGAGACGCTGCACAACCAGCCGCGAGAAATGGCTCCCGTCGCTAGCCAATGCACAAAATTGTGACGCGTGCAGAGTTCAATCAAATCTGACGTCAAGCGGTTTAGCTCAGCAAGATTGTGCTCATTCGCCGCCAGACCCGCTGCTGCCCAGCCTAGTGCGTAGGCTAATGCGTTCGCATCATTTAGCTCCTGTGCTAGTGAGATCGCTTCTGCCATAGCCCTATGACAAGAGGCGATCTCACCCAAATGCCATTCGGACATGGCCACGTATACTAGGCAGCCGACGATTGGCGTATAGTATTCTTCCGCATAAGACTGTACGCTTCCCGAGCGCCAGATCTGGACAGCGTGCATAGCGAATTGTCGTGAGGCCTCGAAATTGCCCAAAAAGTAGAGCGTGGATGCCAAAGCCCGATAGGCTCCAACCGTTAGCGCAGCGTCATTCTGTTCTTGCGCCAGCAAGTAAATTCGTTCGGCGATCGGAAGCGCAGCAGACATCTTGTCGGTATGGAGGGAATAGCGCCACTGGCCTATGAGTGCCATGTACAGGAGGAGCGGACGACCAAGCGAGTGACACAAGGGCTCGGCCCGTTCATAACACATTCGGGCCTCTGGTGAGGCCATTCCTCGCGTGGCCGTCAGATATGACCCCGCCTGCATAAGAATGAAGAGCTGATCTTCCGCAGTGAGATTCTGCCCTTCAACGGTCGTCTCAACCGGCGAGCCCCAGCGTCCCTGTTCGAAAAAGTGAGCTAGCACCAAGAGCAATGCTCCTCTTGCTCCGAGAACGTTAGCAGCAAAGGAGGAATCTCCCCGCTGAATCCGCGGAATGTAGACTTCGTGCAGCGCTTCGCGAAACAATCCGGCATTGCAGCCACAGATTACTGCTAAGAAAAGTGGCTCCATTTCCCTGAAGCTATCCGGCAGCTGTGGCGTGAGCGTTCGATAATAGTTATAGAGCCGCCGATTGCATTCCAGCCAAGCCTCGCTTCGTTCACTCCGAAGCTGTTCGCCAAAGTACTCACGAACGAGAGGATGCGTATCCAGGTGGCCGGGGTCGTGCGGGTCTTCTGGGGCGAGAAGTCGTGCTCTTCTTAGCTTGGCAAGAATAGTGCGCCACGCGGTCGGGTTCAAATTAGATAGTGACTCTGTAAGACTAGGAATCACAGGTGGCCTTAGCAGGATTTCGAACGCTTTTTCGTCAGCCGGGCGATCAAAGAGACCTAACATGCGCAGAACTGACAGCTCAGGACCTTCACCAAACCAGATCTGGTAAGACTCCATTACTTTTCGGGCATGGGCTCCCTGTCGTACGTCGTGACCAAAGTGTCCCGACACATCGCTACGGTAACCAATGTCTCCATTGTACGCGTCGGTGAGATAGCTACCCAAAAGCGTTAGCGCGAGACAATGGCCGTTGAACTCGTCGCTGGCATTCTGCAGCTCCGTCTCATCTCCTTTTACAGATAGTGCTCGTAGCAGCTTCGCTCCTGCATCGCTGGATAGTTGTTCCAGGTCACGACGCAGAGCTGACGTGCGCTCGTGATCTGCGATATCAGCGACCGGCATCCGCGTGGTAATCACGCAAAGTCCAGTATTGAAGGCAGCAAGCTCGCGCAAGAGCGCCTGGAGGGAAGGCTCACGCAACCGTCCTTCCTGTGGACCAGGCGGATTTTGGAGGGGCTCCAGGCCATCCAGAACCAATAATGTTCGACGATGTGCGACGAGCTTCGCCAACCTTTCGCCCTTCTCCCACGCCGTTCCGACCCGTTGATCTGGATCCCCAAACCAGTGAAGAGCGGCGTCAAGAAATTCATCTGCAGACGACGTGCCTCCACTGGTGCCCTGTCTGTAAAAAGACCAGCCAAAAACCAGCTCAGCAGAACGATAGTGTTCAGCCGCCATTCGTCGCAGCCAATGATTGACGAGCGTAGACTTCCCGACACCGGCCCAGGCAACGATTGTAGCGACATTGACATCCTTGTTTGCCCAGGCACGATCGAGAAAGGCGATGTCCTCCTCCCGACCAAACAGATCACTTCCCGTAACGGGTAACTTCGCAACTGAAATTTTCTTGGGTCCCGGTTTTGACGGTAGCCTACGAGTTCGGGGGGGCGTAGCTGTAGGCGGAATCTGATCCAAGGCCTCTCGGTGATTCTTCGCCCCGCCTCGATTCGACCGGTTATCGTCAGTATTGCCTTGAGAAGGTCGTCCGGATTTTGAAAGCGCTGCCCGGGGTCTTTTTCAAGGAGCGTCTCAAGTAGAACGGCGAGTGGCTGTGGGACACCTTCGAGTTCTTCCAGCGGCAACGGCGAGTGCTGATGCTTGTACATCACCTCGCCGGGAGTGCCCCGGAATGGCGTTTTCCCCGTCACCATCTCCCAGAGCGTGATACCAAGTGAATACAGATCTGACCGTATGTCCGCACTGATTCCAGCGAACTGCTCAGGACTGGCGAACTCCGGTGTTCCAGCGAAAGCCCCAGGCGTCGAAATCGCGGTTTGAGCGCCCGGCTCATCGAGCGACTTCGCCAACCCGAGATCGATGATTTTGGCCCTGAGAGTGCCGTCATCCATCAGACGGACCATGATGTTACTCGGCTTGATATCGCGGTGAACGAGGTTCTGTTCGTGTATGGCAGCCAAACCGGCGGCCACTTGCGTCACAATTTCCAACACTAACTTCACTTCGACCTGTCCCGAGCGTCTGATGAGCTGTTCAAGGGTCTCTCCCTCCACGAACTCCATCGCATAGAAATAGCTGCTTCCGGTTCTACCCAGGTGGAAGACCGAGGCAACGTTCGGATGTCGGACGCTGGCAGCGGCACGTGCCTCGCGCAAGAAACGAAGCCGGGCCGATTCGTCACTCAGATACCGTTCGCTAATGACCTTCAGGGTCACCGGACAGCGAAGATCGAGATCGAACGCTTTGTAGGTGATGCCCATTGCCCCACGACCCAACTCGACCGGTTTGCCGTCCGCATCCAACATCACTTCATAGTGCTCGAATTGCCGAACCCGCGGCGTACCTTCCGTGTCCCCAGGGCTGACTGCTGACTCAAATGCTGAATCCGATTCCCCGGTTGTTGCAGATTCCCCACCGGTAGCTCCACGCAGGATACAAACTGGACAGAATCCGCTATCGGCGGTGGCGTAGAAATTGGTGCCGCAGACCGGGCACGTGCGTTCTTCCTGTTGGACTGACCCCACCTCCCTGCCGGATTCCTCCTGAGGTCCTCCGGATTCCGCTTTCACGGCTTTAGCTCTCCTGCAGTGGCGATTACCGCACGATTTTCTCCCTCAATCTTGGAGACTTGGTGTCTGTCACCTCCCATTGAGCTGTAGCCCAGTCTCATCGGAAACCCACTTTGAGCTGAACAGTAACGGAACAGCTAAGATTTTTCACTCTTTTCGTAGGCGCTTACAGTCCCGGGCTGGGTCGATTGGTAGAACATTGCAACGCGGAGAAGCGTCGCCTGGCCGTGGACCGCAGGAAACGCTGGACAGGGCCTAGTCTGGTGTTCACAGGTATTGCAGAGTCTGGGCAGACGCCATCTAAAAGCCTGGTTTCTCATTGACTTCTAGCCGGAAAACATCCGGACGCGAGTAGTGCCCGGTCACGTCCAGGTCGAACTTCCCTTCTGCAATCTCGCCGGGGTCGAGATCGGCAGTAAGGATCTTCTCTCCCGAAAAATCTGGCCCCGCCAGCACGCGACCCAGCGGACTAACAATCACGCTGCCCCCGCGCATCAGCTCGGTCTGCGGATCGTCTCCCTGGATCGCCGGGTAATCCGCGGGAAAATCGCTGCGACGGATATACTGGCAGGCCGAGAGTACAAAGCACCGGCCTTCGAGCGCGATATGTCGCATGGTCGGCATCCAGGTCTCGCGGTCGTCGGCCGTAGGGGCGCAGTAAATCTGGATGCCCTTGGCATACATAGCTGCACGCAGCAGCGGCATGTAATTTTCCCAGCAGATGACAGCGCCCATTTTACCGCCGGGTGTGTCGAAAACTGGTAGGGTAGAGCCATCGCCAAAGCCCCATATGATCCGCTCTACGGCGGTGGGCATTAACTTGCGGTGTTTGCCGAGCAATCCGCCCGGGCCGAGAAATAGCACCGTGCAGTACAGCGTGCCGCCATCGCGCTCGATGACGCCTATGACAAGATATGCGCCTGCCTCCCGCGTCACTGATGCTAGTGCGTCCACTTCAGGTCCGGGTATTGTGATAGCACTCTCGAAATAGGTGCGGAACCACTTCCGCCCTTCAGGAGATCGCATCCCAACGCAGGCTCCGAAGTCGGCCCCTTGGGATACCCGGAAATGAATGCCTCGGGGAACACGACCAGCCGCGCTCCATCCCGGATTGCTTGACCTGTCAGGTCCAGGGCTTTCGCCGTGCTGCGCTCCCGGTCGAATGCCACAGAACCTGCCTGTACCACTGCAACGCGAAACAGATCCATGCTGTCGAATCGTACACGGGGCCTCTCGCGACGACTAGGCGGAAATAGTTAGATTAGACGCTCCCTCCCACTGAGCTGTCGCTCGCTCTCATCGGAGACTGCCTTCGTAGGCGAATACTAGCGGATCAGGAAGATTTTTTCACTTTTTTCGTCACACCCTGACACTCCCAGCATCCAAATCGATTTGTAGAGCATAGCAAGGCTGAAAAATCAGCAGCCGCCTCTCAAAAAAAAAGACCAACCCCATGGACGCCGCCGCCAATTTCAGCCTCAGGTTTACCCGAGCATCAGAGTCGAAAGTCGAAAAGACCGACTGGTTGCTCAGCCGACAGAACCTTCAGAGGACCGCGACCGAAATGAGCTTAATCGGCCTGGCTCTCGGCTTTTAGGTCTTTGGGACGCTGATCATCGTCAATCGGCATCAGGCAGAGCTGGACGGTCTCTCCGGCGCCATTTCCTTTGCGATAGTTGGCGGCATCGTCGCTAGTTTGGTGGGTACGGCATTCCTGGTCGCCGCTGGCCTCCATTGGAGGTTCTGCGCTAGACGTTCTGCTTTACTGCGGGTCAGGCGCGAGCCCGCCGGTTTCACTTTGGCAAGACCCGAGCCTGCGCCATGAGCCGGGAAATACTCGATCGCCGATTTGACTGCTGAGCGACCTCCCTAACCAAGGAGCCTACTGTCCAGAGCTTGCAAACGAGATTTGCCAGAACCTCGCCAAGGACCTTACCGAGGAGATGGCCTGCGCTGTTAGCGGGATCTCCGACCGGACGAATAGATCAGCGCTCGCTAAGGCCTGGCGTTGGCGCATCAGTAGCTAGGCAGCGTTCGAACCCTATTACCTCCAGTGCTCTGATGAAATAGCGGAATCAACTCATCAAGACAGTCGAAAGCTTGTCGAAAGCGACTTATGAGAATAGACTATGGTTCTCTTCGGCTTAAGTGAGGAGGTCGCGAGTATGCTTAGCTTCCCTGTCCTGAAACAAAAATTTAGTGAGTTCAGCCAGCTGCCCGTCGAAGAACGAACGTCTGAACAGCGCAAGGACATGGTGAGAGAACTCCAGAACAGCGTAGAGAATAAAGAAGTAGACCTAAGCCCAGACCAATTTCGTGAATGTCTGCGCAATAATTACGTTCTTGCTCGTATATTAGCGTATCTGCTTCAGGAATACGGTACAGTTTCGAGTAAGTTCGAGGATTGGCAGCGGAATGTAGAAGAGGAATGGGAGCGATTGCGGCGCGAACCTTTCTCTCAGCCTACCACCACCATGCCGCTCTACTACTCGGTGCGGACCTTTCTTGTGCGTCTTAAAGAGTCCCCCGATTCTATCAAGCGATCGAAACTAGACGTAACGCGATTTGAACAGATTAAGACCCACTTGTTGGAACGCAATTTGGATGGAGGAGGGCACGTCCGAGGAAGGATCGACGAACTCCTATCGATTATTCAAGGGAAATCAATTCCATTAGCGGATTCCGCCGTTAAAGCAGCCGTGTCGACCTATCGTGCAGTCATACTTACTGCCCTGCCTATTGAATTCAACGCTGTGAATGCCCATCTAATGGATTCTCGCGAGGAGGTTCATAAACAAGGCACCGTCTATCATATCGGCCGGTTCGCTGCAGAGGATCGCAACTGGGAAGTTTTGCTCCTGGAGGTAGGCGCCGGAAACGATGATGCAGCGCTTGAAACAGAGCGTGCTATTTCGTACTTCGAACCGGATATTGCTCTTTTCGTTGGCGTCGCCGGTGGCATTAAAGACGTAAGAGTTGGTGATGTGGTTGCCGCAACGAAAATCTACGGCTACGAATCCGGAAGAGCAGAAAGCGTTTTTAGGCCTCGGCCAGACGTGGGACAATCGAGTCACGCGATGGTGCATCGATCTAGAACTGAAGCGAACAAATCGCGCTGGATCAACCGGATTATAGGAGGCGCGACCACCAATCCCCATGTTTTTGTCGGGCCTATCGCTGCTGGTGAGAAGGTCGTGGGATCGACTGAATCGGAGGTTTACAAGTTCATAAGAGAATCCTACAGCGACGCCCTAGCAGTTGAAATGGAGGGTCGAGGTTTTTTGACCGCTACGCACGCCAATCAGGTTAAGGCTTTGGTCGTCCGTGGTATTTCCGACACACTTAATAATAAAAGGGACCTCGACGATGCGGCTCGTCAACGCTTGGCCTCGATACACGCAAGCGCGTTTGCGTTCGAGGTAATTGCACAACTAAAGCCTCTTAAGTCCGCACACTCAACCGGAGAAAACCTTGCTACTGAGGAGCTTCGCTCTGGCGACGCGTTGAATCAGGTCGACAGCTCTGTCCGGCGGCAACTAGTTGAGGCAGCCGGAGCGTATGGACGTATTCGAGGGAGTATGCCTAGTGGAAACGAACGCACAGAACGAATGCAGGAAATTGTCGAGAAGAAAATAGGACCTTTGGCCATCTCCGGTTATCCACTTCTCAAGGAATTTTCGGAAAGTTGGTCGTCAGGTGACGTACTGGTTGCCGTGGTGATGCTCCAAGTGCAGCCTAATCCAAATTATATCCGGTGGCTTGGTGCACGAATGCCGCTCCCTGAATGAAGGTTCTTCTATGCATAATCATGTCACCGTCCCGGATGCAATTTGGCAAATTAAACGCGGCATTCGGCCAACGGCGAGAGCTCGAAAGCACTCGTCGTTCCCCAACGTTTTTTGGCGGCGCCAAGAATTTCTGCAGCCTTTCCCGGTCGGCCGGCAGCGACAGCGGTCTCATACCCCTGCTCGAAAGCGCGCAGTGTCGGACGGTTTGCCAAGTTGACGCTCGCAAGTTCAAAGGCCCTCTTAAAGTCGTTGCCACTCCCTGAGTAGAACTCCGCACCGTGGTCCGCGAACGCGAGCAAGTATTTTCCCAGAAGGGTGTCGAAACTGGATTGCGCGGCTTTCATTTGTTTTTCCGCTTCGGCGAATCGCCCTGTCGCGACCAACACGTCGGCGAGACGCCAACTCGCTTCAGGATCGCCGCTTGAAAGTGTCGGGATCAATAGGTCTTCCGCATTCTTTGCGGACTGGCACTGCAAATAGATTTCCGCCAGATGCACACGTGCCTTCACATAACAGGGTAAATATTCGATAGCTTTCCCATACCAGCGTGCAGCCAGGATCAACTGGGCAGTGGGAACTAACTCTCCCCACAAAACTCCCAGGTGAAAACAAACCCATGCCACCGCAACGGGGAGGAATCCCGGTATTCCCTTATGGCACGCTGATATATCCGGTCCGCTTCGTCGAAGTTGCGAAGATCGGCGTGTAATGCACCGAGCGGGACCAGATCCTCTAAACATCCTGACTGCGCGGCCATTCGCTTCCGCGCTTCGAGAACCGAGTCGAGTCTGATTCCACAGGCCTGATCAATGCTCAACGATAGGCGATTTGCAGTATCAGACGACTCCCCGCCGGTCGAGGCTTTGGCGAGATAACTGGTGCTGATCGATACTGCCCCTCATTCGGAGGCAGCAGCGCTGGCGGCCGCGCGAGCCGCAGACCCAGGAACGCGGCATGCGTATGGGTTTCTAAGCGCCGCTGCGCTCCAGGAATTGCTCGGAATGGCGCTTGAA
>JBAUZZ010000210.1:0-6474 GCA_049585495.1 Chthoniobacterales bacterium | reverse complement strand
CGGCGTGCATTGATCGAGTCGATTGGCATTTTTCAAGGACTGAATTTTGCGGTTGATCGATATCTTCCGGCCCTCTTAGCGAGAGAAAACAATTTCTTCGCTCCCCGCTCGACTGCCGAGACCGATCCGAGTCTGAAGCAGATCATTCCGTATGCAATTCTCACCAGCGGAGGACATGTCCTGCGCTACAAGCGGGGAAAGAAGTCTGGCGAACAAAGGTTGATTGCGAAAGGCTCGATCGGAATTGGCGGACACATGAATGACCGCGACGAGGGCCTGTTTGCTCTTGATCGTGACGCCTATTTGGCCGGCGTTCAGCGCGAAATCGAAGAGGAAATCCAGATCGATGCGCCCCGCTCGAATCGGATTGTCGCGCTCCTCAATGATGATTCAAACGAAGTTGGCCAGGTGCACCTGGGGGTGGTTCATCTGCTCGCGTTGACTGCCCCAAGGGCCGAGAAAAAGGAACCCATGATTACGAATATCGAGTTCCTCACACCGGGCGAGCTGCGAGGCGAGCGGGAAACGCTGGAGACCTGGTCGCAGATCTGCGTGGACCAGCTGGAGGAATTGTTGGCCGCGGGGCGGTGAACGGCGGAATGATGTGAGAAGTGAGAGGTGAGAGGCTCGGTGGTGCGGTAGGACATCGGTAGGGCTGCTATTTGGAATCAGGTGCCAGCAAGTGATCGTATCTCCGCTTTTGCATTGAAATTGACTTCTCACTTCTCACCTCTCACTAATCACTGCTCACCTCGTCCCGGTACGGCATTCCGCCCTGAGCACCGGGCCGCGTAACCGCTAGCGACGCTGCCCGGCAAGCGCGAGTCACCGCCTCGATCAAAGGCAAACCTTCCCCGACCGAGACGCCGAGCCATCCGACGAAACAGTCGCCTGCCCCCGTGGTATCGAGTGCCTTCACCTGCGGCGCGGCCACAAACTGAGCGCCCTCTCCTTCCGAAAACATCACGCCCTGAGCCCCCAGGGTAACGACGACGTTTTGGCAGCCCTGCTGATGCAGCCAGGAAATGCAATTTTGGATTTGCTGTTCTCCGCTCAAGTCTCGGGCTTCGTGCTCGTTTACGACAATAATATGCAAGCTTTCGAAAATTTTTCTGGGCAGCTTACGGGTCGGCGCTGGATTTAAGATGAATCGCTTGCCAAGCTCATAGCATAGTCGAGCGATCGCTTCAATCGCGCCATCCCGGATCTCGAGTTGGGATATCACAATATCTGCAGCGTTGAATACACTCCGAGCAGCAGAGACCATGGCGGAGTCGACCCTCTCATTTGCCGACTTCGCGACTGCAATCAGGTTATCCCGTGTGACCCCGTCAACAAGAATCAGGGCGATCCCGCTAGGGGTATCCTGGACGCACTGAAAGTAGTCGACGTTGATGTGATCTTTGACGAGTCGTTCCCGGGCAGCCGTTCCGAAAGTGTCGGCTCCATAGGCACCTACGAAAGTAACCGACCCACCGGCCCGGGCCGCAGCGACAGCCTGGTTTGCTCCTTTCCCACCGCCGAACATCTGAAATTCCCCGCCGAGAACGGTCTCACCTGGTCGGGGAAGGCGGTCGCAGAAAACCACCAGATCGGTGTTAGAGCTACCGACAACCACTATCTTTGCCTTCGCTGCCATCCGCCCGAGTTACGATCGCAGCAAACCTTGAACGAGTGGAAAGATCAAGTCGGCAGAAGCGTGAGAGGTAAGAGGTAAGAGGTGAGAAGTGAGAAGTGAGAAGTGAGAAGTGAGAGCAGTGCGCCATAGTTCCGTGATCATCATTGGATGATGCGCTCGACTATGAGTATCTCAAAGGCGAACCTGGACACGCCTTTCACCTCTCACCTTTCACCTCTCACGCTTCTAACGGCTACACCGCGGCCGCATGCGCAGCCTGTGTGACGGGTTTTTCTCTCGCCCTGATACCCCGCCAATATCTGGTTGGCACCAACCCGAGACCGATGATGACTAGCTGGCTGCCAACGAACCCCATAAGCACGCCAAACGCTTGATCCATGAATCCATAAGAATGGAGCCCGACCCCGAGCATGTTGACGCCGAACCAGGAAAGACTGGCAACAACATTCCCGAAGACGGCCAACAGCGCGGTTCCTCGCTCCCGCGCATACCCGCCCCAGCGGGCGTGCAAGATGATGGCGTTCCACAACACGATCGCGAGAGCAGCATTTTCCTTCGGATCCCAGCCCCAGAAACGACCCCAGGATTGGTCCGCCCAGATCCCGCCGAGAATGGTTCCAACCAGGCTGAACAACGTGGCAAAACAAACAACGCCGTAGATCATGCGGCCAAGAGATTTGGAAACATCTTCGTTAAAGGCGGTCGTGAATAAACCACGAAAGATGTAAACGATACCCAAGAGCCCGGCTAGGAATGTCCCCGACATTCCTAGCGTGATACAAACGACGTGCGTTGCCAGCCAAACGTTCGTGTCGAGAACTGCGCGCAGCATCTCAAGTGTGTCGCCATCCAGTTGGAGGTTGTAGGCGATTAGAAGAGTGACGAAGCCGATCGTCGAAGCGCATACGCTGCCAATACCGTTTCGATAAAACCGCTCTAATATTAGACAGACCAGGACAGCCGCCCAACCGATGAAAATCGCGGAACTGTAGAGATTCGTCACTGGAGGGCGCCCCTGCAAATACATGCGCGTCACTAAGCCAAACGTGTGAAGCACAAAAGCGACGGCCAGCAGGATGATCCCGGTCTTGCCGAGTGTCTTGGGCCAGACCAGCCAGGAGAGCGTGGCGAAGAGAAAGCCCAGAATATATAGAACCATCGCCTGAAGAAAGGGCGCGGTCTGATTAAAGAGGACCTCGACCTTCGGACGCGCCAGCTCCCCGGGGATGGTTTTCGAGAGATATTGGCTGTATTCTCGGACGGCCTGATTGAATCCCGCTTCGTCACCGTTTCGATAAGCAGAAACCATCTGCGAGTAAGCCCGGACCGGGTACGAAACCTGTCCGTTGCTTATAGCTCCGAGGAGTGCCTCGCCCAGAGGTTGCCACCGTTCGTCCGGCCCTTTCGGCGCTGGGTTCGGGAAAGCGTAAACGTATCTGGCCTGAACGACGTTCTGATATCGTTGCGTGAAGAGGAGAATATTCTCGAAGTCCTGGGAGTTGAACTCGCGACCGGCATCTCGATCGCGTATCGCTTGCATTCCCGGCTGGATCAATCGTTCGAAGACCTGAACTTCCCGTCCGAAGTCGGGCGAACCCTCGACCTGGATACTGTTCTTCAGCCTCAGATAGAGGAGCATCGCGTTCTTGAGCTTCATGATCTCGCGTTGAAAAGTGTTTCGTACCTCGGGCTCGGTTTGTTCGGCCAGACCTGATTGTTTCTGGATCTCATCGCGGAACGCCGCGAGCTCAGCGAAAGTGAAATATTTTTTCTCTTTTCGATCCCCCCACCCAAAGAGATCAAGGACCTCTGGATTTTCGATATGGAAAACTCGCAGACCATCCGCGTGCTCCGGGACCATCAGTACTTCCAGAAGCCATCGAGCCGCAGGCGCCTGTTTGCCGTCCGCGGCTTCGTAGGTCTGCCGTCCCCGAATAATGGAAAGGGAGATGCGCGCCAGAGAATCGATCGGCATCACGCGGCCATCGACCAACACCGGAAGTCGGCTGAATCCGGCCAAATCAAAACCGGGTGCGGGCTTAGGTGGTACCATCTTTGCAACGACCCAAAGCACGAACACGAGGCTGATGACCCAAGGCACAAACTTCTTCATGGGATCACTCGTCGTTTAACAAAACTTATCAGATGCATACCAAACTGGACGATCAATCCGAACACCATCAGTGCGCAGGAAAAATACGGGATGAGCCAGCTAGGATTCTTCACCACCTGCAAGACGGTGGTATGATCGTTGTTGTCGAAGCCCGCCTGGTAAAACGTCAGACCCGCATAACGCAGCGGATGATTCATGAAAATCAGCGATTCTCGATCCTCATGATTGCTCTGGTCAATCAAACGGACACGGCTCGAGAAATTTTTCGCGATATCGGTTCCGGCGTAGCGATCATGTCGAAATTCGTCAAGCCGGACAAAGAAGGTTTTGTAATACCGCTTCGGGCGAAGAACGATTTGATAAGACTTGCCGCCAGCCTGGAAGCTCGCCGGTTTGGGGAATCCACTCGCCAGATTCCAGGAGCCAACGCTGCGCCCATTTTGAAAGATTGATACCGAAGCGGTCGGCATGTTTCGCTCGTCCTGTTTATAGGTCTTTGCGACTCTAACAGCGACTGCCATCGGTCCGAGCTTCAGGTGCGGATAGTCCGGCGATGGTAATTGGCTCATCTGAATCAAGGC
The DNA here is from genome assembly GCA_049585495.1 of Chthoniobacterales bacterium. GTDB lineage: Bacteria > Verrucomicrobiota > Verrucomicrobiia > Chthoniobacterales > JAFAMB01 > JBAUZZ01. Next base: position 2,141 of record JBAUZZ010000210.1, on the reverse strand, counting down.
GGAGTTGGAATAGTAGTCGCTCAGCGTAACCTCTAGAGAATCAAGAGGGAGATTTATCCGATTTCCTCTCCTGAGTTCTGAATCCGGGATTGAGATGACCTGATCCGAATCCGGCGCCGAAGTATCAATGATGGCTAGTTCGTCGTGATAGAAACTCTCCGAATAGTTCTTGGACTCGCCCTGGTCAAGACGCATCTGGCTTTCCACTTGGAAAAGGCTGGTCAACAGCTGACCGATCAGGAGCAAGATCAGGCCGCTGTGCAGAACGATGATACCCAATTTCCTCCAGGTGAACTTGAAGCGGGACACATGGGCCGCGATGAGATTGATAAGAAGTACGCCGCCAATGGTGTACCCACCGAAAAACCAGGGGATTTTCAAATCGGTTCCGGGCGGATGAAAGTAAAGAAAGAAACTTTTGAAGTAACGGTTCTGCGCCTCGAAAATTCCAATGTTGACCTGATCGAGCGTTCCAACGCAGATCAATACCAGAGCGCAGGCCAGACAAAATATGGTCAGCTTCAGCGAAGCGATCGGTTTGAACAGTTTCGCGAGCTTATTGATCATTGCTTGTCATTGGTCGATTTGACTTTCTTGGGCACCACGTCTTCCCCGGCGGCTGGAGGCGCATTTCCAAACCGAAACGACTGTACAAACTCCAAAAACTTCGGTTTCTCTGCCTCGAGAAGGTTCGGATCACCGGTCATCTTCACAAACCAGGACCGGTCCGCCGTCTGCAAAATTGCTCCCAGGATGCGGGCCGATTTTGTTGCGCCGTCCGGAGTCTGAATATCCACGAGCAACACCTGTTTTCCATCCACCGTGGTGTGCTGCGTGGCCTTTTCAATCTCTTCAGCCGCCAGCGGCGGCAACTGAACCTGACCACGCCACCGGTTAATATTCGACTCAACTCCGCCAGCTTCGCCAGGAAACGAGATGACTGAAATATCGACTGCTGCGCCGTTCGGTCCGTTCGCTCTGAAGCTCCCTTGCCGCATTTCGCTCAGAGGTTGCTCCTCCCAGCCCTCCGGCTTTGTCCAGTTGACCGGCGAGGACGGCGGCGGTGGTGCGACAACGGCATCAGAGTTAGATTCTGTCGCCACCTGAATGTTTTCTTTGGGAATCCGGTAGACCTCAATTTTGGGCCGGTTGCATGAGGTAAGGAGCAGGGCGGCCAGCATAAAAAGCGGTGCGAAAAGGTTGCCGTATCGGCGTATCGGCGTATCGGCGTATCGGCGTTTTGGGAGGCCATCGGTAGGGCGAACTTCATGTGACCCGATTCTACGATGGGGCCAAATCTCGTTAGGGCGAAATCCTGCCGAGGCGAAACTCAGGAAGAGCAGATCTTCAGCAGGGCGAAAACGCATGATCACCTTAACTCCGCTCCCTCAACTCGTACTTTTTCTTTAGCTCGTCGAAGTGGGTCGAAGGAAACCATTGATACAGCATGAAGTAGACAAGAACTCCGGTTACGGACACATAAAGCCAGATCGGCAGCGTAAACTTACCCATTTTGCGGTGTCGGTCGAACCGCGCACGCAGAGCCGGGATCACCGTCATGGCGACGAGCGGTAAGATAGTGAACGCGAGAACCAGATGGGTAAATAAGAGGAGATAATAAACTGGCCGGATCCATCCACTCGTAGTGAATTTTATCGAACCCTCACCGACGGCATGCACCAATCCAAAGTGATAGGAGAGGTAGCACGCGAGAAAAGCGGTCGAGCAGACGAGAGCCGTTACCATGCAGGTGATGTGGAGCCGTTTTCGGTCTCGCACGATGGCTGCCCAGCCGGCAACCAGGAAGCAAGTGCTCAGTCCATTGAGCGCTGCATTTACCGGAGGTAGATCAAAAATATTCATTCCGGGGCGACCTGAAGGTGACTTCACTGTCGCGCGAGTCTATGGGGCACAGGGAGGACATGAAATAGCGGCTAAGTTAGGGCGATCCTCTGCCAGGTCAAGCGCCAGGGAAGGTTAGCCAAGTATTAGAAAGTCTTATTTTAGAAGTTTTGCAAGAGATCGAATCGGCTCTCGAAGCTGAGGCCCTGGTGCTGCCGCTTCGTCGGTTCCGGCCAAGGAATTGAAGCGTCGCACGCATGTGGTGCGAATCTTTCCCAATGAAGCCAGCTGCTTGCGAC
>JBAUZZ010000209.1:0-3091 GCA_049585495.1 Chthoniobacterales bacterium | reverse complement strand
GAACTGGAAAAACGCCTCACGGTCCTCCAGGACATTGAAGCGATCAAGAGGCTGAAAGCCGAATACTGTGACATTTGCGATGACGCCCATAATCCGGATCGAATGGTGGCGATTTTCGCCGAGGACGGCATTTGGGAAGGAAAAGGGCTCTGGTGGGCGCAAGGGCACGCGGACATTCGGAAGCTGGCCAAGGGCTTCGCTGAGCGCATCAGCTTCTCACAACACAACGTCTTCAATCCTCGCATCGAGGTGAATGGCAACGCAGCGCACGGGCGCTGGACTTTCCTGGGACCGTTCACCTTCCGTAAAGGGAACATCCCGGTCTGGCTCGCGGCCTTCTACGACGACGACTTTGTCAAGGTCGACGGTGTGTGGAAATTTCAATACTTTCGGGCCCTCGTCCGCATGACGGCGCTCTACGAAGAGGGGTGGGCCTCAGAAGCCAAAGTGGACGTGTTCTCCAAATAGCGTCGACGACGCCAGCCCGTTACACGAAAGGCAAACTGAATGAATGCCAAGGCCACTTTTGCCGGCAAACGACGTCATCAACTTGATTATGAAAAATCAAACCATCCTCATCACCGGCGGCACGACCGGCATTGGCCTGGCCACCGCCAAACTCCTGAGTGCTGAAGGCGCAAAGATCATCGTCACGGGACGCAACCCGGAGACACTCGCCGCCGTTCAACGCGAACTGCCCGGCGTCATTGTTATCAAGTCCGACTCCGGATCGCTCAGCGCCGCCCAGTCGCTCGGAGGCGAAGTCAAAAAGCACGTTGACCACCTTGACGGCGTGTTCCTCAATGCCGGCATTGCCACGATTACCCCGTTTGAATCGGAATCGCCGCAAAACTTCGATAACGGCTTCAACATCAATGTGCGCGGCCCTTTTTTTCAACTCCAGTCGCTGTTGCTGCTCCTCGGCAATCCCAGCGCGGTTTTGGTAGTCCCGGTATGGTCGAAACACCCATTCTCAACAAACTTGGCCTGCCCGGAGAGCAGCAAAAGACCCATCGGGAGATGTTTGCGGCCAAATCGCTTTTGAAACGCATCGGCACGGCTGACGAAGTTGCCCAACTCGTGAGGTTCTTGTTGTCCGAAGAATCGAGCTACATCATCGGCACGGAATCAATCATTGATGGCGGCCTCCGCCTGGCCTGAAAGAAGAAGACTGAAATGGCGAACAGCAAAGATGTCGTGGTGACCGGTGTCTCCACCGGAATCGGCTAAAGGAACCACAAAGGTGCTTATTTCAAAAGGATTTCGTGTATCCGGTTCTGTGCGCAAGCAGTAGAGCTGATGTTCACGATGTGGCCGATGGGACCCTGCCTCTTCTTATCCATTCCCAAAAGAGGAGCGAAGGCTTGGATTACGACAAGCGGGGAGATCATGTTGAACTCCCCTGCGGTGTTAGCCGTGACTCGGAATCCGCTCATCGTCTAAAGCTCGAATGTCATGGCGATGCTTGGGCTCCACTCGCTGTATTTCGTGCTGTCTGATTCGCTCGACCGGCTGCGGTACTTGCGGCACGGCCTCGCCGCCGTGCTCGTGTTTTCTGGCGCGAAAATGATCGGCAGCGAATGGGTCCACATCAGCCCAGGCGTGTCAGTCGGCATCATCGGACTTGTGCTTGGTGTGTCTTGGTGTGACGATTACCGTGTCGACATGGGCGAGGCGCGGATCTGATCGTTTTGTTCCAACCAGATTAGCACGATAGATATTCCTTCGCAGCGGCTGAATCTGGAGTCTCTACTCCGTCAATCTCAGCCGTTAGAGTCTTGGGTGCTTACCGAATTCGACCCCTTCCAAAGGACTGCATTGGACCAGTTCCTCGGCACTGCAAAAGTCGGACCGTTTGGCCAATAGCTGGCGACTAGAGGAGGTGTCATGCTCTTCCTATCAAGCAAAAAGGAACAAAACATATGAGCAATACCAATGGACACCAAAAGGGAGAACTATCATGAACGAGTTTCAAGACAAAGTGGCGATTGTGACGGGCGCGACCTCCGGAATCGGCCGGGCAGCCGCCATCGCCTATGCAAGGGAAGGCGCGAAGGTCGTTGTGGCCGGCAGACGAGCTACGGAAGGGGAAGAAACAGTGCGGCTCCTGCAGGCCCAGGGTGGTGAAGGAATCTTCGTAAAGACCGACGTCTCGAAGGCGGTCCAGGTGAAGGAACTTGTAGAACGCACTCTGCAAAAGTTAGGCCGGCTCGACGTCGCCTTCAACAACGCCGGGATCGAGCAAGTGCCGCTTCCGTTCCTCGAGCAAGACGAGGAGACTTTCGATCAGGTCGTGGACATCAACGCGAAGGGCGTGTGGCTTTGCATGAAGTACGAAATCCCAGCCATGCTCAAGACGGGCGGCGGCTCCATTGTGAATACTGCTTCGGTGTTCGGAGTGATCGGCGTACCGGGCAATGAAATCTACATTGCCAGCAAGCATGCCGTCATCGGCCTGACGAAGTCGGCCGCCGTGGAGTTCGGCAAACAAGGCATCCGCGTCAACGCCATCCTACCGGGGGTGGTCGACACCGACATGTATCAGCGTTTTGCCGGCGATAAGCCTGAGTTCCGTGCGCAGATGAGCGCAATGCACCCCATCGGACGCATTGGCAAGCCTGAGGACATGGCCGAGGCGGCCATCTGGCTTTCGTCCAGCAAGGCGTCGTTCGTGACCGGCCACAGCCTGATGGTCGACGGCGGCTACACCGCACAATGATGCGACAACCTCACAGCGAGCCTCGCGCGGCACCGGACGCGTGTGATTCGGCAGGAATGTTGAGTCTCATGCACAACGGTATGGAGGGTTTCCCATTAAGGTGAACGGAGAAATTGTGGGGGCGCTCGGTACCCGATCCGGTGCCGGCTGAGTAATTCCAGGACTACCGCCACAAGGAGATTTATTATGAGTAACTACACACACCAGACCGCGCCGACACAGTTCGTCGAGGCCAACAGCATCCGCTTCGCCTATCGCCGCTTCGGCAGGACCGGAGGAGTGCCGCTCGTCTTTGGCCAGCACTACATCGGCACCATGGATTATTGGGACCCAACGGTGACGGATGGCTTGGCTCGCGACCGGGAGGTGATC
>JBAUZZ010000208.1:0-8092 GCA_049585495.1 Chthoniobacterales bacterium | reverse complement strand
TTACCGGGTGCTACGCATCCCGCAACGCATCCTCTCACCCACCAAGCAATGGATCCAAAATAGTCACTGAATGCGTCCGCCAACCCGCATGAAATCAAGATCGGATCTCAAAAACGCGCAAGTTGGGTTAGCACCGGTTTCATCCCTCGGAGCGAGGTACCGGGCCTCGAACTTCTTTAGCTTCTCCGGTGAAGCCAGGGCAGTCTTCGCATCCCAAGTGCCGGGAATGAGAACAGCACGTTGCGATGGCGGGCTACAGTTAAACCAAAGATCGAAGAGAAGGCGTCTGCTACCGCTTTGGCAGATCGACTTACGCCCTAATCTTTCCCTCAAACGCGGCTCGTAGCGAATTAAAGTTATTCTTCGGGACTTCCTAAAGCGGTTCCAAATGCCCTGACACACAAATCAACGCGTGTCCTGACGTCATCGCGTTGTCTCGGTTCACGTTGAATGCAAGTAAGCTGTCAGCGTAGGCGCGGGCGGGATGCGTCGCCACCAAGATTTGGTGGCCGCCGACGACACCTTGCGGTGTAAGCGTCAAGTCCAAGTTGGAAGGGCTCGTGCCTATGTGAGCTGCCTCGAGGATTTTCACGAGGTACACGCCGATGGGGCTATAGCCGAGCACGCGTGCCGTATCTCTCACCATTTCGCAGGCTTGATCACGGGAATAAGTCCGTGCACCATGCTCTAAAGCCCGAGTTCTGCCAGGAACGCCGGGCTTTCTTCGCCTAATGGAAGGTAGAAAATCCAAATGCGATCAGGGATGCCGGATAAGACCAGACTTTGTTCCTGAGCGGACCAACAGCGACCGGCAGTTTCACAACTGCCGCGTCTACCTTAATAGCAATATTGAAGCGGATTTTCTGCCTTCGCAGGAGCCCGATAACGATGTTTATCCAGAAGAAAAACCGCTGGCCTACTCGCCGCGTTTCATTGCCTCAAAGGTTTCAAACAGGAGGAACCAGATCAATCACCTAGAGCGTTTTGCAACGCTTCTTGTGCAAGCGCCGCAACCTAAAGGCGAAACTGCCATTCTCGGAACCTGCTGAAGTTCCGCTCCACCCGTTCGGTTCAACAACTCGCAAATCCTAAGCCGACCCGTCCTAGTCGGCGATTGGTCCGCCGATTAAACCTCTAAATTGAAAGCTGGACCCTTGTTCTCAAGTCTGCTCGCTTTCTATCCAGTCAAAGTCTGGTAAGGCCTTGATTTGGTGGTTAGTGTAAAACCCATTTGGTCCAGTGATAACCGCGCATACATCCCGACCTCTCTCGCCGATCGACCAGTCTATCAGCGTTTGAAACGCTTGACGAATATACTCGACACGGGTCTCCAACAACGTAGAGCCGTCATGTGCTCTGATGGTCAGTGAGAAGCTTTTATCCTCTAAGAGACTCCGATACCGATTTACTCTCCGATACGCCCGTGGTTCGCGATGTTTGGCGTTGGCTGAAGCGACCCGTCCGGAACCTTCGGTTTCCGTACCTTTACGGGCTGGGTCTCCGAGAAAAGCATATTTGTACATAGACGTGATCAAAACTAGCAAAGACTACGAAAACTTTGAAACACAGTATATTTGATATTTTATTACACAATATATGGCCAAAAAGGGGCTGCTGTTCTGGCCGCGAAGCTGGGGAGATTCGCTTCTCCCTTCGCAGCCAGGTTCCCTTCCTCGGTCTCTTGTCTTTGGCTTCCCCTACCCCAAGGTGGTTTTTCTCGCTCCGCAGGAATCCAATAACGATGTCTATCCAGAAGAAAAACGACGAAGATCGTACTCTTCATCGTTTTCTAATAACATTTTATTTGTTTTAAGCAGGAACGTTGCCACCGCATGTTGATCGAGTGGTTGGAGCTTCGGAATACGGACACAACGACTTCATGGCTAACCATTTATGGAGATTTGTAACGTTACGGCGTCCGTCCGGGGAAACCTCGCTTTGGATGAGTCAAAACGAGCTTTCCCCGAATAAAAACGAGGTTGTTCCGGGCGGAAGGAGGCCAGAAAACGAGCTTCTCCCGGCTAAACCCGAGGTTTTCCCGACCGCCGACCGTCGCAAAAACGAGCTTTATCCAGAATCTCTTGTGAGGCTGAAAGCACTCGCTAGTGGCCCAAGAAGGGACTCTCGCCGCCCAGAGCCGATCGAACGCTGATTTTTCGCTTTTTTTTGCGCCCCGGTCCCGCAAGTGGCTCCCAAAAGCGAGGTTTATCCAGGGCTGGACCGGTGGCAATCGCCCCGGAAAGCGAGGTTTTCCCACGGTGTTGGAAGACCCACTCCAGTGCGACAGTACAGGCGAGAAAACGCGCAAACCAAACCACAAAACGAGGTTTATCCGATCTCTCGGAGAGACCTTATTTGTGTCAAAACGACGTTTTCCCGGGTCAAAACGAGGTTTATCCGGGGCGCCAGTCAAGCGTTACTGACACGAAAACTGCGGCCTGCAGACCGGATAAACCTCGTTTTTCGGCCAGAGTGTTTCCTGGTTGAGGCTATTCCCAAACACTCCTGGTGTTAGCCGGGCAGCTTGCTCCCTTCCGGATAAACCTCGTTTTTGGCTCCAGCCCACTCTGCGCGGCGGCTCACCGGCGGGATTGAACTCACTCAACGTGTGCTGCGCCCAACTTTCCTTGCGCAAAAAGTCCCTCAAAATATTTTTCGCGCGTTAGAAACGGGCAAAAACGAGGTTTACCCGGGTCGGCCGGCATGCTCCTAGAGCACTCCTCAATGCGAGGTTTATCCGGAGCGGCAGCCCGCATACCCGATGGGAACCATAGACCGGCTTTGAGACTGGAGCTAGGAGCTCGCGCCACCTACCGGCCCCAGGGATAAAACGAGGTTTATCCGGATCGAAATTCGTTGTGAAATAGAACACGGACTAATAGAGCAAAACGAGGTTTATCCGGTTGGGCGTACGTATAAGTAGCTTAAACTTTGGAGTTTACGAAATTGCGATATTTGTGCTAAGACCTCGCTTTTGTAAATGGAAGAAACAAAGACGGTGCAACTGATTCCGGCGCGAGCGCCAAAAAAGGTGGTCGTCCAGCATAACGCACTTGCCGAGGCTAGATACCGTCTTTCAGTTAGAGCTCAAAAGCTGCTCATTCGGCTTCTGGCAGAGCTGGACCATCGCTCTGACGCATTCATTGACATAAAGCTGTACTTGCGTGACTTCGCCAAACTGGCCTCGGGAGATCCTGGTGACGTGGTTTTCACGGAATTTATCGATGCGGCAAAGCAATTCATGGGCAGATTCGTTTCGATTACCCAGCCACCGGCTCCGGGCGAGAAAGAGCCCCGAGGTTTAATCTGCCACTGGATCAGTTCCATTGAAAAGAACCCCAACGAAAAGTCGATCACATTCTCCTTTGATCCAAAGCTCAGGCCCTATTTACTCGGCTTACACCGGAATTTTTTCGCTTACCATACTCTCCATGCACTAAATCTCGATTCTGGCTACGCGATCCGGCTCTATCAATGGGCCAAGAGCCGTGAGTTCATGCGCAGACCTCAGCGCGTCTCGGTCGAAGACCTGCGCTACTTTCTAGGTACGAGCGAAGTCGACGCTGAAGGCCAGGTGATCAAGCAGAGTCTAAAACGGTACAACGACTTCAAGAAAGTCGCTCTACAGCCAGCCGTCCGTGAGATTAACAAAAAGACCGATATTACAATAGCTTTCCAAGAGATTAAGCAGCCGGGAACGAAGATCATTTGCGCAATCCTGTTCAGTATTTCCATCAAAGAGGGTGCCCAACCTGCTTTGATGGAAGCTGAGTTTCGTGCACAGCCCGAACTTTGCCTGGAGAATCAGTCGCCAGACGACTCCCAGAATGAAGCGGCCAATATCGTCGAATACGTCAAGAGTACTTACCAGCTCAATGATGAACAGGTGAGCAAGATTCACGGCTACATCGCGAAGAACGGCCTGGAGTACGTCCGGGAAAAGATCGCCGTGACTGAACTCCAGCCACGCGAGAATGTGGCCCGTTTTTTGCTGGCGGCCTTGCGGGACGACTACAAACTGCCGGTACGCCACGTCCCCGCCAAAAAGGTCAAGCCAAAGATTCCGCCTTCCCCGGAGCCGGAGTTCACCGAAGAGGACCGGCAGCGTGCTCAGCTCGCTCTAGCAGAATGGAAGCGAAACTTTGCTCGGGGGGCAGCTGAAACGCGGAAGTAAGAGCGATTCTGCGCCTTTTGCGGCCACCTTGCTGGACGATGGGCTTACTTGCCCCGCGGCACTTTTAACGCAGAACTACGGCCCGGTACATGATCGGTAGCTCGCCCGGAACTGGTAATGGAACCTGCTAAGCGGGAACCCCTTATGCATCAAGCGGTCGCACTGCATGCCGAGACTATGGGAGCTATCTTTAACTACAGGCGCTTGCGCCGCGGACGGCGCTTGGGAGGTACGACAAAAGGCGCGCTCGGCAAATAGCGGGTGACGATCGCCGCGACAATATCAACCTTTAAGAGGCCGAATTTATGCTCAAGCCAGCTGAAGCGCTCGGCGATTTCCGCGTCCTCGAGATAGACCAGATGAAAGCAATTGATAACCTCTTCAGGCCGTTCCTGCATGATCCAGGCCGGTGGATCGGTCGGGCCTGCTTCGGGCAAATAGCGGGCTAAGAGGTAACTTAAGACCTCGATCTTATTCATTCGTCGTGCGTGTGAGACGTGCGAGATCCGGGAAAAAACATCGCTGTCAACTGTGACCAGCACCCTCCGGACTGGTCCCGATTGGGGGCGCCGCCGTGCCTTAACCTGCTGTGCGATCGCGTCCAGGAGGCTTTCGAGTCTAGGATCATCTGAAGCGTACAGGCGAGCAGCTGAGCGCTGAGACGGACTAAGAACCTCCGGGGCGTCTTGAACAGGCACGACAGGCGGCTCCTCCTCTGGTGCCCCAGTAGGCACATTCGGACCGACGGAAGCGGCTCTTGGTTCTAAAGTCTCGGCTGGAGAAAGCGAAACGGCAGCCACTGACTTTAGCAGCTTACTATCCGAGGGTGGCGCTGTTGCTTGTAGTAGCTCCATGTGCCTCTCAAAATCGGCTTTCTCCCGCGCCTCTTTCTCGGCCCTCTCTTCCTTCGTCATCGATGAAGCCTTCCGTCTTATTCTTTAAAGCGCTATTCCCTATGCGACGTTCTCGGCCATTGTTTGTTGTCGCTGGGCAAACTCGCTCCGCAGCACCGTCATGATGTGATCGCGGTAAATTGGATCAGGGATCAAGGGCTGAAGCTTCGGAGCGGGGAAAAAGCCGAAGACCGACTCGAGCTCGGCACGGATCCAGGTCATACTCATCACGGTCTTGCGAATAAACGTGTCGCTCAGACGCTTGATGGAGCCGCCAAAGTCCCGCTCGTCGAAAATCCAGCGCGTGTGCTGCAGTGCCATCAATTCACTTTCTGGGATTAAGTGGTCAGGCTCCATGTACTCGCCCTGGATCTTGGGCACCACGCACCCCTTCTCTTCGAGGAAGCGCAGGACCTGTTGAAAGTCCCGCTGGACAGAAGAGTTGTTGAGCGTCCTGGCCCGGCACGGAAGCACAAGCAAGGGTCCCCGCTGGCCGGGCATGTGCTGGTAGAGTTGAATAGCATGAAGATAATTTCTGATCTGGCTCATCTGGGGTGAAACGGTCAAAATCATCGCGTGACAGTTTTGCCAGGCCCATTTGCTGGTCCGCAACTGTACGTATTGGCTGGTGTCCCAGATTAGGAATTGCCGATTTCGCTGGGAGTTGAGGTCCGGGAGCGGAGTTTGATTGCCCTCGGCATCGAGCGGATCGTGAAGGATTACATCAAAACGGGGCGTTAAACCCCGGCCGGCGAGAAATTGCACGTCACTCCATAGGTCATGCTGTGCGTTGCTGTCGACGACTGCGACTTCGTAACCCCAAAGGCCGAGAATGCTGGCCAGATTAAAGGCCGTCCAGGTCTTGTTGTCCCCTCCTTTGGGTACACTTATTGTAAGGACAAGCGGTCCACCAAATCGCCAACTGTTCCGCTGGAAAGCACTGCGTTCAGAATCACTCACGAGCTGAGGATCTTAGGAATCAATGACTCCATAGGCAAGCATAACCGCAGAAAAACCACTGTACTCCTCCGGTCATCCATGTGTAAACACTGCCCGCCCTCGATCGCTGCACCATGAACTGTACGAGCACAGGCGCATATTGGGAAGTCAATATACAAGTAAAGAAGTATATATATAAAGACATAGACATATGATAGAATATAAGTCTCATTGAATAAGTATATTAGCCCCGTCATGTTTGTAACTGTGCGACTGTCCTTAGGCACCAATAACTAGCGCGCAGGGCCGAATCGACCCCGTGACTGGCGGCGACTTCTACATGACACGGGATCAAGAGTACCGCATCCGCTCAACTTATTGGAGACTTCCAAATACCAAAGAGATCACAGACAAGCTGCCCGAATTCTTTACACACGTCGCTCAATATGAAACCGAAATCACTCGCTCTAGACACCCGCCGCCGGAAATGCAGGAGTTTAAATGGAGGCCGGAGCCCCAAAAGCGCAGACCGAAAAAGATTCCGCTGACCGAGCCGCTCCCACCTCCTGAAGTGAAACAGTCGTGGCCGGTTGCGAAGGCCGGAGAGGGGCCCCGAAATTGAGAGAGAAACTTTATTCGCCAGCGTAATACGGATTCCTTGAGCTCTGAAGAGGAGGGAGCCATGTCCCAAGTGCGGGCGCATTCGAATCTGTTGATGTGACCGAGACCATCGGGTAGCATCTTGTAAGATGCCCCTCACGATCGAACTTCCATCCATTGAAGGACAGACCGCCTTTAACCTGCGGCGGTGGCACGAGGTTTTGATGGATCCTTCCCTAGCAGAGTTGCCGCATCGGATTGAAACCGATCGCCATGGTCACATCGTTATGAGCCCCCCGCCCGCATTTTCTCACTCGCAACGTCAAGGCAAGATCCTCGGCCTCATGCTAAAGCTGCTGCCTGAGGGTCAAGCGATGCCAGAGTGTCCGCTTTCCACGTCGGACGGAGTGAAGGCTATCGACGTTGCCTGGCTCTCGACAGGGCGAGAGGAGAACGTCCAAAAGCCTATCGTGCTGGAAAGAGCGCCTGAAATCTGTGTGGAGATTATTTCGCCTTCGAACACTGTGTCTGAAATTAAGGAGAGGCTGGCGCTTTATTTCGAGGCAGGAGCGCAGGAAGTCTGGACGTGCGGTCTGGATGGCAAGATGAGGTTCTATGTGTCTGCGCAGGAGCTGGACGCTTCGCGCCTTTGTCCCGGTTTTCCTCAAGAGGTGTCCTGACACTCTCCCTGCTGGTCAATCATCCAATTCCTCAGGCCTAGTTGTAGCACCCTAAAAACATCGCTCAAGTCGAAGGGCCACTGCTCCGCCTGGGCGACTGCGTTGCCAGAGGTAGGCATGGTGGCTTTGCCTTGGACCCCGGCGGATTGAACTCCCACCGGTCGAGATGCGTAGACGCCGGACGCAGAGCAGGCGAGGGGACTATTGGATTCAGGTTGCTCTTATTATATTCTGGCTGGTGTTTAAAGCTGAGGATCTCAACGGTTTTGTTGCCCTCATAACCGGGCAGTAAATCAGGTGGTTTCAGTGAATTAGTTTTAGGATGCCGCGACGCTTTTTCACCTTAGATCCGCGGTAGAATCAAGACTGAGCGCCAGGTCGAGAAGGCTTGAACCAAGTCTTTTTGCTGCTTCCGGATTCTCGGCAGCTAAGTGCTCAACAATGCGAATGATGTCTTTGCCGGCCCTTTAAGAAAAGATGAGCGTCTGCATCAACCTCTAGGACCTGCACGGGTTTTCTCGACGATTTCCGCTATATGTTGGCGAACTTCTTCGACGGTGTAGGTTTTCTTGCCCTTTTCCAAGGACTGGATCCCTTCGTCGATGGCAGCCAAGATCTCTGGGCTTTCTTCATCCTCTTCAGGAGCCAATTCGTGGTCGAGGACGTTCCAAAGCTGTCTTTTTTCTTCTTCCGTAAGCTTCGGTAGCTCTTCGAGGATTTCCTTGATGCTCATTGCGTTACTTGAAGTTATCGATTTCTCTGACTGGTCGCCAGTGAAAGCTTTCGCTTCAGGGGATCCGCTTATG
>JBAUZZ010000207.1:0-17271 GCA_049585495.1 Chthoniobacterales bacterium | reverse complement strand
GTCGTCGCCGATCATAATCTACTTTGATTCGGCGGGCGACGACGGAGCGTCGCCCGCCAAGTATTTACATCCGGTCTCGTTTACATGCGGTTTTTAGCAACAGAATCCTGGATAGCCTTGGCCGCATTTTCCGGGGTAGTCGCCTTGGCAGCAACTGCAGCCGCTTGATCATTAAAGAGGCGGCCCGTATCCGGCCCGAGGAGTTGGTCCATGGCGATTTGGATCCAGTCTGTATCTCTTGCAGCCTCTGCAATCTTCCGGAGGAAGGGGTCTTGAATGGCCTCGGCTGTTCCTTTAACCATCGGGATAAAGAGCCCCTCCGAGGCAAGTTTTGTTTGGACCTCTTTCCCGAGCCATACCTTCATAAAATCCACCGTCTCCTTAGGCGCATCCTTCGTGACCAGCCAGCCGTCCACACTGGCAAAGATGTCAGTCGCCTTGCCCTTGCCGCCTTTCACTTCGGGGAAGAAGAACCAACCCAATTTTTCGTCCGCCAGCCCCTGTTTGTTGGCAGCGTTCCGTCGGCCTGTTTCTAAATCCCAGCTACCCATCAGGTGGAAGGCGGCTTTGCCGTCGTGGAAAAAGCCGGCGGCGTCCTGGTACTTTGCCGCCGCAAAACCCTTCTGGAAGGGGTCCAGATCGCATAGTTCCTTGTACATTGACCAGGCTTTGACCATGTCGGGCCCAGCAAATCCGCCGTTGTCACCCTTGTAGGCTGCAACCATCCCGTCCTTACCCAGGATTCGCATCATCAGCATCACCGGATAAAAATGAAGCGGCCATTCGTCACCTCCACCGACAGCGATCGGAGTTACGCCGGCTGACTTGCACTTCTTGACGGCATCAAGCAGATCCTCCCAATACTTGATCGTTGTCGGATCGACCCCGGCTTTCGCACAGAGCTCTTTGTTATACCAAAAGATGACCGGGCCAACGTCGTTGGGTACACCGTACGATTTACCCTCAAACATAAAGTTCTGAATGCCGGCTGGGTAAAACGAATCCTTGAAAGGGCCAGCGATCGCGTCCGTAATATCCTGACAAACGCCAGCCTGAACCTGCTCATACATCACACCGCCGCCCCAGCTATGGAAACAGCTCGGGCGATCGCTTGATTGGAGAAGGGTCGGCAATTTAGCCTTAAACGCCTCGTTTTCCAGGTAGTTAAATTGGACTTTCACTCCAGGATGAGCCTTTTGGTACTCGTCCGCCGCTGCTTGCCAGATCTCGCGGATTTTCGGATTGTCTTGGATATGGAGAATCTTGACGACGGTTTCCGCCGAGGCGGACCAGGAAAGCGACACTAAGGACGCTATGGAGAACAGAATCGAGGATTTCATGTTTCTGGGGATGATAGAGACTAACAAGAACAAGAATTTCCATCTCGCAACGGTTCGTCAAAGACTTTTTGGAACTAATCGTCATTCTGATACCGAGAACCAGCGAAGCGCCTGTTGCGCTTTGGTAGGGTCGCATCTCCGAGGCGACCAGCGCTAGGGGTCAGCTCGGAGATCTGCCCCTACCAAAATGATGCCATGTCCATTCGGCGGAATCGCTTCTTCGAACTGACCCCAGCCGAAATGATGTCCAGGCGCATTGGCCTAATTCCCATCTTGCCCACGGGTGAGCTCTTGGCTTACAAGGAGACATACCCCTATGCTCACCCCGACTCGAGGGCCAGCGATCATCCGGAACATCAACCGATTTGACGTGCTTCATGCCATTCGGTTGCACGACAACGAGATCTCGCGTTCGGAACTGGCAGAACTGACCGGCCTGAGCCAGGCAACGATTTCGAGTATCGTCAGCCATTTGATCGAGGAAGGTGCACTGATCGAGGAAGGCGCTACCCAGGTCGAGGTTCGCGGCCGCGGACGACCGCTCGTATCGCTCCGGCTGCGACCTGAGTACATGTTCGTGGCCGGAGTGAAAATCGCGACGCATCAAATCGTCGTCTCGCTCACCGATTTCATTGGGAACGTTTGCGCCTCGGACAACATCGAGTGCGAGCCGCTCCAACTCGGCCCCGAGAAGTTGGCTGTATTCGTCGCCAAGGCGATCCGGGCCTGCCTGCGTAAGGCTCGGCGCAAAGTTGAAGACGTCAGCGGGATCGGCCTCGGGCTACCTGGATACGTCGGCCTTAATTCCGGGATGGTCTACTGGAGTCCGGTTTTCGAGGAACGCGATGTCCAGTTCGGTAAGATTATGCAGGCGCGATTCGACGTCCCCGTCTTCATCGAAAATGACGCGAATCTCGTCACGCTCGCCGAACACTGGTTCGGCCTGGCTAAAGGACTCGAGCACGCGGTGGTGATCACGATTGAGCACGGCACCGGCAGCGGCTTGATTTTGAATGGCAAGCTTTACCGTGGCGCCTCCGGGCTCGCGGCGGAATTTGGTCACACCAAGCTCGTTTTCGAGGGACCGGAGTGTCAGTGCGGCCAGCATGGATGCATGGAGACGCACACGGCCGGTTTCGCCGTTCTGCGGGAAGCGGCCAAAGTTGGATTCAAGGTGCCTCAGCAGCCCCTCGATTACCACGAGCGGTTTCGCTTGCTCAACGAGATTCTGGAGCGAGCGGAAGCGGGAGACCGGAAGCTGCGCCGGATCTTTCAGCATATGGGGAAATATCTCGGTCTGGGGATCGCCAATGTGATCAACCTGCTCAATCCACAAAGGGTAATTATCTGCGAAGGCGCGTTTCGCTGCGCCCATCTTTACGAAGAAACGATGCGGGCAACTATCGATGAGAAGGTTCTTCCGCCTTTAAAGATAAATCAGGATATTATGATTCACCACTGGGGCGATGAGGTTTGGGCCCGTGGAGCCGCAAGCCTGGTGCTCCAGGAGCTTGACCAGCGTGGCGAGATAAGGCCAATCGTGCCCGTTACGAAAGCTGCGAAGCGCAGGCGGAAGCCCAGACGAATAGCAAGTGATTCCCGTGGTGTGCCGCCTGAGCTTGAGATACCGGAAGCACCGTAGCCGAGTACGAGCACACACTCGGATCAGCATCCTGGGCAATTTCTTAGCACCGAAGATGCAGAATATTACACGTAGCCCGCATCGCCCACAAATCTCACAGAAGCGCGCAAAGAAGATTTTTACAGAAGCTCTCAGAGATCTCGAAGGGCATCGGTCGGGGGGGCGTCGAGACCGTTGAGGAATTCATTCACGTAAAGGCGCTTGGCGCGCACGCGCCAGTCTTTCTGCAGAAAGGTCCGGTTTTCGCGAAATGCCAGGAGCGTTAACTTAAGTGGTGAGACTATAGAGGGCTCGGTTTTTTTGAGATGGTTTTTGCCCCGAAGGGGCTACAGGACTTAGCCCGGGGTTTCAACCCCGGGAATCTTTCCCCCATTGCGATGCGCCCTGAAAGGGCGCGGCGCTTTGTTTGGGGCGGTGGCCGCCTAAGCCCTAGTGTTGCGCCTGCGCCTTTTCCTTTTCGAGTTCCTTCTCGAATTTCTTTACTTTCGGAGCAACCACGAGACGGCAATAACCCTGAGTAGGGTTCTTGGCGAAGTAGTCCTGATGATAATCCTCGGCCTTGTAGAAGGCCTTGAGCGGTACAATCTCAGTCACTATGGGATCAGGCCACTCTTTCTGTGCCTCCGCCTTCACCTTTTGCGCAATCGACCTCTGATTTTCATCCCGGTACAGGATTATCGACCGGTACGATGTGCCAACGTCCGGACCCTGACGATTAAGCGTAGTGGGATCATGCGCGTGAAAGAATTTTCGAAGTAAATCCTCATAGCTGACTTTGCTAGGGTCGAATTCTACCTTTATGACCTCCGCATGGCCGGTCGTTTCTGTACACACTTGCTCGTAGCTCGGGTTTGGGGTTGTCCCGCCGGCGTAGCCCGAGACGACCGATTGTACGCCATCGACGAGTTTGAATTGCGCGTCAAGACACCAAAAACACCCCCCACCGAAGACGGCGGTTTCCGTTTGGCTTGATGATTTTGCATTGTTCATTTGGCCGAAAGAAAAGGTAGCCCATCCCAGAAGGCAAGCGATCAGGAGTCTATTTCTGAGTGTTGTCATTTTTGCTCGCTCGAAAGCGTTTGATTGCTCGGCTTGAAGAGTTTTAGGTAGTCGCCGTAGCCCTCAGCTACCAGTTTATCGGCTGGAATAAAGCGCAACGCGGCCGAATTCATGCAATAGCGCAAGCCGGTCGGCTTGGGACCATCATCGAAAACATGTCCGAGATGGCTACCGCTTTTGGCGCCAACGACTTCGGTGCGAACCATGCCAAGAGAAGCATCGTCTTTCTCCGATACCACCCCCTCTGCGATGGGCTTGGTAAAGCTGGGCCAGCCGGTGCCCGAGTCAAATTTATCCTTCGAACTAAAGAGTGGGTCGCCAGAAATCACGTCGACATAGATCCCGTCGGCGTGATTATTCCAATAGGCATTTCGGAAGGGCGGTTCTGTTCCGGCTTCGCGGGTAACGCGGTATTGCTCAGGAGTGAGCTTCTGCTTAAGTTCTTGGTCGGAAAGTTTCGACATATCTCCTCGAGGGTTTGAGACTGATTGGCTCCAAGCCGCCCACGGCAACGTTGCGACGATAAAAATCGCGGTCAGTGCTGAACGAATCATAACATCGATGTTCTTTAGAGCTCGCAAAGGATTCGATTATTCCAAATGTACCGAGCCCGCCCGCAACCACAAACGTCTGAGTTGCGAGTTCCAAGTCCGAGATTCGGTAGGGCGAAGCTTGCTGAGCCCGTTCTTGACGTTGCTGGACGTCTTCCTCCCCCGGCCCGTCCATTGCGCCCGCGTCCGCAACGCCAGGCAGGATATCTGGATCGGTTGGATTGATCGGGTTGAAGGCAGCCGCTCTGTGACGGTTGCCAAGCCAACGCTAATATCGCGATTCTGGCCTTCGGTGTCATAGGAGGTACCTCGGCCTGAGTAGTTCAACGGGATCGACTTCTGGATCAGATCATTTTCCCGGCCGGCAAAAGCCCAGGCGTGACCGTCTCCGCTGACATCGCTTGAGCAATAGAAGTTATCCAGATCGACGAACTGCTCGGCGAGCCTGCCTCGCTCACAAATCCTTAGCGATTTGTGAGAGATACAGGCTTAGTTTCGTTAATCATTGTTTTCGGGCTTTGTATTTCCTAAGGTTCTACCCGGCAAACGTGTTATCAGCCTTTCCCGGAAATCTAATCTTGAGAGGTGAGAGGGTATGAGAGGAAAATTCGTCCTGACGATTTTTTGGTCCACTCTTGTTCCCCTGATCGCTGCAGTTTCAGCGGCCGAGGAAGGAAGCGCAATTGCATTGACGGGAGCCAGACTCATCGACGGGACCGGGCAAGCGCCGATCGAGAATGCGACACTTATCATCCAGGGAAATCGCATTAGCGCGGCAGGACCGGCTGACTCCGTCAAACGCCCTGAACACGCACAGGTTATCGACTGCCACGGTCAAACCATCATTCCTGGGTTGATTTCCTCTCACAGCCACATCGGACTTGTCGATGGGGTAAATGTCAGCCCGGCGAATTACAATAGAGATAATATTCAGCGCCAGCTGCTTCAATATGAAGCGTTTGGCGTAACGACCGTGATGGCACTGGGGCTGAATGCCGATTTGTTTTATACGTTGCGAGACGAGCAACGCATTGGCCGTCTCGCTGGAGCCGATATGTTCGGGGCCGACCGCGGTATAGGAGCGCCGCTGGGAGCGCCTCCAAATACCCTGCTTCCGGTGGGCACGGACCAACTGTATCGACCAGAAACGCCGGACGAGGCGAAGACAGACGTCCGTGAGATGGCGGCAAGACATCCCGATTTGATTAAGATCTGGGTTGACGACCTGCTGCACACCGCGCCCAAAATGAAGCCCGAGATTTACCAGGCCGTAATCGAGGAAGCACATCGTCTGGGATTGCGCGTAGCTTCGCACATCTACTATCTCGACGATGCCAAAGCGGTACTAAACTCCGGGGCGGATATCATTGCCCACGGGGTCCGCGATCAACCGGTCGATGCCGAGTTTATCGCAGCCCTGAAGGCGCGCTCTGCTTACTATATCCCGACGATCAATCTCGATGAATGTTCCTACATTTATTCCGAGCAGCCCGCCTGGATGAAGGAGCCGTTCTTCCAGGCTGCATTGCAACCCGCGTTGCGTGCCCGGCTGAGCGACGCCACTTTCATCAACAAGATGCGCGCAAACCCTAATTTGCCGGTGTTCAAGGCGGCGGTTGCTAACAATAAAAAGAATCTGAAGATGCTGTTCGACGCCGGAGTTAACATTGCTATGGGAACCGACTCCGGAGCGCAGCCTTTGCGCATCCCTGGATTCGCGGAGCACCGGGAACTACAGCTCATGGTAGAAAGCGGTTTGACTCCGATGCAGGTCTTGCAGTGCGCTACCCACAATAGCGCGGCGGCGCTGGGACTTTCCGATCGTGGCGTCCTTGCCCCGGGGAAGCTAGCCGACTTCGTGGTCCTAACGGCTAATCCGCTGGAGGATATAAAAAACACCGAGAAGATCGCAGCCGTTTGGCACAACGGAAAGCAGGTGCACGGACCAATTGTTGTTTCCGCAGATTGAAGCCTCAATCTTCAGTTCTAGACAGCGGGACTCGGGCGGCTTCAGATTCAACCCCCGCGGTAGATCGACTGACCGGGGGCCGCATTCGGAACTGACCGAACGAAATCGGCGTCGATGTCCGATTGGCCGGAAGATAGTGGCGAACTACTGGCCTGTTCCCATCCGCATGCATTGCCAAGGCCTTGGTAAAAAGCTCGTTTTCTTCCCTGGTTGTTCGCGCGTGTTGCCGCAAATGCTCGGCCCAGGAGTTTACCAGCATCTCAGTCCGAAATTTTCCCGGCTCTTCCAAAGTTTCATCGACGCGGAAAAGAGAAGCGCCGTTACGCAAAAACATGAGTCGAACTTTGTTCATTAATGTCAGGAATTCCTGCCGGTCTTCCGGACGAATCCTAAATTCCATCGTCACTGTGACCGGGCCGTCCTCCGGTTTCGGTACACTGGGAAAATCATGCAAGGCCTGAAGGGGCGCGGAGTCGAGATTGAGGCCCTGGGCAAAATTGATCGACAACGGGATAATAAGAACAAGGCTGCCAATCAGCAGGATCGCTCCGCCGAGAAGAGCTTTTTCGACCCCGAAAGCGGTCGCCGCCCACCCCCACAAGACGCCACCGAGCGCCACCCCACCCTGCGAAAACATCATGTGAACCGCGTTCATCCGGCCCCTGGCCCAGTCCGGCATCGCCCTTTGCCCGGCCACCCAAAGCTCAGATGCGGTTACTGTCCAGCTGATCCCGGCTAAAACCGCAACAACCGGAAACAACGCGATGTCCCGGACCCCGGCCAGGAGAACGAAAACCGTAACCAAGATGAGGTCGGCCACGATCGTCAGCATGTTCGGAGTCGCTCGCGCGCGGGCGTAAGGAAGAACTACCGTCGCGCCGAGCAAGGAACCGAAGCCGAGGCTGGTAAAAACGATTCCTAGCTGTGCCGGCTGCAGTTTCAAATGCTGCAGTGCAACAACCGGCACCAGCGCAGGGATGGCGGCGATAAACACCGCGAACAAGCCGTCCCGAGCCAGGATCACTTGCATGCCGGGCGCGTACCGAACATACCGCGCCGCCGTAGCGAATGATTCGAGAAAATTCTCCAGTTGCGGCCGAGGTCGACGCCGATCCCGGTATCTGCGCGAGATGACAAGCGCCGCGAACAGAAAAGCTAACGCATTGATCGAGAAGAGCATCGCCGGTCCAAGCAACGGCAACACAAACCCGCCGAGCGCCGGCCCGACAATCCCAGCGAGATTCATTTGAACACCGCCAAGCGTTACCGCCGATGCAAGTTCCCGGCGCCGTACAATTTCAGGAATCATAGCCGCCCAGACCGGTGCGTTAAACGCAAAACCAATCCCGAGCAGGAAGACCGTCGTGAGAATCAAGCCAGGATTGACAAGCCGCAGCCAGGTAAAGATGGCCAGCAGACTCGCTGCTCCAGCCAGCCAGAGGTAGCTCCCCAGAAAAAGGTTGCGGCGATTGGTGAGATCAGAAAGAGAGCCAGCCGGTAAGGTAAACAAGAAGAAAGGCAGCGAGGCGCTGGTCGCCATCAACGATAGAAGAAATGGCGTTGCGCCTAGAGAGTTCATCAGCCAGGTAGCGGCGGTGTCGTGAGCGGCAACGCAAGATCCGGAAATTACGCTTGCGATCCAAAGCCCAGAAAAAACTGGATTGTGCAGAGCGAGCCAGACCGAAGTATCCTGTTTTCTTTCCATGCTCCCGGTAAACAAGAAGACCAGTTAAACCTAATCGGCCTACGGCGAGGCGCAATGGGGTGCAAAATTCGTTTTCGGGCAGGGACGAAGCGGGTGCCCCCTGATGCGGTAGGGGCAAGCTTCACCTTATGGTAGAATTCTGAATATGACGCTGCCGCCCCTTTCGAGGAGTCTTCGCCTATGATCATTCAACGGCCTAGTCGAACCAGTGAGGAAATCATCGCGATCAGCCAGCCGGCTCATTCCTGGCTCTCCGGGCAACTTGCCCGGAACTGGGGCAACAAGAACTTCGCAGGATTCCAGCCGTTCGAGGATGTGTGCTATGCAGCAGAGCTGCACGACATCGGGTACCTGAACTGGGAGAAAAATGCGGCGCTGAACCCTGCCACTGGTCTTCCGCGGACGTTCTACGAACTTTCGGCACCTCAGCGACTAAAGGTGTGGCGGACCGGAATTCAACAGATGAGACGGGTCAGCACCTATGCCACGGTTTTGATGTCGAAGCACTACTGCGGGCTCTCCGAGAAACACCCGGAAAACAGGGCCGCGGACCGAGAACTCATGAGAAAATTCCGCGAAGAACAACAGGAGTTTCGTCAGGAGCTTCTCAAGAATTTAGCAGGCCAAAAATATTTCAACGACGCCATCGGCGGGCCAATGTTAGAATATCACGGCCAGCTTCTGGCGAACTGGGATCTGATCTCGTTGCACCTGTGCATGAATCCCAGCGAGAGCTTCCAGGTTCCTGACGTTCCGTCGTCGGAGACGGCGACACGGCCGGTGAGATTGACGGCACGGTCAACTGGTAATTGGCAGTTTACAAATTCCAAAGCGGCTGCCGGCCAACAGTCAGATTCCGAATTCAGCTTTGGAGTTTCGCCGTGGCCGTTTAGGCAAAACGAACTTCGCTTGAGATACGAAGGGAGCCTCCTCCGAGGAAAATTCACCGCCGAAGGCGAACTCCGGCAGGCCCTGGAGAAGGCCAAACCCGTCCTCATTGAGGTAGAGCTAGTTTCCGCAGAAGAGTAGCCTCCGGCTTAGAATAAAGCCGGAATTGATTCAGTGCGCAGAACGCAGACCCGAATCAGATGCGGCAATCTCAGACGCACTGGATTGCACTCCTGCAGTCGTCTGTCGCTCGGATCGCGACCGCCTGCGGCGGATTATATTTACGACGATATAGCAGAGCCAAATCCAAACAGCACCGGAAGCGATGGCGGCGAGAACGTCGGTCAAATAATGGGCCCCTAGAGCGATCCGGCTCAGCCCAACCAGCATGATCACCAATGAGGCTCCGAGCACGGCCAGACCGCGCCAGAGCCGTTTCCTGAGAACAACCAGCGCAAAAAGCGCAAGTAAACCATAGAGGAGCGTTGCTGCCATCGCGTGGCCGCTGGGAAAACTGTAATCAGACAAGTCGACAAAAGGGCTTTCGGAATACGGGCGGTGCCGGTGAACGAGTTCCTTGATGACCGAATTCAATAACATGCCACC
The DNA here is from genome assembly GCA_049585495.1 of Chthoniobacterales bacterium. Classification (GTDB taxonomy): domain Bacteria; phylum Verrucomicrobiota; class Verrucomicrobiia; order Chthoniobacterales; family JAFAMB01; genus JBAUZZ01. Next base: position 7,511 of record JBAUZZ010000207.1, on the reverse strand, counting down.
GGGCACGGCCAGAAGAAGGGCGAACAGCCCGTACCAACGCCGCCTCAATGCACAGAATAGCGCAACGACCAACGTAATCGTCGCTATCCACATAGGCGAACCCGGATCGCTAAAGGCGAGCATCACGTTGACGAGCGGCTGCGTCAGATGCGCATGGAACCAAGCTGCGATTTGGTGATCAGCCACCGTGATCGGGCTACCCGCGACGAGTTCGACAGAATTCAGGGAAAGCACAAGCGCAACGAATTAAATGCAAGATTAAGAGTACCACCGGCTTCCAAACGTCAAGCGGTATTTGAAGCGCGAAAAAAGAGACCGGCTTGTAGGGCGGCTGGCTCAGCCGCCATCTAACCCGGAATGGTTGCATCATCCCGGCGCCTGAGCCAGGCGCCCTACAATTGCTTAGCAAGAAAATCGCCGGACCAGCGCAATGTCCAGCCTTAGTACAGATCAATGCTGAGATCCAGCTTCAGGTAGGCCGAGCCCTTACTGTAAAAGTCCGGGCCGGCGCGGAACCTTGCGATAATGTAATCCCGGGTGAAGTAGACGCCGGGCTCAAGTTTGAGCAGTGGATGAAATTCGTCGCCGCTCCAGTACGAAACGTCGAGTTCCGCGGCCAGGCTCGACAAGGCGTATGGAAAAACATTATTCGAGCGAGAAAAATCGAATCGCTCGCACTGCAGACAACAGCGGCTACCACGCTGGTGAGCGCCAAGAGCCTCATGGGCGACATTCTTGATGTGTGTCACTGCGCGGCATCAAGAACATTTGTTGCTCGGGGATGGGTCCGGGCAGGTCCCCGCTAGAGGATTCAGGAACATTCCCGGCCACATCGCGCTTGCGCCAGCTGATGGAGCGCCTCGTGATCTGTCAGATCCAGGCTCAAGGGTGTGATCGATACCCAGCGTGCTCGAATGTCCAACGGTCGGTTCCAGGGTCAGTCTGGCCAATCGCCAGGTCTCGTCAGTTCGGCCTTTTTGAGCGCCTGCTGCAACTGGTCCGGAGTGAATGGCTTGGTAAGATGATCCTGATAGCCGACAGATCGGCTCCGTGCCACGTCAGCGGCTGCTCCAAACCCGCTCATGGCAATCGCATAGGCCTGAGTCTTTCCACGCATCTCTTTCATCAGGGTCCAGCCATCGCCGTCTGGTAATCCAATGTCGCTGAGGATGACGTCGAACCGGTGCATGTCGGCGACGCGCACCGCAGCTGCACCTTCCGCGGCTACTACAACATCGTGACCTGATTGCTCAAGAAATCGTTTGATGTAACCGGCAGTATCTTCGTGGTTCTCAATGAGGAGGATTGTCATTGCTTCGGGCGATTCTACGCATCCGAACCCGCGGTTCCAAATTTTAAACTGTCGTACCCGTTACGCAACCAGGAGCGTGCAATGAGGCCTGAACGAACCGGGAGAGATGGTTAGTATCTTAGCTCGTTGCGGTCAGCACTCTAATCGAATCGCCCATCTCCTTGAGCAGTTCGACAAGGCGATCGACTTCCACCACGGTCGGCTTATGCCCGCTTTGAATCGCAGTCTTTAGCGCTTCCACGGCGAATTGGATGACAACCAACTGCTGGGCTACGGTAGCGTGCAAAGCTTTTTGGACGCGCTCGCGCTCCTGCTGCTGACCAGCAAGCACAGCACCGGCGAGCGTTCCCCGCGAGGAATCGATTCCACCTGGATCGAGCATGATAAAGATGTATCCATCTTCGCGACGGAAGGCGTGGCCAGGAAGCATTCTACCGGTGTCGATATTCCTAACCGTACAAGGATCGAGGTGCACCGGGGCCGGAGACTCCTCGCACTCCGCGATATCTGCGGGCGAACTCGGTCCAAAAACGACCAACTCGCTCACCGGCAAGAGGCGCAGCTCTTCCGGTCCGCATCCGGGAGCCTCGAGAAAGTTCCTATTCCAGGCCAGAAACCGATCGCTGCCGACATGCATCAGCACGGCCGGTAAGCAAAACTCATCCAGGCCACGACAAATAACGTTGGATTCACTCGATAGACTCATGGGCAAGACTCCGTCCCGAAATTCTCTAATAAGGCGCTAAGCACAAAAATATTATGCCCTGCTCCCGGGCAGTACAACCAGTTGCACTTGGAATCCACGTTACTTCTTTCCAATAACAGTTACTATCCATGGTCGGCTCGATCGCTCCTGCCGATCACTTCAGATTCATGTTCCAAGCCAGAATCTAGCTGGATGCGCCCAGGTGCGAAATCGGGCGCGATCATGGTTACGGCGTCCGGGAATCCCCTGTTAAGGGTAGTCGCCAGCCTGAGCCGTAGAACGTCGAGGTCCCGCATAGGTGTAGATAACGGCGTAGCCCGCAAAATCTCACACGCCTTATATATTTACGCGCTTATCACCCGCCAGGAAACGTCACTCGGTAGGGCGAAGCTCCCGCTGAGCCGCCGGACATCCTTAACCCATACGGAGCTCCGCTCTTTTGGTTGCGGCTCCGCCGCGCTAGGAGCGATGCAGGCTGGCAGCGCCCTGGATGCGGGTGTTTGAGCCCGCATTTTGGGGGGCGGAGCAGCAAAAAAGAAATTGACTTTAACGTTAAAGGCTATAGTAAAATCTTGTCTCTTTAACGTTACAGCTAAGGAAACGGAGTCGTCTGGTGCGCCGAGCCGCTCGATCTAAACCGAGTGCACCTCTGCGAGATAGGGTGAACCTGAAATCTCTCGCCAAGCACCTCGGCGTGTCGGCCATGACCGTATCCAACGCCTTTAACCGGCCCCAGGAATTGTCGGCCAATCTCCGACAACGAATTCTCTCCATCGCCGCAAACGTTGGTTACCACGGCCCACGCCCCTCCGGCAGAATGCTCAGGACCGGGCTGGCCGGGGCTATCGCCCTATTTAATCCCGACCCTATTCCGCACCTCTTCGAAGATTCCAACGCGTCTGCTTTCATGGCCGGAATCTCCGAGGTTTGCGAGAAACACCAATACGGGTTAACCGTCTTGCCTCCGGTGCCGGATGACTCCCGACTAACCGCCATCGACAAAGTGGCCGTTGATGGCTTCATCCTGTACGCCATCCCCGACGACAGTTCGATTGTCAAACGAGCCCTCGGCAGACAACTGCCTGCCGTGACCGTAGATATGAGCAAACTTCCGGGGATCGCAGCGGTCGGCATCGACGATCGAGCTGCGGCGAGCAGGATTGCTCAGCATGTCATACAACTCGGTCATCGCCGGATAGCTATTCTATCTTTGGAGATGATGCCGGACGGATTCTCCGGACTGGTCGGCGATGAGCGAGTCAAGAAATGTCGCGCGCCCGTGACGCGGCAACGCCTTTTCGGATTTGCCGACGCCTTGAGGAACGCTGGGATCGATCCAGCACTGGCCCCGATCTACGAGATTCGAACTAATGACGACGCGGAAGCATCTTATTGGACCAGGCGATTCCTCAAAGATAAACGCGCTCGGCCGACTGCGATATTTTCGATGAGCGACCGAATGGCGTTTGGCGCGCTACACGCTGCCGCCCAACTTGGCCTGCAGGTGCCGCGCGATCTTTCAGTTATCGGATTTGATGATATACCGCAAGCCGCTGGATGCACTCCTCCGCTGACGACCATTCGTCAGCCGTCGAGGGCCAAGGGGCAGGTGGCAGCCTCGCTCGTCGTCGGAGATCTACCGTACACCGCAGAATTGCGGCTCCTTTCTACCGAGTTGGTCGAGCGAGGCTCGGCAGCGCCTCCCCGAGCAACCAAGCGGTCCTAAACAGACAACGCGCATCATGGACGATCGGACCTTTCTCTTTTTCTCACCTCCTCACCTTGGCAGGAAGTCCAGGTGAAACCCTACAGAACAAAGGAAATCAAAAAATGAAACTGCGATTAAGCATATGGACCGTGTTGATAGCCGGCTACGTGTTGTCCGCCCCAGGCACCGGGGCCGGGCAGATTCCACGGAAGAGCTCACCTCTGGAAAGGGCAACCACGGTGAACCTGAACATGAAGCGTTATGTTGCTGCCGGTGACCGCGCCTACATCGTCGGCGTCCAGGATGGGAGCCTGGTTCCGGATGTCAGCCTGAATCCGAATGGAATAGGCTGGCATATTACCGGGCAAATGGGCGGGGTGTGGACACACCCGATCAAGCTCATCCATCAGCTCCGATTTTTTTTGAATTGGCCGATTACTCCCTCCGGCGACGAAGTTCGTTAGCGGCACCGGCTACGTCCGCCAGGAATTACCTCCGACCGAAGGGCTCGAGGTCAGTAAGACGCAGTTTGCCCCCGACGGACTGCCCGTTGTGCTGATCGGAGTGCAATTGCGGAGCTCGAGTCCTGGGACTACGAGCGCCACATTAGCGATCGAAGCTCAAAGCGAATTGATCGCAGCTTATCCCTGGAGCGGAACTACCCCCACCTCCGAATCACTCCATCAGCAGGACCAAGTATCGTACGATTCGGAAACGGCAGCGCTTCAGTTCACACAACCCGGGCAACCGTCATGGTATGCCTTGGTAAGTGCGGCGGTGGACCGAGACGATCGAACCACGGGTTTCGAATCGCTTGGAGCCAGCGACCTGGGGCCAGCCGGTCCGGGTTCGCACAACGGCGCGACCGGGAGGCTAACTTATCAAGTCACCCTCAGAGGACAATCCAGCACGACGGTCTGGTTCGCCATTGCCGGTTCGAATGTCGCAAAGATCGAAGCCGCCTGGGCCTTGAGGCTCGGGCTGGCATTTCCTGAAGCACTGCTCCGCAGGAAAATCTTTGAACGCCAGGAAGTGCTCTCTAAGGCGCAAATCCATGTCCCGGACTCAATGATCCAAGATGCGTTCGACTGGGGTAAGCTTAATTTGGCCGACATGCAAAGAACAGTACGCAATGTCATGGTCCGAGACACTCAGGAAGGAAAATTTTATCCGGACCCGATCGCCCAATTTCCCGTTCTTTCCGGCTTCGGAGCAGGATATCCGGACTATCCCTGGTTTTTCGGAACCGATGGTGCGTATACCACCTTCCCGTTGGCTGCAGTAGGGCAGTGGGACGAAGCAAAGGATCACTTGAATACCATCCGCCGGGTCTCGGAGAAGGTGAACGGGGACACCGGCAAAGTGCTCCATGAGATCGTTACCGACGGCTCGATCTACTTTGGTGACAACGCACAAAACGGTGATGTCAACGAAACAGCGGAGTTCGCCACGGCCGTTGCGACCCTTTGGCGTTGGTCTGGCGATAATTCCGTTCGCGACGACAATTACGAGTTCATCAAGGATGGATTGAACTACATCACTACCAATTTAGTGACCCCAACTTTAAATCCGGATGGTTGGCCTGAAGGCGCTGGTATGGTGGAAGCTACAGGCATGGGCGCGATAAAACTCGACGTGGCCGTGTATACCATCCGCGCGCTGAATGATCTTGCCGAAATGGCGGTCAGTAAGGGAGATACTGGCACGCATGATTGGGCTGTAAACAAAGCCAATGCATTGACCGCCAGGCTCACACCAGATTGGTGGATCCCGAGCCAGGGCCTCTTTGCGGATTCGCTGGCCCTGAATCAAGCGGTACCGACGGATCCTCCAGCAGCGCTTGGCACCCAGCCAATTACCCAGCTGGAACAACTCTACTGGATAAATGCAACGCCAATGGAGACAAGTATTGCTTCGGTGCAGGACGCCACAATTGCCTTTTCGAATCCGAATCATCTCGAGTCTTCCACCTTTACCGGAACGACCGGTTTTTATCAGCAAGGTCAAAGCCTTCCGGCCATCAAAGGCAATCGTCAAGCCTCCGCGGTGAACACTGGTGTGATGGCCGTCGCCGAGGCTAATTACGGGCGAATGGACGAATCATTGAGATATGTCAGTTTAGTCGCCAACGAACTGGACGTTGAGCAGCCCGGCGCATTACCGGAACTATTCGACAGTCCCGACTACAAGTACTTCCCGCCATTCGGCGGGGCTATGGTCATGCAAGCCTGGTCTTCCCATGGCATTCACTGGCCGCTGGTGGAGTTGTACCTCGGGATCAAGCCAGACGCTCCCGCAAGATCCTTGTCGGTGGTGCCGGATTTGCCTAGCTCCTGGCCAGAACTCTCGATCGACGAGCTGAGAGTGGGTTCTTCTGAGATCGCGGTTGCGGCGCAGCACTCGGGAAGTTCTTATTTAACATCCGTTGCGGCTCCGGTCGGCTGGAAGTTGACCCTCGGGTACACCCTGCCGGCCAACACGCAGGTCAAGTCGGTTACCCTGAATGGTTCGCCTGCCTCGTTCCAGATCGTTCTTACGAATCGAGGCGAAGAGGTCCACGTGCAAACAAACTCCGGTGATACCCAGGAGGTCAGAATACAAACGGAGTAACGCTGCAAGTCCGATCTGAGGGTAGCTCAAAGAAAACGCGCCGCATTCCCGGCGCGTTTTCAACTTTAACGCTGGGCTAAGATCCGCCCAAATGTCGCAAAATGGGAGCGTTTGCTAAAGTGGTACGGGCGTCCCGCCCGTCTTTTCTGCTCCTTCAGATACGGACGAGACGCCCGTGCCACTCTGCCGCCTGGAGTCGATAAGGATTTTTTTCCGTGGCCGACGGAGCAGTACCGTGCTCGCTCTTGACTGGGAGTGCCATTTTCGATTATACGAAACTGCTTGGCGGGAATCGTTTACTTGCAGGGGGGTATGCGAAAGAACTAACCCCACGGATATGACGGAATCACCTGCATCAACCACATCAATCGCAAACCCGTCAGCAAAACGGATCTTGATCGTGGACGATCACCCGGTTTTTCGCATCGGACTGGCGGATCTTGTTTCCCAACAGCCGGACTTGGTGGTTTGCGGCCACGCTGATGCGGCGCCCGCCGCGCTGGAACGCATGCGGGCACTCAAACCCGATCTGGCGATTGTAGATATTTCACTTGGCGGCACGAATGGCATTGAGCTCATCAAGATGATGAAGGCCGAAGTGCCGCGCCTGCCAATTCTAGTCCTTTCCGTCCATGACGAATCGTTGTACGCGCTCCGAGCTCTAAGAGCGGGAGCGCTGGGATACCTGATGAAAGCGGAGGCAGTTCAGCATGTCGTGGCCGCCATTCGCCGAGTCCTTGAAGGCAAGATCTTCGTCACGCCGCGCTTCGCTGATCACCTGATCTTCAAGTCGATTCAGTCGGTTGAGAGCGGCTCGGGAGACCCGGTAGATCAACTTTCTGACCGAGAGATTGAAGTGCTCGAACTGCTCGGTAAGGGGGAAAATACCAGGTCAGTCGCAAAACTACTTAACCTGAGCGTCAAGACGATCGAGACGCACCGTGCGCACATTAAGGAAAAGCTCGGTTTGAAGGATTCGAGCGAGATGATTCGTTTCGCCATCGATTGGGTCGCTCAGCGGGAACTGCACTGACTGCCCAAGATCCGGCAGGGCCAAATTCCCCACCTTGGCCTGAACCTCGAAGTGCCAACATTTTTTCTCGAATTTCCTGGCCATTGGAGTCGTCGGATTTGTTGGGTTGACGTGGGCAACTTTGCCCTCATTTAAACCTGTC
>JBAUZZ010000206.1:0-2253 GCA_049585495.1 Chthoniobacterales bacterium | reverse complement strand
GTGCTGAAGCGTCGGATCCGAGGCTCCTGGCGAGCTTCGCCGCCCGCTCATCGTCGCGGAGGCCATCGCACGGTCAAGCGGGTCGCCGGTTGAGGCAGTCGGCGCCTTTTCGCTTAACGGGCTTCCGTGCAATCCAACCGGTCTTCGCGCCACACGACCGCTTGATTTTAACTCCCGCCGCGGCTCAGCCACATACATCCTCCGCATCGTCCGAGTTGGGTGGTAAGCGGATATCCCGGCGTGGTGCGAAATCAAAAAATACGCACAGTCCGATACCAAGCCTCAATGCGGCAATCGGCGGCGCTTGATCTCATCCGAAAAGCAGGTGCCGACCGGTGCGGAAGCGGCTTTGATCTTGTCAGAAAACAGTTTCAACTCCTTCCGCGGATCGTGGCTATTAGCTGCGGCCTCCCACGCCGGCAATACCAATTGATCCATCTGTTTCTGTGCCTTCTCTCGGCAGGTCCAGAGCGCTCCGCCCCAAACTAGCCCGCGCTTCTGCACATCCATGGAACTGGAATAGATTGAAGAGTTGTCTAGGGTTTGGCCGCCCAGCGCGCCGACGACGGGAGATTGGAGGAAGCTCGCGGACAGGTAGTCGGCCAAAGCCCTTTCGATTTCTGCAATACCAGTCAGGTCCTCTGTTACCGCGTTCAATAAAGCGTGGTGACTGTATACATGAACGGGTACGGACATATCCGTGCTAAAGGTTTTATCTATATACAACGTGTCCCCCGAATAAAATGACGTAGGTGGTTTACCCGCTGCAGTAAGTGTTTCTTTTACGATCGGAATAGGCGAGTCTTTTGTATATATGCATACGGAAACGTTCTGGTCGAGGTGATGGAATCCGATGGCCTGCAACCAAATAATAAAATGGCTTAAGACATCTTGTAGCTCTTCCTTGTCCTCTGCAGAAGCTGCACCGCCGGCACAAAAATCTAGTCTGCCCTTGATCGAATTTAATTGATCTTGAAGCACATCTTGTCTTTGATTTACATGTGATAGCGATTGTTCCGCTGTTTCGAAATTCTTCTGCAGTTGCTCAATTTTCTGGGTAGTGAGTGCCAGTTGCCGCTGTGGTTCAGATAGATTTTTTTGTAGTTCAGACGTCTGCTCCGCCACATACTTCAGATCCGACCAAGTTTTAACACCCACGAATGAAAAAATCGCCACCACCAGAAGAATCGGAATGCCAAGGAAAAAGCCGAACGCTTTCAGCCATTTTATTGCTCTCTCAGCAAGTAGCTCCGCCGTTTCTACCTCAACAACCTTCTGTTCTCTGATGCGATCCTTGAGCGCGGCATCGATCCGTTCCGGAAGCATGCGCGCGATGAGCGCGGAGATTGCCTCGGTGTCTCCGCGGAGCTCAAGACCGCAGCTAGCGCAGAATCGGTCCTTAGGCCCCAGAGCTAATCCGCATTGCGGGCAGCTTCGTGCTATATTACTAGGTGCTTTACTTAGAGGGTCGTCCATGTGATCGCACCTCCATGAGTGCTTTAGCCGGGATCTATAGTACTACACAAGTCAAGAATTTCGCACCGTAGCGGGCGCACCCAAGGGCTTAGGGCGGTGCGGAAATCCGGTGCGAACGTCCACAATGGGTCGAGCGCGGCCCATAGGCTCTCGAAGTTCGGCATGTTCATCGGAGACGCGCGCGTCGGCGACGTTCCAGCCAAGCTGTTGTTTTGCGGTTCAGCTCTGTTGCAGCTTTCGAGCTTGAGTGATTGCAGCGAGTTCGTGATTAGGACGAGTAATCACCATCACCCACACCGCTGCTCCCAATAACAAATTACATTCTCGCCGGCTCCCGTCGAATACTGCGTCGTCGTACTTACGCGGCTGCCGCCAATCCGGAAAATTCTACCTAACGACCCTGCAATTGCCACAGTCTCGTTGTACTGTCGCGCCGCGTCGGCAGCTGTGAGCGAATTGAGGAATCTCGATGAAGGAATTGGAGAAGCCTGATCTCGACCTGATAAAACAGGAGAATCAGGGGTGCGGGCGGTTCGGCCACGTCGAGTGCGTACATCCTGCGCGGCGTCGATGAATGTTGCAGCCAACGCGGGCGTTCTTGCTGCTGATTTGCTGCAGGAGCAGCAGCGGCTAGTTGACGCTTCAATGACTGGTTGCAGGCCATCGCGCCTGCTTGGTGCTCGCTCGCTGCGCTTTAGCCAGTCCAAAGCGGGTAGGACGACGGTACGCGCTTGCTTCTCGGTGCCAAACTGGACGATGCGGACTTTGCCCACAGCG
>JBAUZZ010000205.1:0-5431 GCA_049585495.1 Chthoniobacterales bacterium | reverse complement strand
CGATCCAGTAGCCGCGGTAATCTTGAAATCCGAGGGACTGTCTGCGCCCTACGAATCGCCGAACGCAAAAACCCTGCCGGGACTTTACAGGGATCCCGAACACCATTGGACCGGGTTCCCGGCTCGTACCCGCGTCATTATATACAACAAGAACTTGATCACTGATCCCGAGGATGTTCCAACTTCCATCTTCGACATGATGAATCCCAGATTCAGTGGAAAAGCCTGTATCTCAAATCCGTTGCTTGGGACCACCTTAATGCATGCTGCCGCGCTGTTCCAAGTGCTCGGCAAGGACTTTGCGGAAGCTTTCTTTAACAGCTTGAATACGAATGGAGTCAAAATGCTCTCCACAAACAGCGAGGTAAGACGTCGAGTGGCCGCCGGAGACTTCGCTTTCGGTATCGCGGATACCGAAGACTTCAGTATGGCTTCGAAAGAGGCGCAACCGGTCGGCGTAGTGTTTCCCGATCGACAAGCGTTCGGGACACTCGTTATCCCAGCCGTGCTGGTACTTGTTCGGCACGGGCCAAGGAAGGTAAACGCTTTATTGACTTTCTGCTACTGCCCGAGATCGAGAAACTACTGGTTGCGAGCGCCCCTGTACCGCTTTGGGGAGCGATGCCGTCATTGGATCGGATTAAACCGATGGAAGTAGACTTTAGTAAGCTGGTATCCGAATCGAAAGAGCTCTCGAGGGGGTTTCTCAGCCAATGGGTTCGCAGACAAAAATGATCCAGCGAAAAGCACTTTTGCTCCAGACGCGCACGTGCGTTTAACGAAACTCGCAACAACTAGAAACGAAAAATACAAACCATGAACTATGGTCTCGTACGCCACAGAGTCGCAGACCGGTGCTGGGGTTATGTTCCAGGTATCCCCGCGGATCTTCCAAGTATCGCCCTCACGGACAAAAACCCCATGAACAGTGGCCGTCGGCTGGTATAGTACCGCCGCCCCATTCTTGATAAGTTCCATTCCATCCTTGCCCAAGAAAACTGAGGCCTGAATACGGGCTACGCGGGCGTCGAGGGCCACTGCATCGCGCTCGCCTTTACCAACGAACTGACCGCCGTTACAAATGAGGAACCTGTGTGCACTGATCGAACCCTTCGATTCGACCAACTCAAGACCCATTTACCTACGGAGAAAGTGATAAGAACCGTAACTGCCGCAACTGCCATGCATGCAAGAGCGGACCCGAAAGGGAGGAGCTAAATCGCCGGTCTTTTCGGACGCACTAAGAAGGTAGCTGTTCCTCCGTATGCGCGTTGTAATTTTCGTCGTCGAGTTGTGCATCGCTTTCATGATCGGCGCGATAATCGCCATGACGATGAATTTGTGTCACTTGCCCTAAGAAACTCACTAAAGCCCTACCGCGCTTCGACGTTCTTCATAGTCATTATGAACTCCGTTCATTTCAGGCTACCAATAGCCATACTGCGACGACACCATAACGGGTCAGCGATAAACACTTCCAAGTTGCTGGTTGGTTGGACCGTTCTAGGCTGGGCGATCTCCTTCGTATGGGCTCTCACCGCAGTGAAGAGAAGCCAGACATAATGACGCCGCTCGACCGCCATTCTCTCCGTCGCCGGCCAGACAATCATAAATCGCGGTAGAACGAACGGTCTCCCAGTAGCCGTCTTACCCGATTCGCCATTTTCGACGCGACTCTTCCTTGAGATACCACTTTTCCGTCTCGCCAACCCAACGATAGACACAATTCGTTCCATCAAAGGTCGGAACGTCGTTACTCTTCCCTTGCGCGCCAATCGATGGGTGAGCGCGATCCTTGCGAGGCTAAATCCAAATGCCTTTCCCGAGTCGGAGGGTTTACCTCCTTCGCTGAAACTGTTCCCTTATAGGTCACCGTCCATCTAGGAAGATCGCCATGAGGTCTACGGATACTCTGAACCTCGCCTAGCGAAGCAAGGTCATATTCCGCCTGAATGTCCGGTCTGGTTATCGTTAACCGAATGGTTAAGTCGAACCTCAACAACTGAGCCCTTTTCTCCGATTCCTTCCGATGAGCGGTGCCCGCGTGACGGTTAAACGACACCTCCGTTAAGGCGTTCCGATAACAAATGGACGATACAACGTTTAACCCGTTCTATTGTCAGAGCCCCGAGTTCTAATCTGTCACCGCGCGGATCAGGATGCTATTGGTTACTCGGCGGCTCGCCTCTCTCATCTATTTCGTCTGAGCAGGCGCGGCCAGCTGTCGCCCCCAAAGCCCACGATCACCGGGAGCGGGAGCGAGCAGCTTCGGTCCCTGGCCGTCCAGCGCGATTGGCTTCAGTTGGACTGTGCCGTGAGTTACGGACCTCTCGGATGCCCCTACCACTCGCTCCCGCCGATGCGGGCTCGAATCCAAAGCTTCGGTATACCGTTTATCGCCAATCATACTTACCCACTTCCACACGAATCTTCCAAGTATCGCGCACACGGGTATATACGCGCATCAGATAGGCCCCACCTTGGTGGGGGCCGTTAATAGTCACGGTCAACCCTCCAATTCCGCATAGATCGTCGCCAAAGGCATAGACATAACTGAGTTTTGTTATCTGATCGGAAGGATTCCAACGCTGAAACCAATCTGTGTAATGTTTCGCGATGCTGTCCCGACCGGAAATGACTCCCTCCGGTAACACTAGAGTCGCGTTAGCGGTAAAAAGCGCTGCGGCTGCGACTGCGTCGTGCTTGTTAATTGCCTCGTCAAACTGCGAATTGATCGCTTCGATTTGTTGGACTAGTTGAGGACCAGCAGGGATAGGAGTAAAGGGAAAGGGTTTAACCTCCTCTTTCTCTTGAGCAAAGATCGGCAAAGCAAAGCCGATCGCGAACCCGATGAGGGTAAGTAGCGAGCGCATTCTCATTGTTTCCTCCCGGTGTTTTAGGCTGAGTTGTCGCTTCGCGACTTACTTCGGGACTTCTCACAGTCGCCAGTAACATCCGTGTCGCCGGTGGCAGAAAGAAACGCCTCCCGATGTTCTTTAGGCGACGTGTCGTCGAAAAATTCGATTGCGAGTTTATTGGTTGCTAGGACTGGCCGTTGGGGACGGTGTAGCGGCCGGTGCTGGGGTTTGGTTAAAGGTCAACATCCGGATATTCCAATCATCACCTTCACGAATCACCGACCAGTAACCCTTGGCATCTACAGGACCGAAGTTCTGGCCTTTGATAGTCGCAGTCCAACTTCCGGTCGCCCACATCTGTTTGCCATCAGTAGTCATGTGAGGGGAACCCTCATCGACCGGCGCGAGGTTGTTGCTTAAATGGATTTGCTTGAACACGTCCGTATAATATTTCTCGATTGCCTCCCGGCCGAAAATCGTTCCTCCCGGTGTCACCAGAATTCCGTCCTCCGTGAAGTTCGCGGCCACGGCAGCTGCATCGTTCTTGTCGAGTGCATCGGTATGTGCCTTAATGCGAGTGATAAGCCGTTCACGTAATTGTGGATCTGGCGTGTTTGTTTGTTGGCCAAAGCTTGGCAAAGCTAAGCTGATTGCTAGCCCTACAAGGGCAACTACTAAGCGCATTTTCATTGTCTCCTCCCGGGGTTTTAGGATGGTTTGTCGCTTAACGACCTGCTGCGGGATTTCCCCGAGTCGCCGATAACAGTCTGAGTCGCCGGGGGCAGAGGGAACGCCTCTGGCCAAAGGTCCCAACCTTAGATACACGCCCACCGTGGATGTTCAACCCTTTCTTGTGTCGTATGTGTACATGATTATGACCCTGCGTCCGGATATTCTGGCGCCATTGTCAATTTCTACTCGTCGCTCGCTAACGCAGAGGAACCGTCCCTTGTATTAACGCACCATGCTCTCTAAAGTTGATAGCGTTTATTTAGTGTCATTATCCAGTCGCGCGAAGCAGATCGTCCCTTGATAGCGAAGGACAATCTTGCCTTGATTCACATCGAGCACGCCGCTGATGCTCAATTTCCCGGTTGCGCCAGCAAAGCGACCGGTTCCTCCAATGATATTGACAGTGTAGCTATCATCTCCGACTGCATACACGCCCGCGAGAGTGCCAACTTGAAACGCATTCGCTGTTGCATCCTGCGCAAATATGGTGTCGCCAGCCTCAGTCACCCAATGGTGGTGCACCTTTGCGACGACTTTAGGCGTCCCTACTCCTGTAATGCTGAAGAAGTAGACGCCAATACCTCCTCTGAGATCACCTGTTGCGGTTCCAAGACTTGTGGCTACGAAGTTCATGCCATTGACCGTGCCAGATTCAGCAAGAACGTTAGTCACAATCCCTCCACTGACCTCCTTACAATTCTTTTCGTCGCCCTGGGCAAACAAACACGGCGCCATCACGAGCAAAGCAATCCAAATCTTACGCATATTATCTCCTAGTCGAAAAACCTTGTGTCAGACCTGATTGATTTAAGTTTGTCAAAACACGAAAAATACGCAGAGGATTGTCCGACTATCCGGAACAAAATCTTCCGCTAGCTACAATCGAGCGATACCCTGGACCGAGCTACGCCAAAGACGAACCGCGTCGGGGGGAGAAGGAGATCGAACGAAATAACGTTCGTGAAACTCCCATAGGGTATGCGCAGTAAACGTGCACTTCAAGACAAAACTTACTGCTAATATGAAATGAGGATGGACCGGTGGTGGCCTTCGCGCGCGAATGAAATTTTCTACCTGGCTTCTTTGATCGGCTTCCGCGTTTCACCAATCCGACACAGCTTCCGGGATTCTGTCAGTATATCGATAGCCTTGAGAGAACAGCTCTTTCATCTTTGGCGTCGACATCAGCTCGCGGAAGAAACCGTCGCCAAACACATCCGTCGCCAAAAGTTTTTCGAAGATATCAATCGCCCGCCACTTGTCTGCCCTATACGACGCCCTACGAAAGTGCCTGAATCGATAGCGCTCCTTCGGCTGCCATTTAGCACCCCTTGCCGCCAACTTTTCGATGCACTGGATCGCAGAACTGGGATCGCTGCGCATGAACATCGCGTTCACATCCGAGCCGATGCTGCGGATGTAGGAGTCGTTTTATAACCGGTTGAAAATTGATTCCGCAACTCGTACCGAAAGCTGATAGCTGCTGATATAGGCTGGATGTCCGCTCGCATGACAGCTCCTCCAGGATGATTCTATCAATGTGTCATCGATCAATTCGCGTAGTCCATGCGGATCTTCCAATCATCGCCCTCACGAACATAGATCGTTACAGAGTACCCCTTCGACCCTTGGCGATACACATGACTAAATTCCGAGATCGCGCATATATCGTTGCCGATTGCATACGCCTGAACAAGCTTGCGTGACAATGTGCCGGGAGTCGATGCGGTCGCTGCGAACCGGATTTTATACCTTTCCTCGATGGCTTGCCAGCCCGAAGCCACACCACCTGACGCCCACCCCCACACCTCAACCGCGTCCTGCGTGTATCTGGCTACGAT
>JBAUZZ010000204.1:0-7383 GCA_049585495.1 Chthoniobacterales bacterium | reverse complement strand
CTTCATCCAGGACCGAACGGCCCTGCATTTCCTCGACGTCCTGGCGAAAGTAACCGATCGTCAACTTCTTCGGGACTGAGACCACGCCCTCATCGGGAGTTTCCTCGCCGACCACCATACGGAATAGCGTCGTCTTGCCCGATCCATTGGGACCGACCAGTCCGACTTTTTCGCCGGGATTCAACTGAAACGAGGCATCTACGAAGAGCAACTGCTTGCCATACTGCTTATTGATGTTTGAGAAAGAGATCATTTTGAAGGAGCAACTTGCGGCACCGTGCCTCTTCCAGTGTAGCCCGGCCAGAAAATTGCCGGACGACGCTGGCGCGTTGGACTATTTGAAGGTTTGCCCGTGATCCGCCCCGAGTAAGCGCTATTCGGGAGCGATCTCTCGGGCTCACGCCGCTCGTGCTTCGGCCTTGCAAAAAAGGGTCCGTTGTCAGACTTAGACGGCACCTTGTAAATTGGACACATGGCGCTCAAACGAATGGACAACGTAGGAATCGTCGTCGATGACCTCGGAGGGACGATTGATTTCTTTCGCGAGCTCGGCCTCGAGGTCGAAGGGCGGGCGATGATCGAAGGAGAATGGGCCGGACGTGTCACTGGACTGGGCGATCAGCGCGTCGAGATTGCCATGATGCGCATGCCGGACGGACACGGCTGCTCGAGCTCTCCCGCTTCCTCACGCCGCCTGCCGTCGCGGATCATCGCAACGCCCCGGTGAACGCTCTAGGCTACCTTCGCGTGATGTTCGCCGTGGACGACATCGACGAGACGCTTGAAAGGCTCCGCAAGCGCGGCGCGCAGCTCGTAGGCGATGTAGTCCAGTATAAAGACGCGTATCGGCTCTGCTACATCCGCGGGCCTGAAGGGCTTCTCATCGGACTCGCCCAAGAACTCAGATGAGCGCAATACGAAGAGGTCGGAGAAGCCGCCGCTTTCAGCTACCGAGTGGATCGTCGGCAATCCTTCTTTTGGGGGACTTCCCGCTTGCCCGTGATCCAGAAGTTTCTGTAATCGATTCACACAGCCGGCTTCAGTGCTGATTCTCCCAAGCATGCCTTCGCCGGCACTTGTGCGAGATGATGGATAGGATCGCTAAGGGACCGGAAGACGTGAAAAAATCAGTCAGTGCCGCAGATGAACTCCCGTGAACGCGGATGGCCTACTGTGCTTTCTATCGGCGTCCATCCGCTTTCATTAGGGGCACCCACTGGATTCGCGCTGGAAGGACTACGAGATGCGGAAAGGGTTTACCAGAAAACCAAAACCGGACGAGCCCGCGACGAGTGTCAAAAACTATATAACGCCGAGCGGGCTGCAGCGCCTCAAAGACGAGCACCGGTTTCTGCTCAGCAGGGAACGCCCGGCGGTGACGGAGGTGGTGGCGTGGGCTGCCAGCAACGGCGATCGCAGTGAAAATGCCGACTATCAGTACGGCAAGCGGCGGCTGCGGCAGATCGATGGGAGGATTCGCTTTCTCACGAAGCGAATCGAAGCCGCGGAAGTGGTGGTCCCGGAAGCTCCGAGAGCGGGGCAGGCGGCGACGAGGGCATTCTTCGGAGCGACCGTGCGCTATGCCAATGCCGCGGGAGTATCGCGAGTGGTGAGCATCGTGGGCACCGACGAGGTCGATCTCAACCGCAACCACATCAGTTGGGTGTCACCTCTGGGGCGCGCGTTGATGAAGTCGGCAGCGGGTGACAGCGTAATCCTTCAGGTGCCGGGCGGTACAGAACACCTGACCGTGCTGGAAGTGTGTTACGAGCGCATTTCTGTGGAACCGTTCCGTGAACCACCTGGATCCGAGGCCTCGGCAAAGAGACTCCCTCGCCGACGCTAATCCACCTGACGAAGAAACAGCGAGATTAGCTTATCTGCAACGAAGTGCGGGGCCGCACTTCCAAGCGAGCGGGATCAGTCCTCTCTCGACACAATTAAGATAAAAATAGTACGACTGAATAGGATAATTAACGTACAGCGCAATAGCATAAATACGGTGCAACACAATCAGATCTGGGCTGGTGAAAAAATGACTGGCGTGCGAGCCCTTGCCGGCGGTGTCGAAAGCTTCGCGCTTAGACGAATCGCTAATTCAATTCTCGGTCTGCAGGCGGTAGAGAGGAAAGATCTTCTAACCGGGTGCGCGGTGTGAAATTGCGAATTGACAAAAATGCCATAAGGGAAGGGAAAACACAGCGCCTGGCGCCGCTCGGCCATACGTTCACAGACGCCAAGTGGTCCGCTTCGCGCGAAATCAAAAGATAGCAGCTCTAATGAATGGTAGAATTTCGAACGGGTACTCTCTTATGACCTGGCAATGGGCTCTGAGCCCGAGAATCGTCGGTACAGCGCTTCTGGTGGGGACAAGAAGCTGTGGGAATCGGCGAAAACCGACACACTTTCTTACACAGTTTTACATTTGTCGGTTGGGATGGCAACGAAGTAGAACGCGAAATTAGCCGTTGAATCAAGCACTTTCACACTAGCCGGGATGGCGGAACTGGCAGACGCAGCGGACTCAAAATCCGCCGAGGTTCACCCCTCGTGGGGGTTCAACTCCCCCTCCCGGCACCAATGTCGCCTACCTAACGGTGCAGGGCCTGGAGAGAGCAGAGCTCAGCCGAACCCACTGGCACATCGAACTCGCTACATTGAGCGAAATCTGTGGCCTTTTCCGTCGATTCCTAGTTGTTTCATTTTTGATTGCAACGTTGTTCTCTTGAGTCCCAATCGAGAGGCAGCCCGCGATGTATTTCCAGCAGAATTTCGCAGGGCTTCGATGATACGCAGACGCTGAATCTCGATTAGCGTGGCGCCCTCCTCAGGTTGTGCATTCTCGGGCGATTGCGAAAGCAACTCGCTGACCGGTGCCGCGAGTTCGGATCCGGTGCTCAAAATTACCGATCTCTCGATAAAGTTTTCGAGTTCTCTGATGTTCCCGGGCCAGTCGTATTCCTGGAGCGCCGCCATCGTGCGCTGAGGAGTTGTGGTTACTGTTTTCAGCATTCGAGCTGAGTTCTTTTTCACAAAATGTTCAACAAGAAGCGGGATGTCATCCCGGCGCTCCCGTAGAGGAGGCAGACAGATAGGAAAAACTTTCAAACGATAGTACAGGTCGCGACGAAAGGCGTTATCCTGCACTTGTTTTGCCAAGTCTCGATTAGTGGCGGCGATCAGTCGAAAATTGACGCTCAGAGTCTTTGTCCCGCCCAGGCGCTCAAACTGCTGATCCTGAAGGACCCGAAGGAGCTTGGGCTGGAGCATCAGGGAAATTTCGCCGATCTCATCCAAAAATAAGGTCCCGCGATCGGCTAACTCAAGTCTGCCAATTTTGCGACTGTCAGCGCCAGTGTAAGCGCCCTTCTCCGCGCCAAACAATTCGCTCTCCAGCAGGCCGGTGGGAATCGCAGCACAGTTCATTTTTATAAAAGGATTTTGTGCCCGGTTGCTCAGGCGATGAAGGGCGCGCGCGACCAGTTCTTTGCCAGTGCCAGTTTCGCCGAGGAGAAGGACGGTCGCGTCTGTTTTGGCGACGGTTACAAGGTCTTCCATGACGGCCCTCAACGACTCGCTGCGTCCAATGATCTCGTCGAAACCTAAGTCTGAATTGATTTCGTTCTCAAGGTAAATTTTTTCCTCGCGCAGTTTTTCTTTCGCTTTATAGAGTTGTTGCTCAAGCTGGATTCGATCCGTGACATCGCGCACGACTCCTTCGGTACCGGCGATCTGCCCGTTCTCATCATGGATAAACTGAACATTGATTGAGATCCACAGCTTGTTTCCATCTTTTCTTTTCGCAGGCACCACCCAATCCAAGACCTGACCGTTTTCCCCGAGTTTCTCCAGCAAAACCTCTCTGTCTTTTCGATTGTCGTAGAGATCTGCGGCAGGTATGCCGATCATTGTTTCATTGGACTCATATGAGAACATCCGCGCCGCCGAGGGGCTCGCCATGATCAATCTGCCAGCATGATCAGTGCGGAGATAGGCATCCTGAAGATTATTCAGAATGCCTCTCAACATCGCTTCGCGGAGGCGGATGGTTTCTTCCGCTTGCATGCGAAGGGTGATATCGCTGAAGGTGCCGACTAATTCGCGAATGCTTTTGTCCTTGTTCTGCAGGGCGATACCGGTGACCGCGATCCAGCGATATTCCCCGTCGCTCCGCCTCATTCGAAATGCGCTTTTGTAAGCGCCTCCCTTGGCAAGGAACTCTGACCACGCTGCATCAGCTTCGGATCGATCCTGAGGATGGACCGCATTCGTCCAACTCTGTTGCGCCTCTTCCAACGATTGACCAGTAAACTCCCGCCAAGCAGGTACATCGACAGTGGTGCCCGTGACACGCCCGGTCCAGACGAGATCAGTTGTGGCTTCGACTAGACCCCGGTACCGTTCCTCGCTCAGGAGTAGTTCCTGTTCGAGAGTTTTCTGAGCTGTGATGTCCTCGGATGAGATCACGATGCCGCCAACCCGCCCGTCGGCCTCAAACCAGGGGCGGATCTGCCAGCGCAGCCACTGTATTGATCCATCCGCGCGTTCGAAGCGGTCTTCCGACTTCTGCACTAGCTTTCCAGTTAACCCAAGCCGGTGAGCCTCTTTCCATCGCTGTGGAATTTCAGGAAAAACGTCGTAGTGAGAAATACCGCAGATTTCGCGTTGACCCAACCCATAGTCCTCGCGCCAGCGTGGGCTAACGTAGAGATAGGTCATGTCCCTGTCAAACATCGCCGAAGCAAAAGGCGCCTCTTCGATGAAACGCCCCAAAGAAGTGTCAACTGCCTGCATTGCAATCTCCTGAAAGTCTGAGATCGTTGGCTGGACCATCTCGTTTGGCTGGATATTCTCCCGAACAGAGACGTAGGGAAGTGATTCAAATCACCAATCTGATTCACTTTTTCTCTGTCGGCTCGTCCGTGCATGAATCATGCATCATGCAATGATCCGGCATTCAATGAGCTTTTCGAGCTAAAGCATTAGCGATGAGGTGGTTACAGAAACGACGCGCGGGCCTAGAACGGGATTTTGCGGCTGTGGTGCACTTCAGATTGTGCGAGAATTTTCGCTCGCAGCCTATGCCAGCTACGGCAAAGACATCGGTAGGCGTGAGTTTGATCGAGTACGTTCTCGGAGAAGAGACCGTGTCCGTGGAGGAGCTTGCGGCACGCGGCCTATTGGAGACGCCCGCTCTCCGAATGCGGGAGTTTGGGTTTCAGTATGTGCGTGTCAGCAGCCAATCGCAATACGAACTCGCCTTTGAGGCTGCGCGACAATTGGTAGAGAAGAGCCACACCGACCCCCGCACAATCGACGCAATCTATTACGTTGGAGCAACGCCAGACAGCCATGCGCTCATGAACGGCGATCCCCGGTCGGCTTTTCACTATCCCGTGGCACAACTTCAATACGAGTTGGAGATGACAGGCGCGATTGCCGTTGGCGTCAGCCAGGTCGGTTGTGCCGGGATGATGGCCGCTGTCTCGCTCGCCCGGAACTTTCTCTTGTCCAATCAATCTGCCGAACGCGTGTTGTGCGTGAGCTCCGATGTGCTTCCTGCGGGCAGCCGGCGCGAAATGATTTACAACGTGGTTTCCGACGGGGCTTGCGCGCTGCTCGTAGAAAAGGGAGGTTCCACCAATCGGATCATGAGTTACCGACAGATCACCAAGGGCTACTACTGGGACTTCTTGCACAAAAAGAATGAAATCGCAGCCGCTTATTTCCCGACGGCGCGTGCGATCATTCGTGATTGTCTGCAGGGTTCCGGGATCGAGTGGCCTGCGCTGGCTCGGATCGTTCCACACAACGTTTCACTGCGCAGTTGGGAGATTCTTTTGGGTTTGATCGGAGTGGGCCGCGAAAAATTGTTTGCCGAGAACATTGCGAAATTCGGGCACGTCATCGCCGCAGATAATTGGATGAATCTCCGCGATGTTTCAACCGACGGAGGCTTGGCTCTGGGTGACAAACTACTCCTGTTCACCTTCGGCTTTGGAGCGAACTGGTTCTGCATGATTCTCGAACACTGATGGGCTACACGATCCTGCTTACGGGAGCAACGGGTGCGATCGGACAAGAACTCGTGCGAGTACTCGCGAAGCGATCGAGCGTCGATGTCGTTTACGCGCTGTCGCGTCAAGCCGATGTCGAAGAATCGCAGACCGGAGTCATTCCGCTGCGAGGGGATGTCCGGTTGGTGACATTGGGACTGTCTCCACGGGAGTATGGCGAGGTACGACAACGCACAACACTCATCATTCATGCGGCCGCCGACACGCGATTCTCAGCGCCACTCCCCGAATTGCGAGCGATCAACGTGGAGGGCACGAAGAACGTGCTGGCCTTCGCAGGTGTGTGTCCGCAATTGCGAGGACTGGTTGCCTTGAGTACCGTTCACGTCGCGGGGAAGCGAACTGGTACGATCGAGGAATCGTCACTGGGCCATGATGCTGGATTCGTGAACAACTATGAGCAGTCGAAGTACGAGGCCGAACTCATTTTGCGGGAGCGGATGAAGGATCTGCCGATCGCGGTGATCCGCCTGAGCACGGTGCTCAGCGATTCGAAAACGGGGGAGATTTCCAAGCTAGCTGCTATCCACCAAGGTCTCCGACTTTACTATCATTCTCTGGCTCCAATGATCCCAGGTACTCCAGATTGTCCCGTCGATCTGATCGCGAGCGACTACGCGGCGTCCGGGATCGCCGGCTTGGCATGCGACGGGTTTCGAGGTGGAAAGACCTTTCATCTTTGTGGGGGCAATGATTTCCTTACCCTTGCGCAACTGCTCGCGCAGACGCACGACGCGTTCATGACGTATCGGCCATCGTGGCGAAAGAGGTCGATTGCGATGCCGGCGATCGTGGATCTTCCGACTTTCGTGCTGTTCGCGCAATCTGTTGACGACGTGGGCGACTATCTTCTGCGGCATAGCGTGCAAGTGATCCGGCACTTCGCACCTCAGCTCGCCTATCCGAAAGTTTTTGATGATGCTGGTTGTACGCAAGCCTTGGCCGCATTCAACATCGAAAAGCCGCGTGTGGCAGATTTTTATCCCAAGTCCATCCGATGGCTGGTAGAGTCAGGCTGGGCCGACCGCACGATCACTGCTGAGGCGGTGGTTCGTTGAGTGGCAGCGAGCTCGACCGGTTGTTGGCCTACGTGAATGAGACATTGCTTGCGGATCGCAATCTGCGGGCACGACCTGACACGCCGCTGTTCGCTGACGGCTGGATCGATTCTCTTTCGATTCTTAAACTGATTGCCTTCGTGGAATTGATGATCGGGCGCGAAATTAGGGATGAAGAGGTCGTGATGGAAAATTTCCGCACCGTCGAAACCATTGCAAAGCGTTTTGTTCAATAAAGTGAGCACTGT
>JBAUZZ010000203.1:0-20097 GCA_049585495.1 Chthoniobacterales bacterium | reverse complement strand
TTGGCCAGGCTCGTAGTAAATGGGGTCGCTTTGCTGGGCGGCTGAGAGGTCGATGCTTTCCAACCAAGCAACCTCGTGGTCCTCTTTGCCAAGCATTTCCTGCGCTTTCATACTCGAGCGAAGCGTCTGAGCAAAGGCTTCGCCGTCCCTGTGAACCGGGCAGATGACAAGAGGATTTTGGCCTCCCTTAAACTCCTCGATGACATCGGCGACCAGTTGTTGGAGCGAGTCGGCGCGGGAGTTGTTCTCGCGAATGAGCCCTAGGGCCTCGATCTCTTGGAGTGCAGCGTCGTAGCGCTGGGCATAGTAATCTTCGATGATTTCCAGTAACTGGGGTGCGTTCTGCTGCCGGTAGATTTTCTCAAGCCTAGCGCATGGCAACACTTTGGTATCGATGGCCATCTTAAACGGGTGGCCGCGCTGAACGGCGCCGTGCTGGCGCGGGTCGCCGCTCAAGACCAGCCGGCTGGCGTTGTGGCGCGCAAAGTTGAGCAGCCAGGCCATGTCCGCGTTATCGAGCAGGCTAGCCTCATCGCACCAGATTACCCGGCCGGCCGCGGCGGACTGCAGCTCGGATTTGCCCTTGAAGTTGGCGACAGTGGTGGCCTCGAGCATCCCGGCTTCCTTGAGCCGGCCGACGGCGCTGGCTGTAGCGGCCAGCATCATCGGTTCCTGGCCGGACAGAGCGCGGATGGCGTTGGCCGTTTCACGGATAACAGTCGTCTTGCCGACACCCGGTTTACCGGCAATGGCGCTCAAAAGGTCCCTGGAGCCAAGGACATCTCGAACCGCGTTAGCCTGGCCTGGATCGCGGGCGATCTTTTCGCTTTGGATCCTCCAGGTGCCGGCGGTGTCGATCGCAGCAAGGGTTCCTTGCCCTGCTTCTATCGTCGAAAGGATCTGTTTCTCCTCCCGGTAGACCGCCTCGGTAGTGATCGATCCCGGCTGAGCAGGGTTGCGGAGGAAAGCGGCGGAATTCTGGACAAAATCTATAGCCTCCCGTACCGAGATCACGCCAATACCCCACTTGAGCAACTCGGTCATCATCGCCCTTTCGGGAATCGTCGAGCATTGTTCGAAGGCATGATGGATAGCTTGAAGTTGAGCCATCTCGGGATCCAGGAACCCGATCGATTGGCCCAGCTTGGAGGCTTCGGGGGTGATGGCGTCCCACCGGCCCGGAGCTAATTGACTCGCCCAGTCTGCTTCGAGCGCAGCGCCTTGGAGTTTGGCCTGGTTTTTTGCTTCCCGGTACTCGCTCCCAAGCTTGGCCTTTTCGGCCGCATAGATCTCTTCGTAATCGAGCAGCTGTCCGCGTTTAGCCGCCGCCCGAAGCCTTGCCTCGGCCTTCGTTTCGAGCTCATTGCGGGGTCGAAAAGCTGATTCACGAGGCGCTCCGAGAAACTCTGGACGATATGGAGGCCTCTGTTCAGACCCGGGTACGGGTAGACGACGCAGAGGAGGATCGTTCCACCGGCAACGCGGTCTTTGCCTGTTTCGTCCATCGCACGACCCGGCCGGTTAGCGGCAAGGTTGATCCCCACTGGCATTGTCACGCGCTTTTGATGAATGCCACCTACGATGGGGTCGAGAACCGCTGGAAAGCGGCACAGCTTGGCGATGTCATTGCCAGCAAAGGCCTTTACCAGGCCGCGTTTCATTCTCGCCTAGCCCAGAAGTTAATGGCCGCAGGCCACCGGCTCCGCCGCAGCGCCAGAGATTTCGAGATGGACGTTTTCACTGAGCCAGAAGTCCGACTGTTCTGTAAAAGGACTAAACAGATCGAAGAGTTGGAAAAGCGGCCCTCGGCATCCTTAGTCCGGGCCAGGTACATGCTGACCGACTTGGGGACTGAAAACGTAAAATCCACGCAGACCCGCCGATTAGGGATTTGTTCTTGGACCGGGACTTTGGTTTGGGTCGCCTGGTCCAGTTTCCAAACTATTCGGGTCCGGGTCGTGTTGTTTCTGGCGGTAAGCCGTTTCCCAGAACCTGGGGTTTGGTTATTGACGATGGCGACGAAGTCTTCTTTTCTGACCTCAGGGGCCAAGCCCAGGATACGTGCTCCTGTGCCGTACCAGAGACCCTTCTCGGCCAAGTAGTAATCGCTGGTGGCCAGTTCTCGCTTGAAGTAAGCTACGGCAGCATCGGCTTTCCTGATTTGCGTAGTGGTAATCATGCGCGAAAGACGGATAGCAAATCAGGGTGGTAGAAGTCGCGAAAAATCGGCGCGTTTCTCCAGGCTTGTCCCCTTGCACTATCGTGCAAGGAACTACCCTCCTGCGACCTGTCCTAGGCCATGTCACAATACCAAGCGCTCAAGGTTCGAAATAGCGCTTGTTTATTGTGACAAAGCTTATATAAGGCTGTGCCAAGCTGCGATAAATATAGGATTTGAGAAGCACGTGACGGCTCGCAAGATCGTCAAACCGCCTGGCCCGTATCAATCGGTCTTAAATGCGCATCTTGTGGAAATTGCGGGCTTGCGAGAAACGCGACCGCAACCAACCCCTTACCGAGCAATCGCAAAGATTCTTAAAGAGAAGTACGGGCTGCAGGTTAGCCCCAACAGCATCTGGTCCTTTGTGCGCGCTCGCACACTGGGCAGGGGGAGAAAATTAAAATACAAGATTGCTCCGGACTTAGTTCAGCCGCCAGCGACGCTTGCTCCAGTCCCTGGACCGCTCGAGTCGGCTATTGGCGGGGCGGAGCAAGAAACTGATCAAAAGCTTACAGCCATTGAAACCGCACGGGCTCGGGCTAAGGCGCGCACCCAAAAACAGGAAACCAAGAAATGGGACTTGGGCTATGACCCGAGCAAACCGCTCAAAGATCAAACCTAGAACAGAAAAGATGACCGACAGAAAGGCCGATCGCAGACAGATCATATTTACCGAAGGAGCCAAGGGTGGGGGCGGCAAAACAACCCTGTTAAGTTCGCTGGCCGACTTTTTTCTCGCCGAGAACATCCCGGTCAAACTGGTCGACGCAGACATTGACAATAAAAGTAGAGGAAGCCTGAGTCACCTTTTCAAAGGCACCCCAAAGATCGACATCAGAACCGAGCACGGCCTGGACCAATTTATCGGCATGGTGCTGGACGATAAGGCCCAAACGGTGCTGGCGGATTTGGGCGCCGGGAGCACCAAAGAAACTTGGGCATGGTTTGAGCAGATGCATGAGTCGGTTCGCGAAGAAGGGATTCGGTTTCTGGCTATCGGCCTTGTGACCAATGATTCCTCAACCACCTCCGCAATCCTGGATTGGGCTAATGCGTTACAGGACCGGGTAGACTACCTGGTCGTGAAAAATAAGGTTGCCGGCGAAGATTTCAGTTACCTGTTTGAGAGTGAACCCGGCCGGCGTTTTCTGGAACTGGCCAAACCGGCGATTATCGAGACGGAACGGCGACTGGCCGACATCCAGCAAGAGCTCAATGATCGGGGCTTAAGTCTGCGACACGCCCTCGGGGCTCCTGCCGAAATCGCCGGACCGGTGCTGTCCAAGAGCTACAATCGGATGCGCATCAAGGGCTACGTTAACCGAATCGAGAAGCAATTTTCTCAAGTAATCGACGTCCTCTTGCCTCTCCATGAAGCCTTTGCCGGAAAATAGGGGCTCAGCTCAGCCGAACGGCGAAAGCGACCTGGAAGCGATCCTCAAGAGAATCGCGCCCGAACGTCGGGTCGAGTTTCTGAGGTGGCGTGAACGGATTAAACGCCATGGTGACAATGACGAGTTGCTCGCCCTGGCTGGTTATCTAGATACCTCCGTAGTGCTGATGGATCTTCTGTCCAGAGAGGCGCAGCCTGAGGCGATCAAACAAGCGCTAGCCGCAGTGGAAAAGGCCTCTCAAGACCAGGCGGCTGCTACTGCGCGAATCCCGCGTCTCACGTTGGTTCTGAACGCGGCGACGCTGATCATTACGGGAGTGCTCGGAATGGTCATCGGGGTGCTCATCTTGGCGCTGCACCAAACGCACGTCGACCAGGAGCGGGCAAAAATGCCCGAGGCACGGCTAGCCCGAGACCTGGCTACGATTGGAGGTCGGCTCGGCTATGGTGTATCCGAGGACGGTCACTCAATAATGTTGCGAGTATACCCTGGCCGAACCTGGAAGGTGCGCAGCGCTCAAACCGATGAGCAGGGTAGCGGCACGATCACGCTTTATGACCCAACTCCGGGAGCCTACGAGAGTAAGTAGTAACGATTGTAGTAATTAGCCTCTACAGGACAGGGTGATGCCTGAACTTTCGCGCTTCTTCGGAATCATCATACGAATGTTCGCGGAACCTTCAGAGCGCCATCATACCGCACATTTTCATGCCTATTATCAGGAGCATGTCGCTGTGTTTTCCATCTCGCCTGTGGCGCTCATCTCCGGATCGATTCCTCAACGGCAGCAGCGGCTGGTCGAGGCCTGGGCAGAGCTTCACCAGGATGAGCTGCTTTCGGATTGGAATCTTCTCCAAGAGGGTCACCGACCTGTACCAATCGCGCCTCTGCAGTAGGGTAAAGCGTATGAGCCACCCAATTTACCGTGTTACGTCATTCGAGCAGACCGGTCCGTATGCTCTTCGCATTCAATTCGATGACAGCTCATCCCGAACCATTGATTTCGAGCCGGTCCTGGCGGGAGAGCTTTATAGTCCGCTACGCGATCCGGCTGAGTTTGCGCGAGTAAAAATCGATCCAGAGGTTAACACGCTAGTTTGGCCCTCTGGAGCCGACTTCGATCCGGCAATACTACATGATTGGCCGAAGCATGAAGCAGCGTTTCGAGCAGCAGCACAACGCTGGAGCCATGCAATGACCTAACTTAGGGTACTAGAGAGATCCGTGTAATTTTATACGCTAAGGACGACCCTTTCTGCGCGACGGCGCTGGCGGACGAGCTTCCGATCGAGGATATATTGGCCGTAGAGCACGACATTGTCCCATTCGATCGGGCTGTGTGTTCCAGCAGGGAGAGATCGATTCCATTGGCGAGCGGGTCGCACTCACTCAGGACCCGGGAGATTTCGCACGCCTGCCAGTAGACGATGCATGCCAGGATCAGGTTCAGGCAGCTTCAACCCTGGGTCAAACTTGCCAGACCAAAAAAATGGCTCCGGAGCCCATGACGCCGGCGCGGTTTGGACAGAGCAAAGTGACAGCAAATCGCTTAGTCTGCCCTAATCTTTATCGGTCATAACCCCTTTTATGACTGGTCAAAAGGGGCCCTTCCCGAGTAGTCTCTGGCCCCAAAATGCCGGACTCCGAACTGGCCATCCTTGCGCCCGAGTCATCCCGAGTGCCCGCCCTCATCGAGCATGCTGAGCCATCGACGAGGAAGAAATTCTTCGAGTTCTTTACCGTCCCGATCCGCAACGCTAACACCCGGGCCGCGTACTGGCGGGCGATTGCTCAGTTCCTGGCTTGGGTCGAGCGCGCTGGCTATCAGTACATCGAGGACATCGAGCCCATTACGGTCGCAGCCTACATCGAAACCCTCCAGCGCCAGGCCGCGCCTCCAACAGTCAAACAGCACATGGCCGCTATCCGGATGCTCTTTTCCTGGCTGACCGAAAAAGGAGCGCTTGGAATGAACCCGGCCCGGGAAGTCAAGACCGAGCGGTTTTCGCGCACCCAGGGCAAAACACCGGCATTTGCCGAAGGCGAAGTCCAGAGGCTTTTAAGTGCGATCGACCCATGCACGCACACGGGCCTCCGAGATCGCGCTCTGCTTGGGGTCCTGGCCTACACGTTTGCCCGGATCGGCGCGGCCCTGCGCCTGAAGGTCGAGGACTATTACCCCTCCGGGAAACGATTCTTCATTCGGTTCCGCGAGAAGCGCGGCAAAGAAAATGAGCTTCCCGTCCATCACAAGCTTGAGGAGTTACTCGACCACTACCTTGATGCGACCGGGCTGGAGCCAGGAGCTCCCCTCTTTCCCACAGCTTTGGGCAAGACCGGAAAGCTCTCGCGCCGGCCGCTATCGCGCACCGATGCCGCGGAGATGCTCCAGCGGCACTTGCGCCGGGCTGGACTCCCCGCCCACCACTCGCCTCACTCTTTCCGGGCGACCGGCATCACGAATTTTTTGGAAAACGACGGCACTCTTGAAGCCGCTCAACGCATCGCCGGCCACGCCGACAGCCGGACGACCAAGCTTTATGACCGTCGCGGGCAAAAGGTGCTGCTAGAGGATATGGAGCGGATCCGGTATTAGCCAATCGCCAACAAAGATTTGGCCCAATGCTCACTACGCGAACCCCATGTCACAATATAGCGAACTAAAATCCCTTCTCGATTCCGGAGTTGGCGAGCGGGCGATCGTTCAGTGGTTCAAGAAGGATCCAGAGAATGCGCTCATTCTCTCTCGTACGTTCAGCACCCCTTCGTTCATTGCTTATGACCAACAGGCCCCGGGATTGCAGCTCTCTCGCTGCAATCCGCAGTCACAGTCTCCTCCCGAGGGAGTCGGCGAGTGCATAAGCCAAAACGGAATAAATGGAGGGGACCCCGAGCTTGCCGAGGGGAGGAGGCCTGTTTATGCCGGATTTGGCGTTGCGCGAGAGCGCGACCGAGTGTACTCCCGCGCCGGCGCTTGGCATGGAACCGGGGTGATGGCGCTCCAGGGCGTGGCCTCCTACCCTCCCTGCTCGCACACAGCATTAGTTTAGTTAAACCCTGGCAGAGGTGGCTCTAGTACGTCTTTTAGCGCCACAAGAAACAGCCGGCTTGGCCGAGCTCCTGGCGCCGGGATAAATAACTGCGCTTGCGGCGGAATAGCCTGAATCCACTTTTCGCGTTGATCCGGACTGGCCTCGAGCCATTTCTGATCGACGATCTTTAGCTCCTCCAGAAACGCGGAATGTCTTTCCTCCGTCTCTTTCTCGTTTTCTTCGAGCCGGAGCTGCTCTTGTTTGCGACCCCTCCGCCGACTCGGTACGGCTGTGCGCTTTGGCTTATTGGGCACCGGAACAAAATCCCAACCAACAATCCTTTTCCCCTCCATCACCGGATCATATTCAAAGGACACATCAGCCACCTGATCTAATTCGGCCTTTGCGCGCTCGAGGATCTCGGCTCTGATGTGAAAGGTTTGTTCATATTCATGAGGCTCGAACCCAAACCAAGCGCGCAGTTCTTCGACCGTCATTCGCCAACCTGGAGATCGATTAAGTGCCGGATCCCACGACTTGCAGAACAGGTAAAACCGGACCGCGTAGCTTCCCTGGATACGGAAAAATATCACCAAAGGAATTCGGGCAAAATGCGCTCGGAGATTCAAAAGAAGCGGCCGCATTTGTTCGTTGAATCGAAGCTCAAACTCTCCCTTGCTTGGAATCAAGCGGGAGGGCCCTAAGACCTGGAACATATCGATTCCTTCTACCGGGTGCGGCGTCTCAATGATTGTCTGCATAAGGCGGCGCACAACCTGATAAAGGTTCTCGTAGGCTGATTTTCCCGAAAGCTCGAGCTTATCCTTATACTCGGCCACTCGGAATCGGGTCGCCAATAAAGCTCCATCTCGCCGAGCTTGATCAGCCATCAGCATGATGAGCCGCAATGCGACCACGCCCATGTCGGTGTTGCACCTGGCTAGTTCGTTGTGAAGTACCGCAAGCCCAAATTGCTTCATGCCTGGCTTCGCCGGCTCGGCCTTGGTCTTCAGAGCTTTGTTTTTGGTCTTCGTGTCGCCGGATGTATCATAGATCAGGGATAATATCACGCACAATCATGCGTGTGATACTTCCCCTTTTTGTGAGGGTTCTCTTAGAGAGGCCGCGCTCTGCACAAACAAGGTTGCTTTGTAGTGCCCAATCCCTGGGATGTCGGCCGTTCGGAGGGCTATCTCATCGGGCGCACTGAGCTAGCCGCGACAATCGATCGGCTCGTTGCTTACGCAGATGCGGGCGCCGATTGCCTTTATGCGCCGGGAATTACCGACCTGTCAGCGATCCGTACGTTGGTCTCAGCCGTGGCACCGAAACCTGTCAATGTTTTGCTGATCGGCCCCGACATGCGCGTTGCGGATCTGGCCGATGCCGGTGTTAGACGAGTGAGCACTGGTGGCGCCCTCGCTGCCGCAGCGTGGGCCGCGTTTGATCGAGCCGTTCGATTGCTGACTGAAGTGGGAACATTGCCCATATCTCGCACGGCCATGGAATTTGCGACTCTTCGATCCCAACTGGAACCGCTGGAGTCCTTCAGGAGACCATGGTTTGTCGCCGGTGGCTGGGCCATCGATCTGTTTCTTGGCGCCAAGACACGTGATCACAACGATGTCGATGTGGCCATCTTTCGGGAAGATCAGCTCGAACTGCGACGACATCTTTACAAGTGGCGCTGGGAGAAGTCGGTTAACGGAACGCAGCTTCCTTGGAAAGCGAATGAATGGCTCGAGTTGCCAATTCACGAGGTTCATGCCAGTAGGGGTGGGCTTCAGCTGGAGTTTCTCTTCAACGAGAGAGGTGAGGATTTGTGGAAGTATCGACGAGATCGAACGGTTGTCCGATCAATCTCAGATTTTCGAGCCGAAGCTGCCTTGCCGGTACTTCCTCCAGAAATTGTGCTCCTGTACGGATCCCATAATCCGTCCAAGAACAATCTCGCCGATTTCCGCGTGGTGTGGCCGCGATTGAGCTCAGAAGCACGCCAGTGGCTGGCTGACGCAATGGTGAGAGTTCAGCCACTAAACCGTGAACATCGTGGAAGTTGTGGATTACGATGAACGATGGCCAGCCGATTTTACTCGGATCACGAATGAATTGCGTGCAGTCCTCGGTGCGCTTCTGATCGCGATCGAACACGTCGGCAGCACCAGCATGGCAGGCCTAGCCAAGGCAACTTCGGAATTCGGCTAAGCGACGCTTCGTCGTCGCCGGAACTTCGGAGTTTGGGCTAAAACTTAAGGCCGCTGCTCACCATGAGCGTCGAGTAGAAATACAACTCCGCATCGAGAGCGCGTTTGATATTCTCGGCTCGGCGGAAGCCGTGTTGTTCGCCTTCAAAAAGAAGGTACCCAAAAGGTAGACGTTTGCGCCTGATGGCGTTCACCATCATTTCGGTTTGGTTCGGCGGAACGACCTGGTCATCTTCCCCCTGAAAGAAGATGACAGGTACTGACAACTTATCGGTGAAATTAATGGGCGAGCGCGCGATATAGGTCTCTTTCTCTTCGGGGTAGTTGCCGATGAGCCATTCCAAATAGCGCGATTCGAACTTATGCGAATCCCGCGCAAGGGACTCGAGATCGCTAACGCCGTAGTAGCTAGCACCGATTTTGAAGAACGTTCCAAATACAAGAGCACAGAGCGTGGTGTACCCGCCGGCACTACCGCCAGTAATCGCCACCCGAGCCGGATCCCCTTTCTTATTTTGGACGATGAACTTTGCCGCGTTTGTGCAGTCTTCAACATCCACGATTCCCCAGGCATGGTGAAGACGATTCCGGTATTCGCGACCATAGCCGGTGCTCCCACCGTAATCGACGTCGAGGACGGCGTAACCACGACTAGTCCAATATTGAGTGCGCAGATCCAGGGCGCTTGAAGCGGCGCCAGTAGGTCCGCCATGACTTTTAACGATAACCGGCGGTAATTCTTCTGCTGGAGCCGTGAATGCTGGATTTAGAGGCGCATAATACCACGCATAAGCCTTTCCTCTCTCGCTTGGGAATTCGGTGAGCACCGGCACTGAGATACATTCGCGTATGTACGGATTGTTCGTGACTTCCGTAGCTCTTTTCAAGACTTCTATGGTCATTGGATCTAACCGAACCCTCACAATTGATGTCGGGCTGTCTGGAGCCGCTCCCTGGAAGACGAAGGAATCGGCGCAGACCCGGACGCTCGACACCTCGGTGTAGGGCAGGTCCAGTGGCAGGAGTTCTTCGGTGAGTACCGCGATACGGCTACGGCCGGCTTCCCTGTAACTGCAGATGATGCGGCCGTCGGGAAGAAACCCGTAGGTTGCCATCCCGAAAACCCATTGTGGCTCACCGAACTCGGCGCTTTTCAGAAGGACCGCTTCACTCACCCCATCCCGGCACCGGTAAAGATTCCACCAACCGGTCCGATCGGAGACGAAGTGCAACGTGCCGTCTGGAGACCACTCAGGCTGGAAAATTGATTCGTTCGCAGACCCGGCGACCCGCATCGGCGCCTGGACTTCACCGGATCCGCCGATGGCAGCTACCCAAAGCTCCGTTCCGGTCCAGGGCATGTTCGGGTGATTCCACGCCAACCAGGCCAAGCGTTTTCCATCCGGACTAAATCGCGGATTGGAGTAAAAGTCGTGTCCCTGCACCAGAACTTGTTCCGGCTTGAGGCCGTCGCTCGCGACCGCGGCGATAGAATTGATCACGATGCCGTCGGCCCGGCCGTGGTCTTCCCTCACACACACAAGTCGGTCCCGCGACGGATCCACAACAGCATCGGCATATCGGCACTGGAAAGCTTGGCTAATCGGACGTGGCGTCCCGTCCTGATCCTGCCGGTACAGCTTTTGGTCATCGAAGTTTGTAAAAAAGGTGGTTCCACGATAGACAGTAACGGCTCCACCACCATACTCGTGAACCTTTGTCCGCGTGTTGAACGGTGGTGGCGTTACATCATGGGCTGTACCATCTTTCGCGTACTTTACGACTACATGGCGCCCTTTCTGTTGGGGGCGTCTTTCAATCCAATAGGCATCGTTGCCGTCGAGGAGAACGTCGATCAGCGCAATGGAATCCGCAGCGATCAAATCGGACGTAATTGGAGATCTCCACGATCCGAACGGGGAGATTTTCACGCTGGAATCGATTGGGTAGTTTAAGGTTGGACCCACTTCGAAATCGTTCAGCTAATAGAATAGTTAGAAGTCCTGTCTCGGCAACGAGTCCATTTAACTCCCAGCTGTTCTATCTTTTACGAGTGCAAGCGACGCAGTAGGGGAGGCGTTCAGAACCCTACGGCCTGCCGAAAGCGGCGCCGTTCTGCGCGGAGTCTCTCGATTAAGCGGCCCTTTACAAATGGGACCTTTGGGGTTCTGTAAGTTCTCGCTCCGTTTGTTATGGCTGCCGGAATTGTTTCGCCTGATTTCCCTGGGTTTTTCCGCGCCACGTCGCTGGCCGAATTGCAAGAGAAGCGAATGATGACGGTGCGGGGTGAGGATCGCCCGCTGCTGCTATGTTCGCATGAGGGGCGAGTGTTTGCACTCGACAACCGTTGTCCTCACATGGGGTTCCCATTAAGCAAAGGGAGCGTCCAGGAGGGCATCCTCACGTGTCACTGGCACCATGCGCGATTCGATCTGCGGAGCGGGTGCACGTTCGATTTATGGGCCGACGACGCACCGGCGTTTGAGGTCCGTGTTAGTGGCGACGATATCTGGGTTTCCCGCCAGCCGAGACAGCAGGCTGACTCCTCCTTCTATTTTGCGCGTCTACGACGTGGCATGGAGCAGAGTATCGGGCTGGTGGAAGCAAAGAATATTGTTGCCCTCCTGGCTCGCGGCGAGCCGTCGCACAGCATCGTCAGAGAAATTGCCATATTCGGCGCGCACAATCACCGAGTGTGGAAAGACGGCATGACTACCTTGACCGCGGTAGCTCGACTGAGCCCCTGGCTGGGCGAGACGACTCTCGTCTATGCCTTGGCCTTAGCGGCGCGCAAGGTGGCAGAGAACTGCGACGGTGAGCCGGTGCGGCATTCCCCCGGCGGCCTTCGCGCAGAGAAATTCGACGAAGCGCGGCTCAGCCGCTGGATGTCTCACTGGGCCAAAGTTCGGCACGACGACGGCGCGGAGCGAACTTTGTTGGCGGCGCTGGATTCCGGTTTCACCCGCGAAGCCTTGAACCGGCTGATTTTCGGACCGCTGCAGGAGCGCGTTTATGCTGACGGAGGTCATGCCCTCGATCTTTCGAACAAAGCGTTCGAACTCCTGGATCTCATTGGTTGGGAGTACGCCGCGGAGGTGTTGCCGCTCATCGTGGAGTATTTAACCCAGTCGCAATCAGAAGAAGAACGTGGCGCGTGGCGAGCGCCAAAGGATCTGATCGAACTGGTCCGAGAAGCTGAGGAGGATCTGCGCAACCACCCGTCGGCGATCCGGAAAGAAGGCTTCTGCTGCCCGGACTTTTACCGGGAACTGCTCGAAGATGATCCTTACGCGATCCTCAGCGCGATCACGGCAGCCCTGGCTAACGGTGTCCCGCCAGTTGAAATCACCCAACATCTTACCTTGGCGGCGGCTTGGCGGCTGGCACGCTTTCCGGAGTCGAATGATATCGATGATTGGTTCGGGCCTATGCACACATTCTCATTTTGTAACGGGCTTCATCAGGTGCTGGCGCGGGGAGAGGCAGGAGCGGAGGTTCTTCGGGGCTTGTATCATGCCGCGATGTCGATCTACGTAGATCGTTTCCTCAACATTCCTCGCGCTCAACCTCCCGGTGAAACCGCTTTAGAACATCTCCCGACCGCGCCGGGCGCATTGCGAGAAGGGATCCTCTCTGCCCTTGACCAGCGAAAAGGATGGTCGGAAGTGCCGAGTCTGGTGGTCCGTTATTTGCGCCTTGGCTATCCAGAGCCAGATCTGGTGGATACGCTGACCTTCGCTACGGTTCGAGAAGACCTCGACTTCCACAAGTTACAAGTGATCGAGGCCGCCGTTACGCAGGCACAAGGGTGGCGACCGGCCAGCATCGAACGTGAACTAATTTATACTGCGGCCGCCCGACATTTGGCTGCCCATTGCCCTACGCGCCGAAGTTCCAGCCAGTCCGTTGCGATCGCCCTGCGATTGCACAGAGGAGAAGAAATCTACACCGGCTGACAGTTTCAGGTTTTGAGTTTTGCGCCTTGCCTTTTGAGGATTGGGGTAATGCCTTCGCGCTCAGCCCGAACCAGTTAGCAAGTTCATCGTTGAGAACACCCGGAATTTCCATTTGTTCGTTGACGAACTTCGCACTTTTGCTAAGTTGGCTCATGGGACATCGTCAACGGAAGACCGCGCCTCATCGAGGATTAAACGACAGCGCCGCGCTTGCCGCACAGTGCGCGCGGAGACTGCTGGAGCTGCGGACTCATACCGGCAAGACGCAAAAGCAATTGGCGACTCGGCTCCGAATGACCGAGTCGATGATTTCGCGTTTGGAGCGCGGCGATCATGTCCCCAGCCTCAAAACGCTCTGCCGTATCGCCGACGCGTTCGGCCGGCAGCTCGAAATCGTCTTCCACGAGCACGAGCACGTACACGCTGACGGCAAACGGCACGTGCATCCCCATAGCCATTACGACCTCGAGCACCAGCACGATCATGGAGGCGGCAAATGAACTACGGACCCGCCCTGCTGCTTGTCGCTGCCGTCGCTACGGTCGGCGTGCTCCATACCATCGTCCCGGATCACTGGGTCCCGATTACGCTGATTGCACGGCAACGGGGTTGGTCGAAATCTGAAACGGCGAGAGTCGCGCTTCAGGCCGGGACCGGGCACGTCCTCTCGACACTGCTCATCGCGTTAGTCGTCTGGCTGGCGGGGGTCGCTTTCGCAGAACGCTTCGCCCACGTCGTCGACATGGTCTCGAGCCTCGCACTCATTGCTTTTGGTGGCTGGTTTGCCATCTCCGCTTGGCGCGATCTGCGGAGGCACAACGGCCAGGGGCACAATCATAGCCATGACTTTCCCCATCTCCATCACGGAGGTCATACGCGCCGTTATGAGACGCAATTCTCCGAGCACGACCATCGTCACCACGAGCACGGGCATGGGCATGACCACGAAACGGCGCCGGAGGATGATCCACTTTATGCGCCCCTGCACGGTGACACGGCTGTGCTCACCCGGCATGTTCACGCGCACCGCCACGGGCGGGGATCCGTCCATAGGCACTGGCATGATCACACGCCAGCTTCGTCCCACTCAATAACTGCTGGGATCGAAACGGCGCCGCCGGCACACGACCACCGTCACAAGACCACGGCGCGCACCGCGCTGCTCCTGATTCTCGGCTCTTCTCCCATGGTCGAAGGTATTCCTGCCTTCTTCGCTGCAGGGAAATATGGCGTTGGTTTAATCTTGGTGATGGCCGTCGTGTTCGCCATCAGCACGATCGCGACCTACGTGCTGTTGTGCGTCTACTCGACCGCGGGACTGCAGCGTATACGACTTGGCGCGATCGAACGGTATGGTGAAGTACTGAGCGCTGCGTTCATCGCACTCGTCGGTCTGGCGTTCTGGATCTGGCCCGTTCTCTAAACGGGCAGTGGAGCAATGGAGGATATTATGCAGAGCACAGCGGTAGCCGATCTCGAATCGTATTGGATGCCTTTCACGGCAAACCGCCAGTTTAAAACAGCTCCCCGCCTGTTAATTGCAGCGAAGGGTATGTATTACACTAGTGCCGATGGTCGCCAAATCCTGGATGGCACCGCTGGGATGTGGTGCGTAAATGCGGGTCATGGCGATCGCCGGATTGTCGAAGCCGTTCAACACCAAGTAGCCGAGCTCGACTATTCTCCCGCATTTCAGATAGGTCACCCTAAGGCATTCGAGCTGGCAACCCGCGTGGCTGGGCTCATGCCGGGCGACCTTGACCATGTCTTCTTCACCAACTCAGGGTCAGAGAGCGTAGAGACGGCTTTGAAGATCGCGATCGCCTATCATCGTGTTTCCGGCGAGGCAACACGCACCCGGTTGATTGGCCGAGAACGCGGCTACCATGGGGTCGGATTCGGAGGAACCTCGGTCGGAGGCATGGTCAACAACCGCAGATCTTTTGGCTCATTGTTAACGGGTGTCGATCACCTGCCTCAGACCCACGACCGGGAACATCAAGCCTTCAGTCGGGGACAGCCGGAATGGGGTGTCCATCTTGCCGATGAACTCGAACGCATCGTTGGGCTGCATGGCGCCGAAACAATTTCGGCCGTCATCGTGGAGCCTGTTGCCGGATCTACCGGTGTCCTAATACCACCGAGCCGCTACCTGGAACGGCTACGCACAATCTGCGACAAGTACGGCATTTTGCTCATTTTCGATGAGGTAATCACAGCATTCGGACGGCTAGGCGCGGCTTCTGCAGCCGAACACTTCGGCGTCCAACCTGATATGATTACCTGTGCGAAGGGGTTGACTAACGCCACTGTCCCCATGGGAGCGGTTGTGGTGCGCAAGCGAATCTACGACGCATTCATGCAGGGGCCGAACTACGCCATCGAACTGCCTCATGGTTATACCTACTCGGGACATCCGCTCGCGTGCGCAGCCGGTCTTGCGACGCTTAATGTTTACCGGGATGATAAACTGTTCCAACGCGCCGCAGGGCTAGCCTCCTATTGGGAAAGTGCAGTCCATTCGTTGAAGGGTCTGCCCTATGTGGTGGATTTGCGAAACTTGGGACTCTTGGCAGGCATTGAGCTCGATTCACGTCCCGGTAAACCCTCGGAGCGCGGGTTTGAGGCTTTTCTGAAGTGTTTCGAGAAGGGCGCCCTGGTTCGGGCGGCGGGTGACGTTATTGCCCTGTCGCCTCCTCTGATCATCGAGAAAGCTGAAATTGAACAACTCATCTCCGTAATTACCGAAGTACTCAAGGTTCTCAATTGAGGTTGCTCGTCCGAATACCGGTCAAGCTTCAGAGCGAGAAACCGCCATCGACCACGATGGTCTGGCCGGTGATCATGGACGTTCCTACGCACAAAAACACAATTACATCAGCTACGTCCTGTGCGATGCAGATGCGCTTCAGAACGGCGCGGTCGGCAGCGCTTTGTTTGGCCTCCTTCGGCCATCTCCGTGTCCATTCCGTATCCACAACACCGGGCGCGACGGCGTTGACGCGTACCTCCGGCGCAAGCCCTCGGGCGAGATTCTTTGTCAAATTAATCAAACCAGCCTTGCTGGCGCCATAGGCGATGCTGCTCCCGACTGTATTGAGTCCGGCGGTCGACGCAGTGTTCACGATGGCACCTCCCGACTGCCGGAGTGCGTCTGCCGCTGCCTTTGCCTTGGGAGTGAAAGCTATTCTATCGTAATTCAAGACAAAGGACCATGGCCCAAAAGATTATCATTACCTGCGCTATCACTGGCGCCATCCATACTCCATCCATGTCACCCCATCTCCCAGTGACGCCCGACCAGATTGCCGAGGCGGCGATCGGCGCAGCCAAAGCTGGCGCTGCGATCGTGCATCTGCATGCTCGCAATCCGGAGACTGGCAAACCAGACCACAGTCCCAGTGCGTTCGCGGCCTTCCTGCCACGAATCAAACAGTCGTCCGAGGTTGTGATAAACCTGACCAGCGGCGGCGCGCCTTACATGAAAATTGAGGAGCGCATCCAGCCCGCAAGTACGTTTAAGCCGGAAGTCGCATCGCTCAACATGGGCTCGATGAACTTTGGCCTATTTCCGATGCTGGAACGCTTCAAGGAGTTCCGACACCTATGGGAGCGCGACTACCTGGAGAGCAGCCGGGATCTGGTGTTTCGAAATACTTTTAAGGACATCGAGTTTGCCCTTCAGACTTGTGCTGGTACCGGCACCCGCTTTGAATTCGAGTGCTATGACGTAGGTCATCTCTACAATTTGGCGCATTTTCTCGACCGCGGGCTTGTACAGAGCCCTCTTTTCGTTCAGACGGTCTTCGGCATCCTGGGCGGAATCGGTACACATCCCGAGGATGTCATGCATATGAAACGCACCGCCGACCGGCTGTTTGGCACAGACTATTGCTGGTCAGTCTTGGCTGCGGGACGCAAGCAGCTTCCGATCGCAACCATGGCCGCTGGGATGGGGGGCAACATACGCGTGGGCTTGGAGGACAGTTTATGGATCGGACCGGGCGAGTTGGCTACCAGCAACGCGGCTCAAGTGCATCGCGCCCGCCGGATCATCGAAGGTCTGGGACTGGAAGTCGCAACACCGGCCGATGCACGTGAGATCTTGTCGCTCAAGGGCGGCGATAAAGTCGCGTTCTAGGGATTCGCGGGCCACGCATTCCCAGGGCAGCAGAATCCCGCCGTCGCTCCGCTATGGCGCGGCCTCTCCTGTTTTGCGGACGCACACAACTCGAAGATCACCTTCGCTCTGCGAGCGCCGAAGGGCGCGTCAGAGCTTAGCCCAGGGTGGAGCGCAGCGGAACCCTGGGTACCTGTAGAAAAACGCGGCGTAGCTCTGAAGGAGCGGAAGAATCTGTCCAACACGAAGGTCATAAACACTCGCTCGCTATTTCGATGGTGGCCGTATCTACGACTCGATGTTCGACTCTCCTAACCGGCTCTTAAACAGACGCGCAGTGTCTGTTTAAGAGCTATCTAGCGCGCGATAAGCGTGTAGATACATAACGCGTGTGAGATTTGCAGGCTAGAGGTGTTCCTTTACAAGGTAGGAACGGTAACATATTCGACCGGGTCGGGAACAGGTCGTCATCGAGACCGGGCAGTCATCTCGGCCAACCTCCTTCAATGTTAGATTGCACCATGCGTGAGCCACGGTGGGAATCGAATTGTTATCCTCGTCCATCGCAATCAACTCCTGGGAAAACAACTCTTTATAACGCAGATATTTACACGGTTGGAATGACATAGGTTAGTGGATAATTCTGGTGAGGGCACGGCGGACTAGTGCCTGGGCGATCGCAACCTTGTAACCGTTATGGGCCATGGGTGTTGCTTTGGAGCCGACGCTACCCGCTATGGATTCAATGGCTTCCTTCGACAACTCTCCGCTTTGGAGGAGCGGAGATTCTACCCGATACGGTATTGGTGCAACGGCTCCGAGAAAAACCGAGACATCAGTCCATTGGTCCGCGGTATTTTGCCCAGCGGCTGCGCAACTCACGAGTGCCCAGTCAAAATCGCCCTTTTCGCTGACTTGCAAATAGGTGCTGCGATTCTTTTCCGTCGGGACCTCGACATAAACGATAAGATCCCCCGGCAGGAGCGAGTTATGAGCCAGGGGGTTGTTCCAAGCATCGGAATAAAGTTCTCCAATCGTCAGGGTCAACTCTTTGTCGCCCCTTCGTACGTTAACCGTCGCATTAAGCGCGCCCAAAATAACCGCGAGATTTGAAACGACCGGGCTGATACAAGGGTTGCCGGAGAACAGACTGTGGTACTTGTTTTCCCCCTCTCGAGCGTAACAGGTGCTGCCGCCCCGTTTCAGACAACGCAGGTCGCGGTGGCGGTAATACCAGCATCGAGAATGTTGCGCCAGATTCCCTCCGAGTGTGGCGACGTTGCGAATCTGAGGCGAGCCCACTTCCGAAGCTGCCTCAGCCAATCCCGGCAGAGTCGCAATGATCCGTCGGTTTTTCGCGATCTCGGCAATCGTGACGTTCGCGCCAAGTTTCCAGATGCTGGCGGATGTATCAATCCGATCGAGACCTGGGATCGGCTTTAGATCAATCACCCGCCTCGGACTGATAATATACTCCTTCATTTCGCCGAGCAGATCGATGCCGCCGGCGAGGAACCGACTCCCCGGAGTCGACAGCTGGATTGCTCGATCGACCGAACGGGCTCTGGCGTATTCAAAATTCTCCATGTTAATCTTTGCTCTGCTATTAGCCTTTTCCGGATCCGGATGTGGAACGAACTGCCGGTATCTTTTCCAACAAGCCAAGAATCTGGGATGGCGTAATTGGGAGGCGGGTAACCCGTTTTCCGATCGCATTGGAAATAGCGTTCGCAATCGCAGCGGCGGTTGGAATGGTCACCGGTTCCCCGATTCCAATGACACCTCGCTCCGGCATATCCTGAAGAATCACGTCAAGCTCCGGAATATCGGCGGCACCGGGCAACTTGTAGGTCTCGAAGTTTGGATTGAGGACTACTCCTGTCTGACTATCCAGAATTCGTTCTTCATATAGCGCGAAGCCGATGCCCATGATGATCCCTCCGTTGATCTGGCTGATGCTGGCAAGCCGATTAACCACCAGACCACAGTCTTGGACACAAACAATCCGCTTAACCCTGACGAATCCGGTTTCGGTGTCCACTTCGACTTCTGCCATTTGCACACCGCCAACGCCGCGGCTCGAGAGCCCCTCCTGCCAGCGGCCGCGAGCGACTATCGGATTTATCCTCAGGCGCGCAGTAGCGGAGCGCCAATTCGATCCAACTGGATTCAAAATGCCCGAAACCGACTTGAGGTCTGTAAGCGCGTTCTGGCAGGCATTGAATACCGCGGGGGCGACCGAAGCTGCAGTCGTACTCCCGCCGCTTCCACCGGATGGCGGAAAAGTCGTATCACCTATCTTTACCGAAATCGCAGCAGGCTCCAGGCCGAACATTTCGGCAGCCACGATTGCGATCAACGTCTTTGTCCCTGTTCCAAGGTCCTGCGTCCCGCAACGGACCTCCACAGTCCCATCAGAATTGATCCGCACCTCGGCTTCGGAACCTTGCCCGCCCCCGCCCCAGGTAGCACCTGCACAGCCAACCCCGGTCTTCACAGGACCCTCAGAAGATGACTGAGAGCGATACTTGGCATTCCAGCCGAAATGTCCAGCGGCAATCCGATACTGTTGGCGCCGGATCTCCGATGGATCATTCTTAATTCGCAGCTCAACCGGGTCCAACCCCAGAGCAAGCGCCATTTCATCCAGGATGGATTCCATGCCAAAAGATGCCTGGGGATGACCCGGCGCCCGCATTGCCCGCGCTGAACCGGCGTTAATAGCCACCGTGGTCTGTCGAACACGCGTGCTCGGAACCCGATAAATGTAGGGCGCCGGGAACCCTGCGCCTCCGCCTCCGCCCGCCGTGACACCGCCGCTGGCGTATCCGGCAGTGCCAAACGCCTCCAACTCGTAGGCAACCAGGGTCCCATCTTTCTTGGCGCCCAGCCGCACTTTCTGAAACGACGAAGGTCTGTTCCCGACCGCCAAGGCCTCGTCGAAGCGAGTCAGCATAAGGCGCACAGGGAGGCTCCCAGCCTCTTTAGATAGTCGTGCCGCAAGTCCTCCTTCTATTCCAGCGCCGTATTTGGAGCCAAAGCCGCCTCCCATGAATTCCGACATCACGTGAATCTTGTCTAGCGGCACGCCAACGCTGTCTGCCAGGCTATCTCTTACGCTGAAAATCCCCTGAGTAGAGGCCCAGCACGTCATTCCGTCTGGCGTAGCC
>JBAUZZ010000202.1:0-5339 GCA_049585495.1 Chthoniobacterales bacterium | reverse complement strand
TTCAGCAGAATCATACCTCCACGCCTGATCTCGTCGCGGTTGCCAGTAGACGCTCTCTGACGGCTTGCGGGTTGGCAGTGACGAAGAAAACTTCTTGGACAGCCGTTCCGGTTTTAGCGAGCGCTTTCAGTCCTGTCCCAGTAAAATACTTGATTTCCAGTCTAATCCGCCGCTTGGGACCCTTGGTCGGTCTAATTCGTCCGGGAATAATCGAATGAATGTCCTCCCAGGGCGCAATGCTTTCCAAGAGTGGCCGCAAACCCTCAATGAGGGCATGCTCATATTTCAGCTTTGACCTCTTGCCGCGATGCTTCATAGCTCGTCAACCTTTCGGAGGTTCTTGAACACATCTCAATCGTTCGCCGTCTAGCCTAGTCAACCTTCGAATGTGGCCACACAGGGATCAAATTCGGTTGCCGTCGTTGCCAAGTCGAAATTTGTGATCAGACTCCGCCGGTGCGAAATGTGGAACGAGTAGGGGAAACACCCGACGCTAGGCTTTGCACCGATTGGCCAAATATCGGAAGTGCGGTGCGGAACGACAACAAAACCAGCAGAATGATGTTTCCATGTTCCATCAAGGCATCTTAGGGTGACCTAGAAGGTAAAAACTTCTCTAAAAATAATAGCCGCCTGAATCAAGATCTGACGCGTAAATTCTACGGTAATATCCTGATAAATAGGCATTAACGCGAACTTGCTTCCTATTCTAAGCCAGTATCTTCTTCCCTGCGAAGACGGTATCACTAGATAGTAGCGTTCCCCTCTCTTTTTGCAGAGTGTCATGATAGCAGCCACGTTCATCAAACGCGCCTATAAACGATTTTAGAAAGTCGAATTACCGACCCGCGACCGTCCGGACCTGCGAATGATCGCCTTGCCTCTTGTGAGCTTTTTTCCTACTCTCACGCGCCAATAGTTCCACTGGCGCAAATGCTCCATACCTTTGATCAATTAAGGGAACGCTTTAAATCGGCCATCCACCAGACTACTGTCACGTCCTAATTTGCGATTCCGATGTGATCGCTGCGGCACGCGCTTACGTCGTTTTTTCAAAAGGAAAGGAGGAGATTCCCCTGTGAACCCAGCAGTCCCAGTTACCGACCCTGTTTCGGCAGCCTCTAAAGCTTATAAGTACGGTCGCCTGGATCCTGAACTTGTTAACCAACTCGTCTCCATCTATCGGATCATGTTCCCTCACAATGGCGTTCCCGACGAGTTTTACGATCATGTTGTTCGAAAGCTAGACGACAAAGCGGCGCAAGAGCAAGACTTACCCTGTTTTCTCTCCGAGGGAGTCGAGGCTCTGAACGGCCAAACAGGGTCCGCGTGGGCTGGCCTCTCTGAGGAGGCAAGACTAAACGCACTAACGCGAGTTGAGCAGACTCCCTTCTTTCAAAGTCTGCGGTCGGACTTCGTCGTTTACTTTTACAGTAATCCGGCAATCTGGTCCCGCTTCGGGTACGAAGGGCCATCAAATCATCGAGGCGGTTATCTGAACCGGGGCTTCAATGACATCGATTGGATCAAAAGAGAGGAGCTTTAATTTATGCCACGAACATTTGATCTGGATGACGGTAGCTTGGTGCTCATTATCGGCTCGGGCGCTGGAGGTGGTACGCTCGGAAATGAATTGGCTCAAAAAGGAGTGCGCACGCTGATTCTCGAGGCCGGACCTCGGATTGAACGGGCGGAGCATATTGATGATGAGCGGCAATCGTTTGCCCAGTTGGCTTGGTTAGATAAACGCGCCACTTCGGGTTCCTGGTGGGTCGCCAAG
Source organism: Chthoniobacterales bacterium (assembly GCA_049585495.1). Lineage (GTDB taxonomy): Bacteria > Verrucomicrobiota > Verrucomicrobiia > Chthoniobacterales > JAFAMB01 > JBAUZZ01. Next base: position 3,559 of record JBAUZZ010000202.1, on the reverse strand, counting down.
AATTCTCCTAACTTTCCCGCCTGGATTTGCAAAGTCGTCGGTGGAACAACGGTGCATTGGGGGGGCGGCTGCCTGCGTTTCGAGGAACATGAATTCCGCACGAAAGATGAGTACGGCGATATCCCGGGAGCCAGCCTCTTAAATTGGCCCTTAACACTAGCCGAGCTTGAGCCGTACTACGACAAGGCGGAAGATAAAATGGGTGTAAGCGGCACTCATGGAATTCCTCTGCATGACGCCGACAACAATCAAATTGTGATGGCGGCAGGAGCCAAGAAAGTTGGTTATAGAGGATGTTCCACCGGTAACATGGCGATCAATTCGCGCCCGCGCGATGGGCGTCCCGCGACGATTCAAGATGGGTTCTGTTTTCAGGGCATTCGTTCGAATGCGAAATGGTCGACGCTCAACTCGGAAATTCCCAAAGGGGAAGCGACTGGGAGCCTCGAGGCACGTTCGGGCTGTCACGTTTTGAAAATCGAACACGACGCTTCTGGAAAGGTTACCGGAGTCGTGTACGCCGACAAAGGGGGCAATCATCATCGACAACGGGGACGTCTCGTTTGCGTTGCCGGCAACTCCATCGAAACACCTCGGATCCTGCTCAATTCGGTGAGCTCCAAATACCCCGACGGCTTGGCAAACTCGTCCGGGCAGGTCGGGAAAAACTATATGCGTCATATGAGCGGCAACGTCTGGGGCGTCTTCGAACGGCCCGTGCGGATGCACCGTGGGAACACGATGGCCGGATGCATCAAAGACGAGCGCTATCATAATCCGAAGCGGGAATTCGTCGGTGGCTATTTTATGCAAACGGAACACCTCGGCCCGTCGTTCCTAGCTGCCAACCTTGCTCGCAGCATCGATCTAAAAGGATGGGGCCCCGACTTCACGCGTATTATGGAGGCCTATGAATACATTGCCGGCATGTGGTTGGTGGGCGAAGACATGCCACAGAAAACCAACTGTGTAACGCTCCACCCGACAGAGAAAGATCAGTTCGGCATCCCGATTCCGAATGTTCATTTTGACGATCATGCGAACGACATCGCGATGCGCAATCACGCCTATAAGCGAGGTGCCATGGTGTACGACGCCGTCGGTGCGACCCGCATCATTCGGGTCCCACCAGGTCCGTCAACGCATAACCTCGGCACTTGTCGTCAAAGCGCCCGGCCCGAGGACGGCGTTTGCAATAGGTGGGGCCAGACTCACGATATTAAGAACCTATTCATTTCGGATGGGAGCCAATTCACAACCGCATCGGCGGCAAATCCGACGCTTACCATTGTCGCGCTCGCGATTCGGCAAGCGGATTACATTGCTGACCAAATGACGAAGCAAAATATCTAAAATCTCCAATGATTGCTTGTGTCATTCACGGAGCTAAAGAGCTCAAAATCGAGAATCGCCCCGAGCCGCGCCCGCAGGATGGCGAGGTGTTGGTGCGGTTCGGTGCCGGAGGAATCTGCGGATCCGACCTGCACTATTATCATGAAGGCGGAATCCTAGATTTCAAAGTTCGCGAACCTTTGGTGCTCGGACATGAAGTGGCCGGAGAGGTGGTCGAGATTGGCCCCGCTGTGACCAAAGTGAGCGTGGGTCAACGAGTCGCCGTAAATCCGCTGCGAGCCTGTCTTCGCTGTATCTACTGTTTGTCCGGTCGCTCTAACCTTTGTCTCAACCGGCGGTTTTTTGGGAGTGCGGCCCGGTTTCCGCATGTTCAAGGCATGTTTGCGGAATTATTCATTGCCTCGGAAGAACAATGCGTAGCGATCCCAGAATCCATACCATTTCGCGTCGCCGCGTGTGCGGAGCCATTGGGCGTGACCCTGCACGCAGTCGCCAGGGCTGGAGCGATGCTGGGCCGGAAGGTCCTGGTCACCGGTTCCGGGCCAATCGGAGTGTTGGTTGCCGCTTGCGCGCGACTGGCCGGAGCCGCGGAGATTGTTGTGACTGATCTGTTCGATGAACCATTAGCGATTGCCAACCGCATGGGTGCCACGGAGGTGGTCAACGTCAGGACAAATGAAGCGCGCCTAGAAGCCTTTACGCAGGATGGTGGCTATTTCGACGTTGCGCTCGAAGCTTCCGGTAACGTGCGAGCGCTGGAAAACTGTATCGGAGCCACCCGACCCGGGGGTCGGATCGTGCAAGTCGGCATCCTGCCCGTTGGGGAGTCGGCGGTGCCCGTGAACAAATTGGTAGCAAAGGAATTGGAACTGTTCGGGACATTCCTTTCTCACGAAGAATTCCGGTGGGCAGTCGACGCGATGGTCCACGGGAGGATCGATATCGGCCCAATCCTGAGCGGAGAGTTTCCGCTTGCCGATGCAATCAGTGCATTTGAATTGGCGTCAGATCGCAGCAAAGCGATGAAGGTGAGTTTAGTGGCTAGGGGATCGTAACAATCATGAACGGCGCGGAAAGTCTGGTGAGGACGCTGATCGCCAGCGGTGTTGAGGTCTGTTTCGCTAATCCCGGCACGTCGGAAATACATTTTGTCGCGGCCTTGGACAAAGTTAGTGGTATGAGAGCAATCCTATGCCTTTTTGAAGGCGTAGTCACCGGTGCCGCCGACGGGTATGGACGAATGGCCGAAAAACCTGCCTGTACTCTATTGCATCTAGGTCCAGGTCTCGCGAATGGTTTGGCAAATCTGCATAATGGGCGCCGTGCCGAGACACCAATTGTGAACGTCGTGGGTGATCACGCGACTTATCATACCCAATACGATGCCCCGCTAGCGTCAGATGTGGCAGGTTTTGCACGGCCAGTTTCGGGTTGGATTCGATCCTCGCGCAGCGCTCTGACGGTGGCGGCGGACGTCGCGCGTGCGGTTCAGGCGTCGAGGGAGCCCCCCGGCCAAGTTGCGACTCTCATTTTGCCGGCCGATACAGCATGGTCGGAAGCCGATCGACCGGCGCCAGCGCTTCCTGTGCCTCAGATTGCTGCGCCCGAGGCAAAGGCTGTGGACCAAGTGGCTAATGCACTACGGACAGACAAGAAGACCGTGATTCTGATTCGGGGTTCTGCACTCAAGGACCAAGGATTGAAGATGGCGGGCCGCATCTCTGTCAAAACGGGGGCGCGAATTGTTTGTGATACGTTAGTGCCACGCATACAGCGTGGTGCAGGCCGAGTCGTAGTGGAGCGCATCCCGTATCTGGCCGAGGATATCGTGCAGTTTCTGCGGGGCGTAGAACAGCTTGTCCTGGTGGGAGCAAAGCCCCCAGTAACGTTTTTTGCCTATCCTGGCAAAACAAGTTGGCCGACACCTGAGGGTTGCAAGATTATGATCTTGTCACATCCGCACGAGGACGGCATAGCGGCGCTCGATGCCTTGGCTGATGCCTTGAACGCGCCTCCCACGCTGCAAACGTTGCCGTATTCTCAACACCGGCTCTGCCTAAGAGCGGCAAGCTCGATGCTCGTACGGTTATTCAAGTGATCGCGCACTATCTTCCGGAAAATGCCATCCTCGCTGACGAGGCAGTATCCTCGGGGTATCCTTATTTCAACTATACTGTTAATTGTGCTGCGCATGACTACCTCAACG
>JBAUZZ010000201.1:0-3483 GCA_049585495.1 Chthoniobacterales bacterium | reverse complement strand
CGCACGCTGGTCTGGCTGCCGGTGGGGCTGGCGCTGGCGCTCGTCGTGCTGGCGTTGTTTTTCCGGCGACATGCCGCGCTGTTGCGGCAGCCAGTCGCGGTCGCCAGCGATGGGTCGGAAAACCCGCTCTGAATTCGCGAGTTCAGTTGGCATGATGTCTTGTCTTTCTTGTTTGTCTGGAGGAGCCCAGAAATCTTTAGCGCTGACCGGCCCAGGTCTGCCCACCTGCTCGAAAGTCAATCAGTTCCGACAGCTTGACGAACCGCCAGAGAGAGTGAGACCTAGTCAGGATTAGCCCGCGCAAGCCTTGCAGGACCTGCGTGAATGCTAGCCCGAGGACGATCGAGAGCAGTACAGAGAGGCAGTTAGAGGATTCCACGGCGTGTTCCTGCCTAGCTAGTCTAGCTAGATGGGCTTTACGATCCCTTCGTCATCGTTCTTTGGATTGAGGTTGATCTTGCAATGAAATCCATGATCGCGGCGCGAATGTCATACGCCACTCAATCTGTGCACGGCTTTGGTGTAAGTATCATCACAAGCGCTCAAAAATGTTCGTCAAAATGCTCTCACGGCAGTTCACGCAGCGGAAGGCGGAGGAGCCGGCGAAGGTGAATTGTAAGCGGTAAAGATCGCCGATGAGATTGCCGGAGGGGAGGACAGCTCCTCTCCGGTTTCCGTTACGTCGATCTAAAATTCGCTCAGTCGGGAGACATTCTTCAATTTCGCTAACGCTGCGCGGATCGTCGGGCTGTGGCGTACACCACATCGGTACGAATCTGTCGAATGGCCGCTCGTCGCACCCCGTCGATCGACGCGGTCCTGACTCGTTCACGGGCTGAGGGGGATAAAGCGTCCACGGTAGATCGGTAACCGGTGCCGAGGACGATTGTCCACCAGTCCTCCGGCGCCCCTAGCGGATGCCATCCTGGTTCGGCGACAGCTTCAGCGTCAGACACACCGCACTCAAGCAGAAGCGCGCGGAGCGGGTCCGGCTCAAAGATCTTGCTCCATGGTTTGATTGACCGATACAGCTCCGGGTCCTCGCGGCGAACTGCTTCCCAGAATATGCCGTCTGCTGGCTCGAACAGGCCGCGACCCCAAATGGTGATCGCGAGCACCCCATTCGGGCGGACAAGACGCCACAGCTCTCGGACGCCTCCTTGCAAGTCCGCGACGAAAAAGATCCCGAAAACACAGAGTACTGCGTCGAATGTTTGATTAGGAAAAGGCAAGCTTTCGAGGTCGGCCCGGCGAAACTCAATATTTGTGAGACCTTGTTCCGCACGCCGTTGGGATCCTTTATTCAACAGCTTTTCAGCGAGATCGACAGCCATAACGTGCCCAGCTGGACCGACACGTTCGGCGGCTGGAATGGCGGACGCACCCATGCCGCAACAAACATCGAGAACGACCATGCCGGAAATAGCGGGAGACGATCGACGGTGCGCCGACCGTACCGTTCCCAGAACGAGACCGCAGGGTGATCGTAATGGTCGGCAGCAGCGTTGTAGGTTTTTTCCAGCTCCGCTTGTGGTCGGGTCGAGATAGCCATAAAGGCGCTGAGGACCGAATCTAAATACGCAACGCTAGTAGCCTCCGACAACGACGCAAGAGATTTAGGTAGGACGCTCGGGGCGCGCTTAATCGCCTGGATCTCCATTTAACTGTCCAGAGCGACGACGTTTCTTGACTGACTCTCGATCGACCCGGTTGATTGGGCGAGAGCGCGCCTATCATGGGGTTGGATCCGGAGGAACCTCGGCCCTGACTTCCGCGTAGCTGCGAAAACGGACGGTCATTGCCGGTCTCTTCACGCTAGCGGCAGTTCGGGATCGCGAGAGCGGAATTTTAACGGTTCGATGGGCTTTAGAAGAGCCGCATCGTTGTTTTCAGGACTGTTCACCCGCGAACTAATGGGCCACATCTTCATGCGGTCTGCCGGGAATGGCTTCAGCAGTTCTTTGAGATCGCCGCGCTCCGTTTCACCCAACTATTTTGCGTGATGTTCTTCGGGCAGGATCACGGGCATTCGTGTATGCACCTGGGCAACCAGTTCGTTGGGTTCCCCGGTAACGATTGAGCAGGTGCGCAGCCATTCGTCAGTCGCTGGATCTTTCCATGCCTCCCAGAGCCCGGCAAAAACGAAAGGGGCATCATCTTGCATCCCGATTGCATAGGGAATTTTTCCGCCGGGTACTTTCTTCCACTCATAAGAGTCGTCAGCAGGAATCAGGCAGCGCCGCTTCTTGAACGCTTCTCGATAGCTCGGCGCGGCATCGACCGTTTTAACTCTGGCGTTGATGGTCTTAAAGCCAATCTTGTTGCCCTTGGCCCAATAGGGAACGAGCCCCCAGCGCAGGGCATAAAAAAGAACGATTGGGCGGCCATCAGCCAGGACAGTCGTTGCACGATCAGATTATCTTCGTGCTGAATCTGATCCCGGATGGTTCGATACCAATCCGCCGGACCAAACGGATTAACTGGGGGCTCGCTCATGGGCTTCTCACGTACGTTCTTCGTTCTGATGGTTTGCCGTCAATTCACAAAGCGACCAAGCAGGATCGAAACGAATCGCACCGAGCGAACAACCGCCTTATTTTGGATGCGCCTGGTTAAGGCCTATGAGTACGAAGGACCAAACCCCTTCGCCCCCTCCGATGAGCTTGGTCCGTTCGTAGAGCTTCGTGGTCCGGGGCGACTCATTTGCAGCCATCTGCTGGGCATGCTCGAGCCGGCCTCCGTTCTCCAGGTAAACCGTCACTCCGGTCGCGCGCCAGGTGTGGCACCCGACCGGCGTCAGAAAGCCCGCATTCCGGGCGCGTTTACGAATCGCTGCCCAGGCGTTGTAGCGATTCAGCGCGCGCCCGCTTAGCGCGGTGCCTGCCTTATTAACGCTCTGGAACAGCGGCTGACCGTTCTCGATACTAACTTTAGAGAGGTACTCATCGACAGCTTCCTCGATCTGATGGTGGGCCGGCATTTCATGTTCTTTGCCGCCTTTCTCATGAAACCTTGGCCAGCGCCTCGGTCCCTGATAATAGAAGTCTTGTCGTTTCAGTGAAAGAACCGCGCTGACCCGGGCGAAACTAAAGAGCATAGTCGAGTTAAGCGCGCGATCGCGCAGCCCGGCCAGATTATCGCGCGGGATCGACTCCAAGAGCTTCTTAGCGTCCTCGCGGCTCCAGACCGGCGTCTTGCCGCGCTTGACCACATACTTCGGCCCACGGACAGAGGCCGTCGGGTTTATTGGCACCAACTGCCGGATAACCAGAAAATCATAAAGCATCCGGATGGCCGCGAGTTTCTGTTTGATCGTCGGCTTGGAGCCGGGCAGTTGCTCGATATAGGCGGCCACATGGAACGGCCGGACCGTCTCAAGTGTAAGCGCGTTTTCCTGGCACCAGTGAAAGAACTGGTAACAGGCCCGTGCGTAAGCCAGTCGGGTGTTCCGGTTCCGGATCGTGGCGGTGAAGAATTCAATAT
>JBAUZZ010000200.1:0-3715 GCA_049585495.1 Chthoniobacterales bacterium | reverse complement strand
ATCTATGAGCGCCAATGTGTTTTCGGCCTTAACTGCCGAACCGTGCCGCTGCCATCATAGCGTTGCCATCACCGATTGCCAGTTCCTGTCCCCTCCAACCAGCCCCGCTATTTAATGTACTGATTACTGATCACTGACTGCTGACTACCGGTTACCGGCTTTGATTACCGTTAGTCAGTTTCGATCAGATCGCTTAGTGTTTTCTCGGCATGAGAACCTTTGCCGCATTTCTTCTGGGTTTAATCATCGGTGCGGGCGTGGTGCTATTTGTTCCGGGGATTCACCGCGACCAGCTAAATACGCAGTTCAAGCAACAAATCGAGGCGTTACAGGATCAGCTGCACGAACTTGGCGAACAACTAAAGCACGTGAATATCTCGAAACCGGGCGATACCAGCGGAGCGAAGGCTTCGCCCGCGCCGAGCGCAACACCCCAGTGAATGCCGAGATCGAGCGTAAATTTCTTGTTCCGCGAGTGCCTCCCGACGTTGGTACTGGTAAGGCTATCCGACAGGGTTATCTGACTTCAACCCGTGAAATCGATGCAACGGTGCGTGTGCGACTTGTCACAGATTCGCACGCATTCCTGACGATCAAGAGCGGCTCGGGAATGAGTCGAATCGAGGTAGAACTGCCGCTTACAATCGATCAATTCGAAACGTTGTGGCCGCTGACCGCGGGCCGGCGCGTTATCAAGACGCGGTACGAAATTGTGCTACCAGCCAAGCGGCGCGCCGATTTTGACGTTTACGAGGGACACTTGTCGGGGCTGATGACAGTGGAAGTCGAGTTCGATTCCGAAGCTGAGGCTCGTCAGTTCGTCACGCCCTCGTGGTTCGGACAGGAAGTAACGGGCGATCCCAGGTTTCAAAATGCCACGCTGGCTGGATGAGGCGGTTGCTGGATGGGGTTGCGAACCGGGGGCCTGGCTGAGTGCGCATGCCAGAGCCGCCAGTAGGTTGCAAAACGGGCTTCGAAACGCCGAGGCGTTTCAACGTAGACCAGCCGTGCAAGCGAGACTGCTTTCGATTTTAGTTTATTCTGCCGACGCGTGATCGATTGGATCAGGGCGCGCCGCCCTTCTGCCGCGTCTTGAGTAGCTGTTTCCGGATAGGGCTCATCCATGATGCGCAAGCGGACCAGCGTAAGATCGTGATCGTCGCCGAGATACTCGCCGAGCCGATCGATCTCATCGATCAGGCCTTCGATTGGCCCCGGCCAAATCGGCCGCAACAACCTGAGTTGATATCCGAGTGTCTTGGTGTTTTTTCGGAGCTCGTGCCAACTCTCATCGGCAAAGTTCGCGCGTCCGACGAGATCGTACTGCGCAATTAATTCCCGGCCCTGCCGATAGGTCCGGCGCAATCCTTCTCCGATCAGAGATTGCCATTGGGGCAAGGTCGCGTCTGAGGCTGGCCCGAGCCAATACCGCACTCGGCGTCTGGCTGAGCGAAGTTGGCGGACAATGGCTTCGAGCGATTCGGGCGGGAGACTGGAATCGATTTCTTTTGTGAACTGGCTCTCTAGTTTTTCCGTGAAATGGAGAATCGGCGCCGAATTCTGGGTCCTCGAACGTTGGGTCTTGCTCTTTACGCAGCGACGCAATGCATCGAGTGATACTTGCGCGTCTCGGCTCTGAGAGAGCATCCGCCCGGCGTCACGAAACACGAGGTTTTCGTTGCGACGCTTTGTCGGTTCCATCGATCCTCGAATCAACCGCAGCAAAGCACGCAAACTCTTCAGATCTCTCCTCGCGTTGTGGACATTGTCCGCTCCTGGCGCCGGTTTTTGGGCAAGTTCACTGAGTATCCGGGTGAGACGCTCACGCGCGACTCGGCGGACACTTTCCGCCGCAGATTCGTGAGGTTCGAATCGGAATGCCATGGGACCGGACGTTAGAAAGACAAGATTCGATAAGGATACCGCAGATTCAACTCGGCGGGGGATGAAAGCTCCGCACCCCTGGCATTTTGTAGGGCGGCTGGCTCAGCCGCTGAAGGCCCTGGCGCCTGAGCCATGCGCCCTACAAGGCCGAAGACCCCGGCCCCTGAGCCAGGGCGCCTTACAAGGCCGAAACGTGCTCCTAGCCTTTCACTGCTCCAGCCGTGAGGCCCTCGACAATCCGGTATTGGAAAATCATGACCAGGATCACGAGCGGTATAGTGACTACCATCGAACCCGCCATGATCGATCCCCAGGGCTGCTCAAAAGCAGTGGTGCCGGCAAATGACGCAATCACCACCGGGACCGTTTTCATCGTGTCGGTGACCGTGAATGTCAGGGCAAATAAAAATTCGTTCCAGGCTGCGATAAAGGCGAGCAGCCCGGTGGAGACCAAGCCTGGCATGGTCAAGGGCAGCAGGATATCCCAGAACACCTTTAGCGGCGATGCGCCATCAACGTAAGCAGCCTCCTCCAACTCCTTTGGTAGGCTACGGAAGTACTGAGTCATTACCCAAATCGTGAACGGCATCGTAAAGATCAGATAACTCAGGATGAGCCCTTGCCGGGTGTTGAAGAGACCGAGGTTCTTGAGCATGACGAAGAGCCCCGAAAGGATGGCAATCGTTGGGAACATGGTCATTCCCAGGACGAGATAGAGCACCGGCGCTTTAAAACGGAAGGGGAGGCGACCGAGGGCGTAGGCGCACAAGCTCCCGAGTCCGAGCGCGATCAGAACCGTGCAACCGGACACGATGATTGAGTTAATGAGGCTCGCCACAAATCGAGAATCTTTAAAGACCGCGGTGTAGTGATCGAGCGTGAACGCCGTTGGCAAAAGCTTGGTTGAGAACAGCTCGTTACTCGGCCTGAACGAAGAGAGAAGCGCCCAGACGAATGGGAACAGGTTGTAAACGATGATGACCGTTACCAACAGGTAAAAAAGGATCCTGAGGATTACGGATTTGGATTCGCCCTCTTTGGTATCGTTGTTCATTCGAAGCTAGCCCGGCTAAAGCGCGTGTAGAGCACCACAAACAGCAATATGACGAGAAAGATAATGACCGAGGTGGCCGAGCCCACCCCGGCGTCCAGGAAGGAAACTAACTGTTGCTGATTGTAGACTGCCATCGTTGCCATGTTGGCTTGTCCCCCCACCATCACATAAAAAATGTCGAACACCCGCAAAGCGTCGAGTGTCCGGAAGATCAGCGCGACCAGCAGAGTCGGTGTTACCAGGGGAAGCGTTACCGCCAAGAATTGCTTAATCTTGGTGGCGCCATCGATCGATGCTGCCTCGTATAGGTCTTTCGGAATCAACTGCAAGCCTGCCAGTAAGAGCAGAGCCATGAATGGCGTCGCTTTCCAGACATCCACCGCAATAACGACCGGTAGTGCAGTCTCGGGCCTGGCCAGCCACGCGATTTTTTGTGGGATGATGTGCAAGTTGGTTAGGATGATATTTACGACTCCATAAATGTCGTTCACCATCCATGCCCAAACCTTCGATGAAACAACCGTCGGAATCGCCCAGGGAACCAGGATCGCGACACGCAGTAAGGTACGGCCTTTAAATTTCGAATTTGCCACCATCGCAATGGCGAGCCCTATGACGCTCTCGAGGACGACGGTGAAGAACGTAAAAACTAACGTGACCCAGACCGCGTGCCACCAGTCAGGATCGGTCAAGACGAACCCATAGTTGTCCAGCCCGACGAAGCTTAACGGAGTTACTCCGTCAAGCTTAGCTTTCAGGAACGAATAGACAATTACC
>JBAUZZ010000199.1:0-3034 GCA_049585495.1 Chthoniobacterales bacterium | reverse complement strand
CAATTTCACACCACGCGCTGGACGCTGGTGATGGCTTCCGCGCATGAGCAAAGCCGGACAGGTCAAGCGGCTTTATCCGCCCTTTGTCAGATTTATTGGTACCCATTGTACACCTTTGCTCGCCGGCGCGGACATTCACCGCATGACGCACAGGATTTAACCCAGGGGTTTTTCCTACACCTTTTGGAACATCGGGCGCTCAGCCAGGCTGATCGGCTCAAAGGCAAGTTCCGATCGTTTCTGCTAGCTTGCTTTCAGAACTACCTTTCGGTCGAGGCGCAGCGAGCCCACGCACTCAAGCGAGGCGGCCAGTGTCAGGTTGTTTCCATCGATCTGGAAACGGCCGAAAACCGTTACCGGCTCGAACCGGCGGATCATTTGACAGCGGAGAAGATCTTCGAGGCCCGCTGGGCGCTGACGCTGCTGGAGCGCGCGATGACAGTGTTGCGGCAGGAATACCTTGGCCGAGGCAAAGAACTAGTCTTTGACACGTTGAAGGGGTACGTAGGGATTGGCGAAAGCAGGCCTGAGGCCTCCTACGAAGAAGCTGCAAAAGTGCTGGGCATCGGCGTCGGCACCGTGAAGACACTGATTCACCGCCTGCGTAAGCGCTATCTAGCCGTCGTGCGCGAAGAAGTCGCCGGCACGGTCTCAGATCCAGGAGAGATTGAAGGAGAGATTCGGGCCCTCTGCAATGCGCTAATCGCCGCCGAAGGACGGCTGAGGCCGTGAAGGCGGAATCTGGAGGATCTGTGGAGGAACCCGGCAAGGAGGTGGGATCAGTGCAGCAGGAAGCACGCACCTGCCCGGCCTGCGGCACGAAGTTCTTCGCCACCGCCGATAGCGGATTCTGTCCCGTTTGTATCCTGCGGGGAGCTGTCGGTGGGGAATCTGAAACGACCGGGGAACCGGGTTCAGTATCTGGGTCAACCGACAGCCCAGGGGAGACGGAAGGTGCGTCGCAGGCTCGACGGTTTGAGCATTATGAAGTGATGTTGGATGAGGCTGGCAGACGGATCGAGTTGGGTCGCGGCGCTATGGGCGTCACCTACAAGGCACTCGACGTTGATCTGCGTTGCCTCGTGACTTTGAAAATCATTAGCGAGCGCTATCTCGGTGAGGAGTCAGCGCGGCTTCGTTTCTTGCGTGAAGCGCGTGCGGCAGCCAGCGTTCGTCATCCAAACGTTGCCTCAGTGTTACACCTGGGCAGAACCGGAAGCAGTTACTTCTATACCATGGAGTTCGTGGAGGGAGAGACGCTAGAGCATCTCATCAGACGCTCGGGGCGGATCGAAGTGAAGTTGGCGCTCGAAATTGCAAGGCAGGTCGCCGCCGGTTTGGCTGCGGTGCACGAACAAAACCTCGTTCACCGGGACATCAAACCGAGTAACATCATGGTGCGTGTGAAGGATGACGGCAGTGTCACGGCAAAAATTATCGATCTCGGTCTGGCGAAGGCGATCACTGAGCCAAGTCTTCAAACCGCAATTTCAACGCCAGGAGGTTTTGTCGGAACACCGGAATTTGCTAGTCCCGAACAATTCGCCGGACTCGCCCTGGACACCCGATCGGATCTCTACTCGCTTGGCGTGACGCTGTAGGAGATGTTGACGGGCAGGACGCCATTTCGGGGCACGCCTGGTGAGGTGATGCATCAGCATCAACATGCGCCGTTACGGTTCGAACAACTCGAAGGTGTCCCACAGCCGTTGGTCGTTCTACTTGAGACGCTCCTTGAGAAAGACCCTGGGCAGCGGTTGCAGGATCCGGGCGAGCTTCTGAAGTTGATACCGCCGATCATGGCCGCTATCGACGAACGGCGTAGAGTCACTCGTCAGAGCCTGCAGAAGACTCCCTCTAGAGCCTCTCGTGCTGGAGCTCGGAGGCCGCCTACGAGACTTGCACCCGAGAAGATTTCCATAGCTAGATTGCCCGTTACAGGAAGCGATTTTTTTGGGCGAGAAGAGGATATCGCTTTTCTGGATCGTGCCTGGGCCAACAAGCAGGTCAATGTCGTACAATCGTTGCCTGGGCGGGCGTCGGGAAGTCCACGCTCGTCAATCATTGGCTCCGACGAATGGCTACTGAAAAGTATCGTTCTGCAGAGCTGGTTTTTGGCTGGTCCTTTTACAGACAGGGTACCAGCGGGGACACTTCCTCGGCAGATGAATTTCTTGATGCAGCTCTCAGTTGGTTTGGCGATCCAGACACACGGATCGGAACAGCGTGGGGGAAGGGCGAGAGACTCGCGAAGCTGGTCGCGCATCGTCGAACCTTATTGGTTTTGGATGGCTTGGAGCCGCTCCAAAATCCGCCTGGTCCACAAGAAGGACGCCTGCGTGAGCCTTCCGTCCAGGCTCTCTTACGCGAACTCGCTGCTTTCAATAAGGGCCTTTGCTTGATCACTTCGCGCCTACCCATTGCTGATATTGCCGATCACGAGCAAACCTCGGCCTTGCGTCGTGAGCTGGAACAACTATCCAGCGATGCGGGTGCGAAGCTGCTGCGAGCCCTGGGCGTTCAAGGTGACGAGGCAGATTTGCGAACTGCCAGCGACGAGTTCGGTGGCCATTGTCTGGCTCTGACGCTTTTAGGCAGTTATTTGACAGACGCTTACCATGGAGACATTCGTCGCCGCGAAGAAGTATCAGCGCGTCTTGCTCACGACGTACGACAGGGAGCCCATGCCCGAAAAGTCATGGAATCGTACCAAAACTGGCTTGGAGAGGGTCCTGAGCTAGCGATCCTCCGGATGTTAGGTCTGTTCGATCGGCCCGCGGACGAGCAGACGCTTGGTGCTCTGCTGAAATCGCCTGCAATTCCTGGCCTTACAGAGTCGCTAACTGATTTGCGCCCTACCGAGTGGCAAACGTTTCTTGCCAAGCTAAGAAGAGCAAGACTCCTCGCTGGGGACGACCCGCATAATCCTTGGTGTCTGGATGCACATCCTCTCGTCCGCGAATACTTCGGCGAACAGCTTCGGAGTCAACAGACGGATGCGTGGAAGGAATGCAATAGGCGGCTCTATCATTAT
>JBAUZZ010000198.1:0-6346 GCA_049585495.1 Chthoniobacterales bacterium | reverse complement strand
TCGGCTCAGTCCTGCCAGGGTTAAGCGGCTTTCCAATTAACCGAATTGCCGAACTCACACCCGCTGCCTGGGCGGCCCGAAACTAAACTAACCGCCGGAATCCGGGGGACGTGGTCAGCCGTGTGGTTGCTAAGACGGATACGAAAAAGCCGCTCATCTCGTTATACAAGAGATTTCGATTTGAAAGGTAGCTGTATATGCATATAATAGTTGAACATGGATGAAACCGCATGTGTCTGCTGCCAATTTCGACGGGCCTCCAGGGCTCTGACCCGGCGTTACGACATGGCCCTGAGGCCGCTGGGCTTGACCATCACCCAGTTTTCAATTTTGTTTACACTACAACAGGGTCAGGTGACACAGGGCCAGCTGGGAAAAATCCTCCTGATGGATAGCACAACTTTAACCCGAACGCTTCGCCCCATGGAGAGGTCGAGTTGGATTCGTTCCACGCCAGGTTATGACCAAAGGCAGCGCTGGTTTTCGATGACCTCGGGGGGAAGAACGTTATTTGAGAAGGCTCGGCCGGCCTGGCAGCGAACTCAAAACGAGTTATTGCGTCAATTCGGGAGTCGCGACTGGAACGAACTGAAAAGTGGTGTTGCTCGGCTGACCGGGCTGGCCTGATCATTTTTTTTGTGATATATATGTATATACATATAATAGGGGAAGGACAAATAGCGTGAATGCGACCCTCAACCCGCGGCAGTAAACATCGATCAGCAATGGCAAATCGACAGCGCCGCGGTAGGGAAGCAAACGCAACGCAAACGAGCTTAAATTCTATGAAGGAACCAATTTTTATCGTAGACGGCGTGAGAACGCCGTTCGCCAAGGCAGGCACAACCTTGGCCGACACCGAGGCGGTCGAACTTGGGAAGACGGCTGTCAGCCTCCTCTTGGCGCGCACGGGCATCGATGCCGCAAAAATCGAAGAAGTAATCATCGGATGCGTCGGACAGCCCGCTGACGCGGCGAACGTCGCACGCGTCGTCGCGCTTCGTGCGGGCGTGCCTGAATCGATACCGGCGATTACCGTCCATCGAAATTGCGCGTCGGGGTTCGAAGCAATAACCCAAGCGGCCGAAAAGATGATCGCTGGTAGCGGGGATGTGTTCGTCGTGGGAGGGGTGGAGAGCATGTCTCAAATCCCGATGCTGTACGATTACGAGACCGCAAAAAAGTTCAGCGCCCTGGCGCGCGCCAAGAACCTAGGGCAGAAGCTTGGCATTCTCTCGAGTTTTCGACCCTCGGACTTTAAACCGCTTATCGGTTTAGAGCTGGAACTCTTGGACCCGGTGAGCGGATGTAACATGGGTCAGACAGCCGAGAATCTCAGCCGCGACTTTGATGTCTCGCGGGAGGACCAGGACGAATTTGCGATGAATTCCCACCATAAGGCCGTGGCCGGACGGGAGAGGCTCCGGGAGGAAATTACTCCCTTTTATCTCACCAAATTCAAAAACGGTAAGCCGTGCGTCGGCGGAGGCCAGGGAGGAGCATTGTGGTTGAGCCGGAATTGAAACAACAAACTGTCAAAGCGGAAGGCAATATCGTCCACAAAGGAGATTTTGCTCTTTCCAGCTAGGGTGGGAAGGCGAGAGTGGGGTATCGGCAACCGAACTTCTTTGGCTAGCGGCCACCCTTATTTTCTTTTAAAGAGTCGGACGTTATGAGCTGCGATCGGAAGCGTGCGCGCTCTCCAATACTCTTTTCAGTGATTCCTAGCCCCTGGCGGCAAGGGCCGACAGGCCTCAGCGCCAGCCGGATGATAGCCCGAGAACTCTCTTGGAGATCGGGTGCCCCGGGCATCGCATTACTGTTCCGCGCGCGCACCGCAGAACCATCTCCACAGTCTGGCGCTTAAAGGCTTCATCGTATCTCTTGGCCACGGCTTTCAATGATAAGGTTCTTTCCATTCCTGGTCATTCTGTTGCGCCCAAAATCTCTGTCCGTCAAAACGGGGGAACCTCATAGAACGTCGAATTACCGACCCGCGGTCCAAAGCATCATGCTCAAAGCTGAATCCGCTCAACCTCGCCGATTGTGATCTCATCCTTGGTCCGGTCGTAGACGCAAATCATCTAGCTGTATTCGCTTTTATTCTGCTGCAAGCTGAGGTTGTCGCTGTGAAGCCGACTATTCTGATTTGTCTCTGCCTAACCATTCTCGGCTGTGCCGCAGGTAATGGCGTGGACAATCGAAACTTCGCTATTGATACCTATTTTCCGACCACGAACGAAATTCAGCTCGCCGAAGGGCGTGCACGAAATTATTGGGATCGAAATGGGGCGCGTTTTGGGACCGAACCCAAATATTTGGCTGTGGAGACGTCAAAATTGTTTCCATATGGGGGCCTTTATCCAAAGCTAATAAACTCTGAGACCACAGCCAGCTTCTTTGCCCATGGAAGTGAGAGTAATACCTACAGCAACTTGGAGCTTAAAGGCGTCATGATCTACGACACGAAGACGGGTCATTTCGTCGGCAGTCAGGGCTATGTCTCAGTCGACACCCCGAACCCTGGCGAAGTGGCTCGGTTCGGCGACTATATGGCAAGATGGATCGCCACCGGCGGCTCGTGGCTTTTTTAAAGTTTCCCCGCTACCGTCGTATCATTGCTCCGGGCTGCATCGAATCCGACCTTGGTGCGCTCTCCGAGCAATGGGCCGCT
Organism: Chthoniobacterales bacterium; assembly: GCA_049585495.1. Classification (GTDB taxonomy): domain Bacteria; phylum Verrucomicrobiota; class Verrucomicrobiia; order Chthoniobacterales; family JAFAMB01; genus JBAUZZ01. Next base: position 3,672 of record JBAUZZ010000198.1, on the reverse strand, counting down.
CGAACTCGGCGAGCGCCCCGACCATCTGCATCATCATTCGCCCTGCCGGTGTGGTCGTGTCGATGGCTTCGGCTGACTGCGGAATCCAACCACGATAACTCTGGAACCAATTCCGGAACCAACACCTTGGGAGCTCGAGCTTGCCGGTCTCTTGGTCGGGATGATTGCCTGGGCCGGATACAAGCAGATTGCCAAATTGCGAAGAGGCCAGCGAATCTAATCACGATTTGCGTTACGCTGCCCCAGGGAAGACGGAACGCGTCAATAGCTTTGAGACCATCGGTGACTACGAGGTGGTGCCTCGACCGATGGTTCCGGCGTTTACGTTAACCGATGAGGCGGAGTTCCAAGCGACGGCTGGATACCCTCAACGAGACCGGTGCCTATCGCAGCTAGGAAACATGCGGTGCGCGTGGTAATACAAAGCATGATTAACCAAGAATTGATCGCTCAGGTTTACTCCGCTTTTAACCAGCGAGACATTGACGCGACACTCGTGCTAATGAGTGAGAATGTCAGTTGGCCGAAGGCCTCCGAGGGCGGTCGAGTAGTCGGGAAACAAGCAATCCGAGATTACTGGACGCGTCAGTGGGCTGAGTTTGACCCTCGCGTCGACGTACTTGATGTGGTTGACCATGAAATGGGCAAGACCGATGTCAAGGTTCATCAGCTCGTAAAAAATCTGAAAGGCGACGTCTTGTCAGACACGGAGCTATGGCACGTCTATACCATTGCGAACGGCCTCATTGAGCGCATGGACATCAAGGAAGGCGAAGGCAGTTCAGAAGGTCCGTCCGCGGCTTTCTCGCGGAGCAATCACGCGAAGTGATACCGAGCGCAGCCGCGGGGACGTCAATAGGTACGAGACCAGGGATGGCTACGCGACTTCGCATTCCTCGGAACGGTTGATGTACGTAATTGGTTCGAGCTCTGGCGACCGCGGTGTCCCGCGAACGAAGCGCTCCGGATGTGCCTGCCATGCTTTAAGAAGAACCGACTGCCGGGCTTTCCGTCGCTCAACAACTCGGCCAAGGTGAACGTCTCCCGGAATTCGATCTCGATCCTCGCTCTTGAAAGCGAGCCTGTAGATCCGCGGTTGTCATGATAAGACACGGTTAGCACTGCGGCGCGACTTAGAAATCGCGCGCCAGAAGGGAAAAGTATTGACATTGTCCACAGTAATAACATATAGTAAATACGTAATCATAACATCATACAACAATGATCATATAAAATAGACAATATCCTTACTACGAGCTAGTTATGCTCCAAATAGACGAAGATATCTACACGATAGGATCGTGTGCCACTTGAATATACCGAAGGCAAGGCCTGCGCGCTCCCCTGGGATCAAAAATGTATCCGCTCGGGAGAAATGGCCGGCGGCTGCGCCGACGATCCAATGTCGCGCATTGCCGGGGTGATCGATACGACCTTGTTTATTTCAAAAGCAACGTCGCTGCCCCCTTGAGTATGATCGGATGTCTAGCCTGACGTGCTTTGGAGGAATGGCTTTTCCCCGTTTTTGCATCTCAAGCTTAAGCGTTAGCGCGCGCCTCTTTCTTTCTGCTGCCCCAAGCCTAAGTTATTCTCTGATCCATCAGTGAGATTTGGCGATCAAAGGCGCCCTCTCTCATCCACTCAGCATTGAATCGTCTGGAGGTCGCGTTTCTCGTTAGAGGTGTCTTCTGATGCACTTACGGCTCGGAAGGTTCCTCGGCCGACTCGACGGCGCGATTGATCTCAACGTTTGACACGAAAACTTTACTTGGACTTGGCGCAGCAATCTGCGCGGGCGGCGAAGAAGTATCCTGGCGAGAAAGTGCCGGGAATGCATGATCAACAACGGAAGGATAAGACTGCAGACTAACGAAGGGAGTTGCATCTTCGCGGGGTTTCTGCTTCCCCCGTCGAGCCCGCGTGTGAGTTCGTTGTACTGGCGCATATCGTCGTGGATCAGGATTGCAATAGTCACAAAGATGAGAGCTAGAGTACCACTAACCAGTATTCTGGAAATTGAACCCTTTGGAAGCTGGGACGTAGCTAGTCCTCCCGATTCGCAATCACCCCGCGCACTAGATCGATTCGCTGAACTTACTTTCAGAGTTTAGCGGCTAGCGCATCCGACCGCCGCGATTGTGCTGGTCGATCACGGAGCTCGCCTTGGCTCTTTGGGCTCTATCGCTTTGCGAAAACAGCAATCGGCCATCTTATCTGCGTTGCCTATGATTGTAGTCATCCCTGCGGTTTAGCCGCAGAAGTTCAAGCGATCGACCCCTCCTCTTAACAGCACGAGTTCCTGTTGCTTTCGCCTAGGGCAAAGCTATGGTGCTAAGAAGCATCTTTCAGCCCGGTGAGATGAACCGAAGCTCGAGCAAAGATGGGGCGAATTGCATTCAAAAACTCCCATGAAGTTCCGCCATCTCGAATACTTCATTGCCGCCGAGGAGTTGAACTTCACCCACGCCGCGGAATCGTCGTCGATTGCATCGAAATGGACACCGTATCGCAGGAGTGGGCGCTGCTTGAGGGGCGCATCTCCCTGGGGATACTTGTGCCGAGCGATCGGCCGGTGTTGGAGTTGTTACACCTTCGGCTTTGATCAAATATCCAGTGAGCCTGGCGCTACCGAAGTCCCACCCTCATGCAAACAAGCCGCGGATTCCTTTATCGCTGCTGAAAGAGGAGGCTTTTATCGGCCTGAATCGTATGTACCCAAATTACGGCGATTGGCTCTTGAAAGTTTGCCGGCGCGTGGATTTTAAGCCGCGAATCGTCAAGGAGGCGGACGGTGCCGCGAGCGCGCTCGCCTTTGTAGCGGCGGGGTTTGGCGTGGCGGTGGTGAGCGCGCCTCTGCAAAAGATCCCCGCCAAGGATGTGATTTTCCACGATTCTGACTCCCGAGGACAGCGCGTGGGTGCCGGTGGGGGCGGCTTGGAAGCCGAACGGCGTATCGGCTCCCGTGGTTTCTCAATTCGTCGACGTGCTTGCCCAAGCCTGTACCTGCGGAAACAGGGAGAGTCAAGCCCGCTAAGGCCAACGCGAAGAACGCAAACGCGCGGAAATGGGGCGCGAAGGAGCATACTCAAACGCAACTGTAACCCGTCGAGAACAGTATGGGAGAATACGGAGAAGCTGAACGAGACTCTTGCCGAGATCAGCGTCCTCCAACGCGAATGTGAGGTCTCGATGCCTTCCCGGCGCTTCGCTCTCCTCTTCGTGGTCCCGGCGATGAGCGAACTTCACCGGACAGCGTTAGGCGCAGGAGGGAGTAGGTCGCCGGTGTCCAGTCCGGAATTCCCGATCTTCTTCGGCCTGGGGCGAGGAGAAAATGAGATTAAGGAATTAGTATGAGAAAAACGATTAAGAATTTCGAACCAGATTTGGCGCGAGATAAAGCATCCTGGCTCGATGTGAGAACAATTGCGCGGGTTGAAGTTACTTCTGAAGATTGGCGATATCCTATCGAATCGGCGTTTGAGGAAAGAGACGAGCGTGGCTGGCGGGCTGCTGAGCCAGGAAAGCAGACCATCAGGCTTTTTTTCGATGAGCCGCAACGGATTCGACGTATCTGGCTCCGATTTATAGAGCTGGAGGCGCAACGCACTCAGCAGTTCGCCCTGCAATGGTCAAAGGACAAGACCGACGCACTACGGCCCTTGTTTCAGCAGC
>JBAUZZ010000197.1:0-9592 GCA_049585495.1 Chthoniobacterales bacterium | reverse complement strand
TGCGCACGCAGTCTCCTATTAAAGTGCAGTAGTCTCCTTTTTTAGTGCAACAAGAAAATGTACTTAAAAGAGAGACTCCCTCGAAAGTCAGAGATCGTCAGTCTCCTAATTTCGTACAGCGTGACATCGAGCTTTGACGCCACCTGGCAACTAGGCCGGCTGCCACCGACAAATCTCATCCAGCCGCCAAACAAGCTGAAGAGCATCTGACCAGCCCGCGTCAACGAAGGCATTGAGGAGGTTAGCAGACAGGCGATGGAAGTTGCGTCCTGAATTTCGGACCGATGATCTGCAAGAATCGCTTCTATCAGTTTCACAACTTCCTTCTGCAAAGGTTACTCTAAGGCTCCGACCCTTCAGTACGTTCCCGTAAGTTTTTTTGAGACTTTAGTTACTCAGAAGATGTCGAAAGACACTTTCATTTCTCGGGTCGCATCTTTTGAGGCCACCAGGATCAATCTCTTTTCTCCAAGAGCCACCGTACCCCAAGCGACGGTATCCTCACCCAGTTTACCATGTTCGAGTGACACCGGAGCAGTGCGAAATTTCGCCGTCCCCGGACGAGCACGCATCCCGCCCGCACCTTCGAAGCGCGGCCGAAACGCTAGCAAAGAATGTTTTAAGAAAGCGAACCTAAAACAATTAGGAGAACCGCTTCTCGCCAGCCGAAGTATTTGAGGCGTGCGAAACTCAGTTGTTCATACTCGTATAAGACAAGCATCGGCCAGGTTGCTTTAAGAACATGGGCGCGTCCACCGCGCAGGACTAGAGGCACTGCTCGACTTTGTTCCCAACCACGTCGCCCGCGGTTATCACTCTGTCGTTAAGCCGAAACTCGATTTTGGAACGGGCGATGATACAGGAGAGTTTTTCGCCCCTAACAATCACTTCTTTTGCCTGGTAAACCTACCCGGCCGGAAGCTAACGCTTTCTAAACCCGCGTCCTGGAGTCCGTCAGGGGTGAAGTTCGATGGCAAGTTTGCGCCTGAGGATGGGGGCGTTGGACGTCCGCCCAAGGCTACTTGAAATAACGTGACGTCGCCGAACCCCGGCACATCGTCAGCGCTTTCTTAACCCAGTCCAAAACTTCCACCGGGCGCAAAATCGCAACTTTATTCCCCGTGTCGGGTGTCTCCTCGACCATGGTCCGGATCACAAAGGGGCTCGCCGGTCCGGGTCACGGAGTGTTAGGACAACCATGGATAGCGCCATTAGGAATCGCAATGTGCTGCTTGCAGGTGAGAATCGTGCATTTCCAGATTTTTGGGGAAGGCGCACAATCGTCAATATCTTGTGCTGAAGGCTGTTGATCCACACATCCTGTAGTGTATCTTCCCCGAACCTCTATGAACAAACTTGGCAATCGGCCCGTGAATATACTAGAGAAAGTCCGACTGAATAAGGCTCGTTGGACTTCGAACTTAGCCAAAGTTTTCGTTGTAACCGCAGGCACTCTGTTTGCCTTATCTGCGACAGTTGTGATCTGTCTAGTCGCATTCAGCGCACACAGGCCTAAGACGTTGGGTTCCAATGGCTTGGCGGGTATTCCTGCCTTTCCCTCGACAAAGGTGACTACGGTTGCCGAAAAAGGCAATGGTGGCGTAACGCCCCTCCCGGGCACGAATCAGGCCGACAATGGAACAATCGCGGCCGCGCCAAATCCGATCCCCACGCCTGCACTAAAACCGATCCCCACTCCCCCACCGGTACCACAGACGGAGTCGAAGGGGCTTACGAGCGATAGCGAATTTCTTAGGGGAGAACGACCGGAGTTTGGGCTGCCTGGCGAGAAAAGCTTGGACCGGACTGGGTCTAAAAACGTGGAGCAACAACTACCAAAGTCTATTCGAAAGCACCTTGAGAAAGAACGACGGGAGGCCGAGCGTAAAAGGTCTCGATTGGAAGAGATGCATCAGAAGCATTTGATATCCAGCGAGGCTTACAAGAAGGGCGAGCAAGAATATAAGAGCGAAATTGAAAAATATCGAAGTGAGGTAAATGCCGCTGGAAGTCTCCCGAACTCCCTAGATTAGCGTCTCAGCAAGGTGCATTACCAGGAAGTAAACCCTTTTCGCGGCCTCGAGTTCTTTGATGCTGAACATGCTCCGTTTTTCCACGGCAGAACGAAAACCGTCGGAGAAGTGCTCGATGTTTTGCAGCAGGCGGCAGAAAAAAAGCCCTTTGTATTGGTGGTGGGGCCCGAGGGCTCTGGAAAAACATCGCTGGTTCGGGCTGGCATCCTGCCGGTTCTGACTCAGGTTGGGGTAACTGAAAGAGACCAATGCTGGCGGGTTGCCCTGACCCGGCCCGGCGACGGAGGCGCTGGGGATCCATTTGACGCACTCGCTGCGGCGCTTCTCGCGAAATCCGCGCTGCCGGAGTTTCCGGATGCGGCAACCAAGAACGGCTGGCAGAATCTTGCCGCGGAATTGCGAGAAGCTCCGGAGAATGCTGCGCTTCGGCTCCGGGAAACCTTGCAGTACCTCAGCATGCAGGCGTTGGATCATTTCCTGGACGAGCAGGGATTCGAGGTGCCTCCTGCGAACCCGGAGGCAAGCGTCGAGCTTCCTCGCCAAAGTAAACTGGGGCAAGTCGACTCGAAGGTGCAGCTCGGGCTGGTGGTCGACCAACTTGAAGAGTTATTTGTTGGATGGTTTTCTCCAGAGCTTCAGCAGAAATATATCGCAGCATTGGGCGCTTTGGTTAAATGGCGAGTCGCTTTTGTCGTTGCGGCACTGCGGGGCGATTTCTATCCATTTTTTCAGAAATGTTGCACCCCAAAGGATCTCGCTGTCCTAACTCGGCCCGAATTTCGTGTCCGAGATATCGATTTAATAGAAGTCCTGGCGGGAAGAGTTGATCTGCATCCTCCTAGTCTTCAGGAGGTCAGCGAAATGATCCGCTTGCCCGCGGAGGCGGCAGATCTGCGATTCGAACTCGATCCTGAGACGGGCCAAAGCTTGGATGCGGCTTTGTTGGAAGCGGCGACGACAAATGCTGAGCCGCTGCCGCTGCTTGAGCACCTGCTTTGGCAGTTATACCGAAAGCAGTTGCCGCGAAAAGACGGTTTGCTCCGATGGTCGGATTTTCGTGAGTTAGGCGAGTTTGAAGGTGCACTGGCCAATCATGCAGAAAGCGTCTTCTCGGCGCTGGACGCGGACGCACAGGCTGCGCTTAAACCCGTAATTCGGCAGCTGGTTTCGCCTGGACTTGACGAAAAAGGTGTGTTGATGCGCCGGACAGTTCCGTACCGCGACCTTGTCTCGACGCCCGAGTTCAGCGAGAGCCAGAAAGTAGGCGCTGAAGGGCTCATTGACCGATTCATCAAAGAGGGACTCTTCCATGCCGAGACAGGTCCCAATGCGGAGGTGCTCGTGAGCGTCACGCAAGAATGCCTCCTTCGGAACTGGCCAAGAGTTTGGCAACTGTTAAGTGAGAATCTGGCACTTCTTCGCACGCGAGACCGGCTGGAGGCGAATTTCAAGCTCTGGTTAAGTGGGGGACGCAAAAGCCACGATCTGCTCCGTGCCGGGTCTGGTATTTGTGAGGCGGAAACTTTGCTCAGAAGTTTCCAGACCTCGCTCAGCGACGCCCACGTTGATTACTTGCGAAAAAGCCTGAAAACGCAAAGATGGCGGAGCCGGCTTCGGAGTGGCGCCATGTTAGCTCTCGGCGCAGGTCTGGCCATTTTCCTCACGATTCCCGCGGCTAAATGGTTGAATACAGAGATTGAACGGAAGAAAGCAGAAAAATCTGCCGGCCATCAGGGACAAATCGCGCCTTCAGCGGAGCAAAACGAAGCGAAGGTGCAACAGGCTCAAAAGAACGCGGAGCTTGCGACAAGCCAGCGTGGCACGCTGCAAGGCCAACTGAAGGACACAGAAGCCAAAGCGCAACAAGCCCAAAAGGATGCGGCGCTAGCCGGAAGCGAGCGCGACGGGCTCCGAAGCCAGCTGAAGGATACCGAAGCCAGGGCGCAACAGGCCCAAAAGAACGCGGAGCTTGCGACAAGCCAACGTGACGCGCTGCAAGCCAAGCTGAAGGACACCGAAGCCAAGACGCAGCAGGTTCAGCAGAATGCCGAACTCGCGACCAGTCAGCGCGACGCTTTGCAGGCGCAGCTGCAAGATACCGAAGCCAAGGCGCAAGCGGCTCGAAAGAATGGCGAGCTTGCAGCTAGCCAGCGTGACGCGCTCCAAGCCAAGCTGCAAGATACCGAAGCCAAGGCGCAACAAGCCCAAAAGGACGCGGAGCTCGCGACAAGGCAGCCCGATGCGCTGCAGACGCAGCTAAGGGAGACAGAAGCCAAGCTACAGCAAGCCCAAAAGAATGCGGAGCTTGCGGCTAGCCAGCGTGACGCGTTCCAAGCTCAGCTGAAGGATACCGGAGCTAGGGCGCAAGTGGCCGAAAAGAATGCCGCGCTGGCGGCTAGCCAGCGTGACGCATTGCAGGCGCAGCTGCAAGATACCGAAGCCAAGGCGCAACAGGCCATGAAGGATGCTGCGGCTGCGGCAGCCCAGCTAAAGGACGCTCAAGCCAGGGCGCAGCAAGCCCAAAAGAATGACGAGCTGGCGGCTAACCAGCGTGATGCGCTGCAAGCCCAGTTGAAGGACACCGAAGCCAAAGCGCAGCAAGGCCAAAAAGACGCTGCGCTTGCGACCAGCCAGCGTGATGCGCTGCAAACCCAGCTAAAGGACATCGAAGCCAAGGCGCAAGTCGTCCAAAAGAGTGCCAAGCTGGCGGCAACTCAGCGTGATGCCCTGCAAACGCAGCTGAAGGACACCGAAGCTAAGGCGCTAGCGGCCCAAAAGAGCGCCGAGGTCGCGGCCAGCCAGCGCGATGCACTCCAAGCTCAGCTCAAGGAGAACGCAGCCAAAACGGTAGCGGCCCAACAGAATGCCGCGCTTGCGGCTAGCCAGCATGACGCGCTGCAAGCCGATTTCATCGCAAACCAAGCTGAATCTGAACAGAGTCAGCCACCAAATGCGGGCCTGAAGGCGGAACCGTTAGCCTCGACTCAGCCTTTAGCCTCCTCAATTCAGCCCGCCCACACGCCTGCGATTTCCGGCCCGGCGTCAGTCCAGCGTCCGGCCGCCGCAGAGGTTCGGACTGAGGGAAGCCGCGGCTCCGCCGAAGCGACCGTCGGAGATCAGGAGCCAATGAAACTTGCCCAAACGGATCGAGGCAACGCCGCCCTCCCTCAACCGATCCCAACCCAGCCTGCATCCGTCAAACCGCCTCCTGCTGAGACTCAAGCCGATAAGAACCCCGACGATGCGGTGGAGGAGGCCGCCGTGAAGCAGTTCGTTCTCGAGTATATTCGAACAATAGCAAACGACGATGTTTCAACTCAGGAGCGGTTCTTTGCCCAAAGAGTGAACTTTTATGGAAAAGGAGTCCTCCCACTCCAGATGGTTCAGGCATCCAACGAGCGTTACCGTCGCGAATGGCCTAATCGGGACTGGCAACCACAAGGCGAGCCTGAGTTTCTCCATTCGGCTAATTCCAGGCAGTACGAAGTCCTTCAGCCTTTCACCTGGAAAGTTTCTAACGGCGTAAAGCACGTCGAGGGAAGTGCAACGCTCTACCTTCGCATTTGGAAGAACACCAAGGGTGAATTTCAGATTGTTCGGGTCGAACACCACGAGCGCTAAGCCCAGAGGATTTTTCATCCGTTCCCACAGTTCGGAGTTTAATACGCGCACGGTCCTGATAAGCGACCGATTTGGCTCGTTAGGTACAAGCCCGATAGAGCGTTTGAGGAAGTTCCTGGGAGCCCCCGCCCGTGTGTGTGCAAGCAAGCGAACCCGATCATGATTTCCTAGCTCGCAACGTTCGCTACCCTGAAGTCATGAAGAAATAAATTGGTGAAGTAATCGGACATTTCATCCGCGACACCGCTGAGATAATTACCGCGATCGCGTAGTGGATTGACCTGTCACGGACGAGATTAGTGGGCATAGCTCATCGCTGCGAGCCGCCACACGACGGGACAACAAATCGCGGAGTTTGTTTCTCAGAGATCGAAGTTGTTGAATCCTTGCGTCGATATCGTTTAGGTGCCGGCGCGCCAAATCGCGCACAGCCTGACACGGACGTTGACCATCGCGAGTTAGCTCCAAAAGCTGCTTGATCTCGTTGAGGGTGATGTCCAGGGTCTGAGCCTGACGCAGAAAGCGCAATGTTTTGATCGCATTTTCGTCGTAGCCTCTATAGCCGTTCAGAAGCCGTGACGGCCGTAGAAGACCTCGCCGTTCGTAATACCTGATCGCCGAGGCGCTAAACCCGGTAAGCTTCGCTGCCTTTCCAATCGTGAGCACAGCCTTGACCTTAAACCTAAGTTCAAGGTGTAGGGTCCGATATGAAAGGAGGTAATGTCAACGAAAGATCGAAAGGATGCTAATTCTATCGAGAAAAGTTAATGAAGGCATTGTGATCGGTGACCAGATCCATATCAAAGTCACGCGGATCGATCGTGATGTCGTCAAAATCGGGATTGAGGCACCGAGGGAAATCCCCATTTCCCGAACCGAAATCTACCACGGCAACAGCCACTTCGGCGGCTCAAGGATGGAGCGTTCAAAATTCGCCAGAAAATCGGAGTTCGCGCCGGTCGATGGAAAATTGCCTTCCGTCTAAAAGCCGCACGTCCGCGAAGGAGGTCATATACCCTTCAACTATCGCCAGTTGCTCTTTTTCGCTAAACCGTTTGGATCTACCCGGAGCGAGCCGCGCGGACGAATAGCTCCGGTTTAGCAACCAGCCGAGTGACCTTCTAGACGAACTCGCTCTGACTTGCGCCCTCCAGCTCTGCCTGAACGCGCTAGCGCCACTTGACAGCAAGCACCTGTGCCCTTCCAGAAATAAAGGTTCAGAGATTCCTGTTCCGGTCGTTGTCGCGTTGAAACCGCCTGGGGAAGACGTGGTCTATCGTCGAACAGAGAAATCCCAGCTCAGGCAACTGCTGAAAGCGCGATAGTCGGCGACAACGCTTAAATTCAACGATTTATTATGACTTGCGTTATGAAAGCTGGCTAATACGGTCGTGGCGTGTCCAAGGGTAGGCTTTACCAAGCTTTTTCGCTGACATGCCTTGGCCGTTGCGGAGAAAGAACCACTCAAGAGCCGCGACCTTCGGTCGCATTAAGATCTGATAGGCTTCCCGTGCGTGTCGTAATCTTCGTCGTCGACCTGTGCATCGCCTTCATGATCGGTGCGGCGATCGCTCTAGCGTTGAATTTCTGCCATCTGCCCTAAGCAACTTAACCGAAAGGAACCCGCTTGGACTAAAGGACGGCACGAGAACCGCAGCGGGGTGGCCGTGAGCGGATACGACGCGCACCCCTGTCCTTTTCGACCCTCACAAAGGGTAACGCGCCCTTCCTACAATCGGGTAGCTGGTGGGTGATTGACGCCAAGGCCGATGGGACATCGAAGCGGTCACGGTTCGCATCTTAGTGACTTCGGTGAAAGGCGATTCGCCGGTTCGGAGGCGGCTGTTCCCTCAGGCCGGGCACCTAGCCAGCGCGTTTAAGTTCTACCTGATTTAAGGTAGGGGTTCACTTAGCGCTTTCTTACCATCGTGCGGTTTCATAATAATCGGCCAGCAAGTCTTAGGTAGAGCTACACGAATCCATGAAATCCGTCGAACGCTGGTCGCCTAAGTTGAAACCAGGAAAGCAGCCCGGCAAGGATGATATCATAGAATGCAAAGAACACCTTCCCCTGGATCGACTTGCCTGCATGGTAGCCATTGGCGTCCTAATATTGATCGGTACGGGTGCGATCCTAGCTATTTCGGGTGCCCGCCCGAAAAAGAACGTACCGCAAAAGCTGGATGCCGGTGAACTCAAAGCTCAGAACATGCGGCAAGACGCGGTCGATGTAGGGTCGGAACCTGCTAACCTCAACCCGCCCGCGAGAAGCACTTCGGATTATGCTTCTTCGATACCGACGCAAGGCGTTGTGCTAACAGGTCTTCCAGGAAGCCTTTATCAGACGCCTCCGCTAGCGAGAAAGCCAGCCCTCAGACGATTTGGTACCCGGACGGACGCAACCGGGCACTCTCGGCGTCAACTCTCCGCAGGGGCCCAGAAATCCGGTTCCGCTCCATACAGCAAGAACGAGTGGCCCAAAGCGTTCGTAAGATATTTGGAGGCTCACCGAGATTACCTGAGAGCTATTATGAGGCACGGCGCAGCAACTGCGCCTAATCCGAAGAGTAGACACCGGGGTTCAGATTCAGTTCTGGCTTCCGTTCAAGGGCTTGTTCAGCCCTTGAAATAAAGGGGCTGGAGCTCGCGAGACTAGTTCGCTCGCGCTCACTTCAATTCGAGAAATTCCGCGCGGTGCCGGCTGATGAATTGAGACAGGGCCGCATTTAAGATTACATCGATCGTCGGGGTTCGTGTGGGCAATTCTGCGCGGACATCGGCAATCCATTTTTGTCGTTCCTCTTCTTGGATTCCGTATAAGAATTCGCTTACCGCTGCCTTGGCAATATGGCTGTCGTCGATCCCTGCGCGGCCTTGAGCGTCGAGCCAATCACAATAATTTTGCAGTACGCAGAAGCCCTGCGTCTCAAGGAGTTTTCGGCAGCGTCTCACCCCTGCCTCTCCCTTAATGTCTCCAGCACCTCGCTCAGATATTCGAACGAGGCCTCTAACCACTCCGGGTCGGTGTCGATGACCATAGGGGGAGTCCCTTCCTCAGTGGAGAGGTTGTAGCTGACCTCTGCGAGTACTTCCAGCGCATTCGTAATCAGATCCTGATTGAAACAAGCGGATCATTTGGATTGAATGGTGGCGTGCTCATTTTCTGAAGCGGCGAAGGGTTAGAGTTGCCACCCATATAATCACGGCAGATTGCCGAAGCCAGACTTGACTCTGGCGGATCCGTTTGGCAGCAGTTGAGATTGAACGACTCATTGTCAGAGCGAAGACGGTGTGCACTGTTCAAACCCCCAGGCGGTGGTTGAAGCGCCGCCTGGGTACCGTTTTGAAGTCTCGGAAAGGAATCGAGTCCGTCTCGTCGTCCAGACCCGCTGCCTTCTGCGGAACAGCCGTAATTCCTGGAGAGCCGCGTCATGTGGGGCTTAAACCGGCATCGCCCCCACTAGGCGCTGACGCTCACGGACCGCCCGTGGCAGTTTGCGTAGATGAAAGAGTCACGACGTGAGATTTCGAGGCTGTGACCATGCCGGCGCCAATACAGTGGCGAACGCATTAGGAGCTGTGGCAGCTAAAAAAGAGGGATGTGGGGGCACCCGAACTGCGAAAAGCCCCATTCTGCGCTCAAGCCGAACACATTGCTACCGATTATGGAAATTATGGACCATACGGTGCCTGCGTCACCGGTGCCTCCCCCTACGGCGACACCGCGCTCCAAGCGGTCAGTCTCGGCTGATAAAATCCGCTCACGGCGGTGCGCGCTCGACAGCGTCTTGGACCGGGCCGAGATCGGAGCGTTGATCCGCGAAGCCATCGCTTTGCTCGTAGAATCCGGAGAGCTGCCGATCCCACGCACGCGCGGCCTCGATCCCGACTACGGGCGGGCGCTTTGCACTGAACAACCACCAACAACTACGCGACCG
>JBAUZZ010000196.1:0-4206 GCA_049585495.1 Chthoniobacterales bacterium | reverse complement strand
TCGCCCAGTTGTTATTGCGGTCAACCCTGGGCGCGTTCGGTGGATTAATTGATCTCCTGCTTTTTTTCTTGTTGCTTGTATTTGCCCTGGGCGACCCTGTACCAATTGTGGCCGCGTGCCTGGAGCTCGTTCCCCTGCAAGTTCGGGAACCTACCCGACGCACGCTTGCCAGAATGATGGCCCAAATGAGTGCGTGGGCACGAGGGGTTCTGATCACTGGCCTTGTGACGGGCATCTCGACCGGATTGCTTCTCGCTTTGATCGGAGTGCAGCCGGCCTTCGCTTTTGGAGTTATCGCCTTTTTCGGAGAGCTGGTTCCGATTATCGGTCCGGTTATTGTCTCGATCCCTGCTTTATTTGTGGCGGCCAGTCTGGGTCTGGGTAAGCTGGGGTTGGCCCTTCTCTGTATTCTGTTCGTTCAGCAAGTCGAGACCAATATTCTGATTCCGTTTGTCATGGGGCGCCAAATGAACCTGCATCCCCTTACGATTATGTTTTTCACTTTGGCCATGACGACGATTTTTGGATTCATCGGCGCCATTCTGGTGGTCCCAGCTGCAGCGCTGACAAAAATTATTGTCAGTGAGTTTTATCTGCGGCCCAGGGGTGGTGCGTCGGCTTACTGCGAGACCGCAGCCAAACAGCTGGTGAGCGGTGAGACCGACGTCGGAGAGAGATGAACCGGATCGAGCCTTGGAGAGCTGCAAGCTTCGCCGACTGTGTTGGCCTCAGTAGGTTGGGATGCTCCGCTACAATGCAACTGCGGCGCTCAAAACGCTCAATACATCAAGGCACACCCCCTGTCGCTGAAGCGTGCGCGCTGCCAGAACTATTCTTTAACCTCTTCGGTTACAACTTGGAATTTTTCCAGGGTCTGTGGACCTAAGACCATCGTGATCGGGACGTCTGCAGCGTCACGGCCCCGGCCGATGACGATGCGCCCGATGCGGCGCTGATTATGCCTGGGGTCAAACGCGTACCAACGTCCATCAAGGTAGGCTTCGAACCAGGCGCTGAAGTCCATCGGATCAGGTAATGGCGGCACTCCAATATCGCCAAGATAGCCGGTGACATATCGTGTCGGGATGTTCAGACACCGACACAGGGTGACGGCGAGATGGGTAAAATCGCGACAAACGCCAACACGTTCGCGAAAGGCGTCAAGGGCAGTGCGATTTGGTCGAGCTTGTTGGTAATCGAATTGTACATGGCCATGGACGAAGTCGCACACGGCTTGAACGCGCGCCCAACCAGGCGATATTCCAGCGAACGTTTTCCAGGCGAAATCGAGGAGCTCGCTATCGACTTCACAATAACGGCTTGGCAATAAAAAGGGCAAGGTGTCGAGCGGTATGTCACAGACGTCGTGTTGCTGGGCTTCGGGCGCGTACGAATCCGGATCGCCACTGTCGCGAATTCGAGCTTCATTCTTAAAACGGATTGACGAACCTCCCGGCCTGTTGTTTTCTCGGAACTGCTGGCGATTCGAGCAGGTCGTATTTCACCCCTACTACTCGCTTACCTGCGAAGCGCTCCAGCGACCTGGGGAATATCAGGATCTGACCGGGGATGCCCTTCTGGAATCCTACCACGCCGAAATCGGTTCTCTTATCGACCGGGTCTTGATGGACTGTCATCACGCGATTGGCATTCATAGCTTTTTGCAAAACGCGATCCTTGGCCGGCTCCATCCACAACAGGTGAACGCTCGGCTTCCCTGCAGTTTCAACAATCTTTGAAAAACGAACCGTGCCCATCATCCTCCCACGATATCCCGAAAGCTAACTAACGCTGCTGCTGCTGCGGATCCAGGAGCGTGCAGTTCACGTGATTACTTGGCCGCCGTCACGTTGATAAAAGATTTCGCTAATGCGGTCAACTTCTTATCCGTTTCTTCCTCTTCTTGCAGCGTTGTCTGAAGGAGCTTTGCGCCTTCTTTGTCACCAAGTAATTCAGCGTAGGTGCGAACCGTGCCGTAGCCGGCAATCTCGTAGTGTTCGACCCGTTGCGCGGCCGAGATCAGTCCTGCGTCTTTCACCTCCGGAACCGCTTCTTCCTCGATCATTTCAGCACCCTCAGCGATGATGCCTTCCATTCCTTTACATCTGGCTCCGCGCGTCGACCGCTTATGGGCCGATAAGATTTTTTCCAGCCGTTCGACGTGCCCTTTTGTTTGTTTCAGATGTTCGCGGAAACCAGCGGCGACTTGTCCATTGTTAGCGGCTTCCGCCATTTTTGGCAAGGCGCTGACTAGCTGTTTTTCTGCGCTGTAGAGGTCCTTCAGTTCGTGGACGTAGAGATCCTGTAGAGTTGCGAGTTCCATAGACATCTAGTTCGCGCTTGGAGAATGAAACGGATCTATGCCGAATCTGGCGACGTCGAAATCGCAACCGATGCAAAATTTACGAATAGTCATGTGCTGGAGGGCGCGGCGGTAAAATCGACCAGGCGAAGCGCTGCACACTCGAGTCTGACGCTTATTGGTGTGGCCATGGTCAGGAACACCTTCCCATCAACATGAGCGCAAGCGTCTACATAACGAATCGATATCCGCCGGCAGCGCCGGGAATTGGCCGGCGCAGATATTTCAGCGCGTCAAATAATCTCTCCTCGGGAGCCAGCCGGCTGATGGTTCCATCGCCTCCCGCAATCACTAGGCGATCGAGAGGTTCGGAACTTGCGGCAAATCGCGGCGGTATTGCCTAACATTCGTGCGACGGCTTCGATCGCAGTAACGACATTCTTCTTGGCCTTCGCCTTACTATCTACCGCTTCCATCTTTCCCAGAGCGATAGCTGCCAGAACGGTTCCGGCCCAGGTTCGAAAATCTTTCGCCGTGAATGGCACGGCCGGTCACCGGGTTTGAGGCGAACCAGCAGTATGAAAACAACGTCCCTCAAACTCGAATCGTTACGCGGCCTCCTGCTCGAGGAGCTTCGCGATCTATACAACGCGGAGAAACAACTTGTCGACGCTTTGCCCAAGATGAGTGAAGCCGCTACTTCAAAAGACTTGAAATCGGCTTTTGATCATCACCTTCGTCAGACCCGGGAGCACGTTTCGCGACTTAAGAGCATTTTCAGTCATCTCGGAGAAAAGCCGACCGGGGAAACTTGTGAAGCCATGAAGGGTCTGATTAAGGAAGGGGAAAGCTTTGTCAAGGCCAAAGGGAACATGGACGTGCGCGATGCTGGATTGATCGGCGCCGCCCAACGGGCGCGCCTGGTGAATGTGAATCTGCCGGCCAGTCCGCGTGGAATTCAATGGACGCGACAATCCGTCAGACGATATGACGCCAAAATGGTGGGCATCAAAGATCCCATGGGACGGGACCGCTACTGGTTCACGGTTACACCGATTGGCCAGGCTGAGCCTGGAACCGACCGTTGGGCATTCGAGCACGGCTGGGTATCGATCACACCCTTAAGCCTGGATCTGACAGATCACGAAACGCTCCACAAGCTCGCGCAAACGCTACTACCTACTTTATGATCTCCTCTCCTTCCCGCTCCTCGTCTTCTTCACTTTGCTCTCCTTCCTCGGCGGCCTCCTCGTCCTCCTCGTCGGGTAATGGAGCGAGCGCTTCCTTTTCTTGCATAGTTGGCTGATTTTCTTCTCTCTTTGTATGCTCCCTTTCAGTTCGCTCCCGTTCCACGAGGGTTGGTTTTTCCTCGTGCGCGGGATCGAGTGGAACAATGACCTCTTTCTCGTAAGTCACTGGCTCCTCTTTCTTTTCTGATTTCATAGATGCTTGTTCGCGCCACGGAGGGCGTTCGGTCGTTTCCCAGCCGGATAATTATCATCAGTCATGTCGAACGTTGCGGGACACCCACTGGCCGGCGAGACGGCGCGACTAACCGCAGAGCCCCTGTCGACATCACGCACGAGGGGGGGGATCGACCGCTTCGCGAATATTTTGTGGAGCTAAACGCAAGGTCCCCGGCAGGCTGAATAAAGGCCAAGTTAGAACTCGCTGATTCTGGAGAACTTAATGGCCGGTCTAGTTGATCAATCCTAGTTGTACCCGCCGAAAAAGAAGAATTCCTGCTGGAATGGAATAAAGCTACCCGCATATTCAGGGCAACTGCCGCTTTTATCTCCGAAAACAGAGTATTAGTTAGCCTCGATATTTTTTCACACCGTGACCGCCGACTATGATCGTCACCGCTGAACCCAGGAGAAGTATCGCAGAGATAATCAGCGATT
>JBAUZZ010000195.1:0-35056 GCA_049585495.1 Chthoniobacterales bacterium | reverse complement strand
GCCGGCGCTCGCGCTACAAAATCACAGGTTAAGTGACTAACGGCAGAAATCGCGCTAGCTTTTAGAAAAGTGCTGGCGTTTAGCGGTTGGTGCTAAGACCTTTTGCGAAATTTAACAGACTTTTTCGAGTTCATAGCCCGTGAGAATTCCCATCCTTTTCGCCCTTCTGATCGGCTTGGTCTGCGGAACTTGCGCCACCGCCCTCGGATGGTCCGCAGCGCCGTTCGGCCCCAACGACTACGCATTTATGGCTGCCCGGCCGTATTACCAAGAAGTGTCACGTGGCCAGAAACGGTTTTACAATTTCCTGCGGCGTGCCAACAAAAACCAACAGATGACGTTGGCAAAGACACCTTACGTCGCCATCGAAAGCTACACCCTGAGCGCGGGTGAAGTCCCGGGGTTGATATGGAAAATGGCCTTGGGCAGAATTCCCGCCAGGGGCCCCTACGGCACTGACCCGCCGCACGACCCAGCCAGCATACAAGTCGAATTCCTGCTCATATTCGATCAACGCACGGGTCAACTCGCAGCTCCGGAAGGTGTTCTGGTTATCAACCCGCCTGTGCCGGGCACGATCGGACAGTTCGGCGGCGTCCAGGCCGTCTATGCTGGCACTGGCTGGTGGTAGCGGCAACAGTATTGAACCTTGAACCTAAATTCCGAAATAGAGAAAGTCGTGCTCGAGAATTCTGGTTGGACGCGCGCAATAGAAACAGCCCCCCACCCGGAATGCGGCTCGCCCTACCGACGCTTTGCCATGTTTAGCGTCACGAGCCTCCCGGCGAGCCGCCTTTGGCGTCCAAAATCCTCCCGAATTCCTCTTATGCGACGTCCACTTTCATCTCTGTTGTCCAGCAGTGGCTTGTGCCTTGGCGAAAGCCTCGGAAGCATCGAGAAGCCCGATGCTGAAGCTATCGGAGACCAACAAATCAGCAGCTTGGGCGATCTCGAAGTCGATTTCGGGCGCAAGTAAGCCCTGGCTCAGCACGGCAGCTCGCGCTGGGCGCCAGAATTCGGCGTAGATTTCGCTGTATAAGGGCGCAATAAACTCTGCCGTTTCCCTGATTACGTCTCGATCACCGCGCAGCTCGTATGAATTGATTATGGAGGCGACATCAAGCGGGCTCAGAGCCGGCTCGGGCGCATTGTGGTAGACGTGCCAAGAGTCCGAAATTGTTTGAACATATGCGGGATATGGATGTGCTCGTAGCCAGTCGAAAACTGCTCGCGCCGTCGTTTTTCGAATTGCTGCAGGGAGCGGACTCTCGGGTGTCAACGCGGTGCAGGCGGCAATGCCGGAGAGGGTTAGCGGTACCAGTAGAAAAAGCGAAAAGGTGACAAGCCAATCGCGCAAAAAGGGCGCCGCCGCAGGCACCCATTTCGGTTGCGTTAAGTTCGATTTGAGATTGAAGGGCGCGACGGCCATCGGCCAGGAGAAGCAATATGCGATAGCCGCCCAAGGTTAGTCCAGCAGTTAGCCTGCATCGCTCATCCGCCGAGGCGGATGAGCGATACAGGCTATAGCAGCAGAATCTTCCGGCTCACGCAGGAAAATTCTGCTGCCTATTTAGAATACGCCCTTAAACAGAGGCGGAGCGTCTGTTTAAGGGCTTTCGGATTAAGAACTAGGTTGACTAGTTAGGTTCTCGATTCGCTTTTGCAAAAAGCTTTCACGCTTCGTCTGAAACTCATTCCAGGTCTGCTGTTGGTCAGGAGACAGTACAGCCTTGATCTCGTTTTGCTGCTGGGCCCGCAGCACGGCAAGTTGCGCCTCCGCGGCTCCGAGGGCCGCGGCATCCCCGCTGGGCACAGTTTGATTTGCCTTAATCTCATCCTGCATCTTCTTCTTGGCCTGAAGGTAAGTAGCTAGGGCGGTGTGAAATGCCGACCGGTTGTTCTCCCTGATGGTGCGGATTTGCTGTTTTTGCGCATCCGTTAGATTGAGTTTTCGCCAGATCCAAGCATGGTGGCCCTGCCAGTGGTGCTCCCCGCCGGGCGAAGCCCCGGGAGACACATCAGGGGTTTGCGCCTGGAGAGAGGCAACCCCGATCGCTGCAACAAAGGGTAAAATTATATTCTGCCAATTCATATATCCTGGAGTGACGCAAACGCAGGTTTACGGTTACAGTGAAATAGGAGAAGCGTATGAACGAGGTAAACCTGAACGATCCCTTGAACTGGTATATCGCCGATTCAATAAACGACTATGATGTCCGGATCGATCCGGCGACGGCGAAAAAGATAGTTCATCGACACAACGCATATCCCAAGCTGGTGGGTGCTCTTAGAGACGCGATCGCCATCCTGGAAAGCGAAGGGCACGTCGAGAAGGCGGAGTTCCTCCGACGTGAACTAAAAGAGCTCGGCGAGCTATAGTCCTGAATCGTGCATTTCCGCGAGGGTTTTTTCCGCCGAAAGCTGGTAGGGCGAATTCGTCCCGCGAAGCGTCGCGACGCGGGACAAATGAGCCTCAAGGGGCTAACAACATTTGCGGTTTAGGCTCAGCAAGCTTCGCCCTACCCAATGACGATCCCGCGGTGCATGATTGGTAGGGCGAGCCTCCCGGCGAACCGCATTCCGAGTCGGGGCTGTTCTTCAGCAGAATCCGAAGCTTGATGAGCGATCCAAGAACGGCCCAATTCACTTACGGAGGAACACTGCAACCTTCTCCCAGAGGTCGCGTGTAACTGGAAAGTAATTTGGGAATAGCGGCCCGGAAGCTGGGGTTTCGCCGGTTCCGGTTCCACCGCTGTAGGCTTGCGCTACCGCGACCTCGGCGTAGTCGGCGCGGTTGAGTGTCGGATTAGCCGTCTCGGACGGGGTGGGATTGATTAATGGAATCGGCCCGATTCGAGTATAGGTCCCATGATAGGTATGTGCGCACACGACAACGGATGCGCTGATTTTTCTGGCCAGCTGTTTCACTTCGTAGTCGCTCGGGTACGCTCCAGTCCCTGTAAATGCCGAATACCCGACGACCTTGTACCGTTGCGAGATGAATGGACGAAGGACAGAATTGATATCCGGCGTGCTGAATCGATATACGGTAGGGGCGCCGACAGCCGGCCCTTTCTGCGCCACGCGGGTGTTTTGGACATAGTATTTGGCGACCGCTCCTCCGTCCGCGCACCCTGCCAAAACCGTCCCGGCAAGGAGCAAGAGAAGAATTCCTTTCATGCAATCCTCAAACGCGAATCACTACTTTGCCGAAATGTGATCCGCTCTCGAGATAGGCAAACGCCCGGGGTGCTTCCTCAAACGGGAAAACTTTGTCGATAACCGGTCGAATCCGGGTTTGTTCAAGTGCGCGGTTCATCCCCTCAAACATCTCTCGGCTTCCGACATAGATCCCGAACACCGTGAGACCCTTGGGAACCATTGGGAAGATTTCCGAAGGCTCTCCTCGTCCGGATAAGATTCCGATCAGGCCTATCTTACCGCCGGAACGGCAGGCGCGGATCGACTGCACGAAGGTGCCAGCCCCCCCAACCTCGACGACGTGATCGACTCCTTCGGCGCCGGAAAGTTTGGCGGCCTCTTTTCCCCAGTCCGTTGTAGTCCGGTAGTTAATCAGCGCATCGGCGCCGAGTTTCTTCGCGCGTTCCAGTTTCTCATCGCTGCTTGAGGTGATGATCACTTTCGCTCCGCTCGCCTTGGCGATCTGAAGTCCGAAGACGGAGACTCCGCCGGTCCCGAGCAGCAAGACAGTTTCACCGGGAACCAGTTGACCTCGAACAATGAGGGATTGCCAAGCCGTAACCGCAGCACACGGCAGGGTCGCTCCCTCCTCGAAAGAGTAACCGTCGGGCAAATGGACCAACCCCTCTTCCTGAAACGCAACGTACTCGGACAAGACTCCATCTATCTGTCCGCCGAGCGCGGTTCGATGCATTTCGGCGCGGAACCGTCCTCCAGGCCAGCCTTGAAAAAAGCAACCGGCTACCCGGTCTCCCACTTTGAATCGCGTTGTCTTCGATCCAACAGAAACAACTTCTCCAGACCCGTCAGAGAGGGGGATGCGGCCGATCTGCGGGTTCCGATTATAATGTCCCCGCAAAACGATAAGGTCACGATAGTTGAGTGACGCAGCCTCTATCCGCACCACGATCTCGTGATCGCCTGGCTCCGGCGTCGGCTTATCAACGAGTTTCAGGCCCGTCGGGCCACCGTAGGTTTCAATTGAATAAGCTTTCATCGTGAATGGCAGAAACCGCGGCGGCTCGGCAGGAGCCTCGCCCTCTACCGATGACACTTCCGTGGCAAATCGTTGGTAGGGCGAGCCGCCACGTTCGTAAAAGCTGGAGCTTTTACCTGCTTCCGGCAGCAGCCATACTTTCCTTAGCCTTGCTGGAAGCGCCGCCGAGACTTGCCAAAAACTCGTCGTGGCTCATCGGATGGGAAAACATTGGAAAATCGTGCTCGAGCGCACCCTGATGGGCCTCTTCACTGACGGTGGCCGTGCAATCCTTAAGAGTAACGACATCGTAACCTAACTCGTAACCCGTCCGCATCGTCGATTCGACGCAACAGTTGGTCAGGAATCCGCCCAGGGCGATCGTCTCGATTTTCTTGCTTCGGAGAATGAAGTCGAGATTAGTCGTGGCGAATCCGTCGAGACCCCGTTTGCCCTCAATGACAATGTCGTTTGGGCCGGGTTTCAAAACATCAGTAATCTCGGCTCCCCAGGTTCCCTTCTGAAAACTCTCCCCTTCCCGCGCCCCTTGCAGAATGCCGTATACCTGTGGCCCAAGCTCGCGATAATCAGGGCTGAAGGTGATCGGCACATAGACGATCGTTGCTCCAAGTTCGCGGGCTCGTTTCACGGTTTCTACGGTGTTTTCCAGCATTTTTGTGGATTCCATAACCGGCTTCACCGCGTTGTGGAGTTTTCCACCTTCGGAAGTGAAATCGTTTTGATATTCGATGAGAACCAGTGCAGTTGATTTTGCGTTCATAACGTTTGTTCCAACAGTATTTTTTGGGGGTGAGACGCCGACTAACAAACCTTTTTTAGATTCTCCAATTAAGGTGCAGAAAGTCAACGGCCTGCTAGGGAGGGTTTCGTGGGCGTCCAGGCCGCTCGATTTGTAGGGCGCCTGGCTCAGGCGCCGGGCGCCCGGGGATCTCGGCGGCTGAGCCAGCCGCCCTACAACCTCCCTAGAGCCCAAACTCCGCTTTGACTTCGGCGAACTTTTCGATTGCAAACTGGAGGTTTTCCCTGGAGTGCCCGGCTGAGACTTGGGTACGGATTCGCGCCGTGCCCTGGGGAACGACTGGATAAAAAAAGCCGACTACGTAAAGACCTTTTTCCAACAACCGATCTGCCACCCGCTGCGATAGCGCAGCGTCTCCGATCATCACCGGTACGATCGGGTGGGTGCCGGGCTTGATGGTGAGGCCTTTTTCGGTCAAGGCGGAGCGGAAGAGTCTGGTGTGCGCTTCAAGGCGGTCGCGCAACTCGGTCGAGCGTGAGGCGATCTCGATCGCTTTCAGTGAGGCCGCTGCGATGCTGGGCGTCAAACTGTTCGAAAAGAGATAAGGCCGAGACCGTTGCCGGAGGAGGTCAATGATCTTTTGGCGACCGGTCGTATACCCCCCGCTGCCACCGCCGAAAGCCTTGCCCAGCGTTCCGGTAATGATGTCCACCCGACCTGTCACGCCGCACTGCTCGGGTGTGCCGCGACCGGTTTTCCCTAAAAAACCGGCTGCGTGACATTCGTCAACCATCACAAGAGCGTTGTACCGCTCCGCCAAATCACAAATCGTCGCCAAATCAGCGATGGTGCCATCCATTGAAAATACTCCGTCGGTCGCGACTAGCCTGTATCTAGCAGCGCGAGCATCTTTGAGCTTTGCCTCGAGGTCCTCCATGTCGTTATGCCTAAACCGATAACGCGCGGCCTTGCAGAGACGAATGCCGTCGATGATTGAGGCGTGATTCAATTCATCGCTGATTACGGCATCCTCCGATGCCAACAGGGTCTCAAAGAGACCCCCATTCGCGTCGAAACAGCTGCTGTATAAAATCGTGTCGTCGGTTGCGTGAAAGTGCGAGATCGCTTTCTCCAGTTGTTTGTGGATCTCCTGGGTGCCACAGATAAACCGCACGGAGGCGAGTCCGAATCCCCAGCGATCCAAGGCTTCCTTGGCGGCTTCGATTACCTCGGGGTGATCTGCCAACCCGAGATAGTTGTTAGCGCAGAAATTCAAGACCGAACGCCCGTCAGCGGTGCTGATAAGGGCTCGTTGTGGGGTGCTGATGAAGCGCTCATTTTTGAAGAGCCCTTGTTTGCGGATGCTCTCAATTTGCTCTGTTAGATAAGTTTCGAATCCGTTGAACATGAGAAGGACGTTTGAGGTTTGACGTTTGGCGTTCGGTGGGCGTTTGGCGTTTGGTGGCGGCTCTGCTACTGATTACTGATCACCGATTACCGGCTACTACTCACCATTACAACTCACCCCAGTTCAGGATAATTTTACCGGACTGGCCGCTCTTTAGAAGTTGGAATGCTTGCTCGTACTGTTGATAGGAAAATCGGTGAGTAATCACTGGCGTGATATTCAAGCCGGACTGGAGCATCGCCGTCATCTTGTACCACGTCTCGTACATCTCACGGCCATATATTCCCTTGATCGTGAGTCCGTTAAAGACTACCAGGTCCCAATCGATTGCTGCAGCTTTGGCCAGGATTCCCAAGAGGGCGATCTTCCCGCCGTGGCACATTGTTGCCAGCATGTCGTTGAGTGCCCGTTCGTTCCCCGACATTTCCAGACCTACGTCAAATCCCTCCTTCATTCCGAGTCTTTCCATCACGTCGTGGAGGCCCTGCGAACGAGCATCCACCGCTATCGTAGCGCCCATCTTTCTGGCCAACTCGAGCCGGTAAGGATTGACGTCAGTGATGACGACAAAGCGTGCGCCGCCGTGCTTCGCGATCGCGATCGCCATAATACCGATTGGTCCTGCTCCGGTGATCAGTATATCCTCGCCAAGCACATCAAACGAGAGGGCCGTGTGAACGGCGTTCCCCAGCGGATCGAAACAGGATAGCACCTCGAGTGGGATCTTCGGATCAGCGAGCCAGACATTTGTCTCCGGAATCGACAAAAACTCGGCAAAGGCACCAGGTCGATTCACGCCGACGCCGCTGGTTTTATTACAAAGGTGCCTTCGACCGGCTAAACAGTTTCGGCAACGGCCACAAACAACGTGTCCTTCACCGGTGACAATCATCCCTGGCCGAAAATCATGAACGTGATCGCCCACGGCAGCAATGACCCCGACAAACTCATGACCAATGGGCATCGGCGTTGGAATTGTTTTTTCCGCCCAGGCATCCCAATCGTAAATGTGGACATCCGTTCCACAGATGGAAGAGCGCAGGATTCGGATGAGCACGTCAAATTCGCCGACCACCGGCATCGGCACCTCTTCCAGCCAAAGTCCAGGTGCACGTTCTTTCTTTACGAGAGCTTGCATGGTCTGCATAGGTCGAGATGCGGTATTCGGGTTGCTAACATCGTTGCCCACCGCAGTTTCGCAAGAAGGAGGCTTGGAGAGCGGAGCCCCAGGATTTCTCAAAGAAGCAGGCCAGCGCTAAAGGCGCGACAGAGCGTTGGATTCGCGATGTTGCCCGACGGCGACGACGGAAGCGTCGCCCTCCAAGCTCGAACTCCATGAGTTCCTGATGTATCCTCCTCTCCAATGCTTCTGCTCGCTCTCGATCCTGCGCTGCGTAACTCCGGCTACGCAATTTTGGAGAAGGACGGGCGGGCGGTCCGCTCCATCGCCTACGGGGTTATCCGGAACCGGGTGGAGCTCTCGATGCCTGAGTGCCTCGTGCAAATTCACCAGCAGGTAAGCCAGTTAATCCACCTTCATCACCCGCAGGTGTGTGCGGTGGAGAGTGTCATTTACGCCCAGAACTCACGGACGGCGATTACCCTCGGCGCCGCTCGCGGTTCGGCAATTTTGGCCGCTGCTCAATTTGGATTGACGATTTATGAGTATTCTCCGAAGCGGGTGAAACAGGCGATTGTTGGCCGGGGTGCAGCGGTAAAATCGCAAGTGAGCTTTATGGTGCGCGCGATTCTTGGACTGACGGACACGCCGGAGGCCGATGCCGCCGACGCCCTTGCCATTGGACTCACTCATCTCCAAATGCAAGACTCTCCGCTGAATTCGCTTCGGGTGTTTCGCGCGATATGAATATCAAATGGTTAGGCAGGATGCCGTATGGAGATGGGTTGCAGCGGCAGGAAGAGTTCCTGGAGCGATGCCTGCTAACCGGCGAGGAAAATATCTTACTCCTGGAACATGAACCGGTTTACACGATTGGCCGGCGCCTTGATAAATCCAGCCTGGGGAACACAGCCCAACTTCCTTATCCTGTATTCGAAACGAACCGCGGCGGCCAGGCAACCTTTCATGGCCCCGGTCAGCTAATCGGTTATCCAATTCTAGATCTGCGCGTCCGTGGCCGAGATTTGCATCGCTACTTGCGCACCCTTGAAGTTGTTCTCATCGATTTTGTCGCGGAGTTCGGCGTTGAGGCCAGGCGAATCGAGGACAAGACGGGTGTCTGGGTCGGAAATCGGAAGATTGCTTCAATCGGCGTAGGCGTCAAAAAATGGATCACAATGCACGGTTTCGCCTTGAACGTTTCGCGAGACCTAACTGGATTCAGCCACATCACTCCGTGCGGTTTGGCGGATGTAACGATGACCTCCATCAGTTTGGAGATTAGCCAGGAAGTGACTGTTGATACGGCACGCGTGAGGATCGCCGATCATTTGCGCCGGTGTTTCGCGGAAGTTCACGCGCCAGTTAAATGATGTCGTGCGCTTGACTTTCCTAATGGAATCTGTTCAACGAAGGACCTCGCATGAACAGCTATCATCCCCTCCCCAACTCTCTCATCTTTGGGATCATACTCGTCGCGTTTGCAGCCATGTCGGGCTGCGCCAGCATGGAAGCCCAAAATACGGAATCACTACTTTCCGCCGCCGGATTTCGCTCTCGAACTCCTTCTACCGCTGCGCAACAAGCCATGTTCAATCGAATGGTCCCTTACAAACTTGAACGCCGGGTTAGAAATGGGAAGGTCCTTTACGCCTACGCCGACAAACGAAACAACGTTGTCTATATTGGCGGCGAGAACGAATTTCAACGGTTTAAACAGCTCGGGCTACAGCAGTCAATTGCGCAGAACCAGCTCGAGGCCGCCCAGATCAACGAGGAAACGTCACTGTATAACACGTTGGACTGGGGACCCTACTGGGGGCCTTGGAACCCCTGGTGGTGAGCGCCCTCGGCTGTCTCTTCGACCGCCTAGCCCGCAAATCTCACAGCGCGGCGAAGCCGCAACCAAACGTGATTCGTGAGAAGTGAGGTGATTGGGGGTCGGCGTAATTTAGGAATGACGGTAGGGCGAAGCTTGCTGAGCCTAAACCGCAAATGTTGCTATCCCTCGAGGCTCATTTGTCCCGCTTCGGCGGGACGAATTCGCCCTACCGCCCTTCAGCGGCAAAAATCCTCGCGGAAATGCACGATTCAGAACTATAGAACTACACGCCGTATACATTCACACGCTTATTGCGCGCAGTTGCATATGGTGCGTGAGATTTTGCGGGTTAGTGGCTGCACACCGAAGGCCACGGCGCCTGCCAATATCCGAACGCCGTTCCTCTTTGAAACTTCAAATCTTGCGACCATCTTCCCATTCGGGAGTATCGGGCTGCGCGGAGAGAACATATGCCGAATTTCCTCTTGGACAACACCACCGCCAAGCTTCCGCTCGATATAAGTGCCACTGAAAATCGTTCGAGAACTCAGACCACTCTATGAAGGAACAAGAAAGATTGGAAGAGGCGAACAGTGGGCGAGCCCCTTGGCGGCTCTGGGGACCCTACCTGAGTGAACGCCAATGGGGAACGGTTCGCGAGGACTACAGTCCCAACGGAACTGCCTGGGATTACCTCAGTCATGACCAGACCCGCAGTCGCGCCTATCGTTGGGGTGAAGACGGGATTGCCGGGCTAAGCGACGATCAGCAGCGCCTCTGTTTGGCTCTGGCTCTCTGGAACGGCAAGGACCCGATTTTGAAGGAGCGCCTTTTCGGCCTGACCAACAGCGAAGGTAATCACGGTGAAGACTCGAAGGAGCTTTATTACTACCTGGATGCCACGCCGACGCATTCTTACCTCAAGATGCTTTATAAGTATCCGCAGAGAGCATTCCCGTACGCGTGGCTGGTCGAAGAGAATCGCCGCCGGAGCAAGCTGGATCCAGAGTTCGAGTTGATCGATACCGACGCCTTCCAGGACGATCGTTACTTTGATGTCTTCGTCGAGTATGCCAAGGCCTCCCCCGAAGATATTCTGATGCAGGTTAACGTCTCCAACCGCGGACCGGAAACAGCGTTGATCCACCTTTTGCCGCAACTATGGTTCCGGAACACCTGGTCCTGGGGATACAACGCCAGCAGGCCTTTGGTGCAAGCGCTACCGGATAACACGGTCCTGGCCCAACATTCGGTGCTGGGCGAGTACACGCTATGCGGCGAGGGTGCACCTTCGTTCTTGTTTTGCGATAACGATACAAATGCGCGCCGCCTCTACGGGATCCAGGACGCATCGGGCTATCTAAAGGATGCGTTCCATGAATTTCTGATTCAGGGCAATTCAAAAGCGGTAAATCCTTCCAGAACGGGCACCAAGTGCGCCGCTCACTTCCAGCTGACGGTACCGGCCGGAGGCGAAGTGAAGGTCCGTCTGAGGCTGGCATCCAGGTCAAACACTCCGTCCTTTGCCGACTTCGACGAGGTGATGGGTTGTCGACGGCAGGAGGCGGACGAATATTACTCGGACTTGCAGAACGGTTTGAATGACCAGGACGCTAAGGCTGTCCAGCGACAAGCCCTCGCCGGCATGATCTGGAGCAAGCAGTATTTCTACTACGAGATTCGAGAATGGTTACAAGGCGACCCCGCCCAGCCCGCTCCTCCGTCAGCTCGCAAATATGGGCGTAATCATGAGTGGACCCATCTAAACAATGCCAACGTCGTGTCGATGCCGGACAAGTGGGAGTACCCCTGGTACGCGGCTTGGGATCTCGCGTTCCACACCATCTCCCTCGCTTTGGTGGATTCGGAGTTCGCCAAACAACAACTAATCCTAATCACGAAGCCGTACTACATGCATCCCAACGGGCAACTGCCCGCCTACGAGTGGGCATTCGGCGATGTAAATCCTCCGGTTCATGGATGGGCCGCTTGGCGGGTCTTTCAAATCGATCGCAAGCAACGTCGCGGTCGACACCCGGATGATCCGGGCGATCTGGCTTTTCTCGAGCGCGTCTTTCACAAATTGTTGCTGAATTTCACCTGGTGGGTCAATCGCAAGGACGCGGCCGGGCGTAACATTTTCCAAGGCGGGTTCCTCGGACTTGATAACATCGGAGTGTTTGATCGAAGTGCGCCACTACCTACGGGGGGATACATCAACCAGTCCGATGGAACCAGCTGGATGGCGATGTACTCTTTAAACTTAATGCGCATCGCTTTGGAGCTGGCAAAGCAAGACCATGTTTACGAAGACATCGCGACGAAATTCTTCGAGCATTTTCTACAGATCGCGGACGCAATGACAAATATCGGGGACGGAATCGGGCTGTGGGACGAGGCGGACGGTTTTTTCTACGACGTTTTGAACTTGCCGAATGGCCAGATGATTCCACTCAAGATCCTGTCCATGGTCGGGTTGATTCCACTTTTCGCTGTGGAGACACTGGAGCCCGAATTACTGGACCCGGTTCCGGAGTTCAATCAACGCCTAGAATGGTACCTCAACCATCGTCCGGACCTGGCGGCGCTTGTGTCTCGCTGGCACGTGCCCGGCGCCGGTGACCGGCGGCTGCTCTCGCTCTTGCGTGGACATCGGATGAAAGAAGTACTGCGGCGAATGCTGGACGAATCGGAGTTCTTGTCTGACTACGGAGTTAGAGCCCTCTCGCGTTCCCACTTGGAGAAACCGTACGCGTTTTATTGGAACGGAAATTCGATGACCGTGCAATATCAGCCCGGAGAGTCGACTTCAGGCGTATTTGGGGGCAACTCGAACTGGCGCGGCCCGATTTGGTTTCCGGTGAACTATCTGATCATTGAGTCCTTGCAGAAGTTTCATCATTACTACGGAGACGACTTTAAGATCGAATGTCCCACCGGGTCAGGCCGCTATGTAACAATTAACGACGTTGCCGTTGAACTGAGCCGTCGGTTGATGCGAATATTCGGGCGAAATGAGAAGGGCCGCCGACCTGTTTTTGGTCAGAATGATCGGCTGCAGAGCGATCCGCACTTTCGAGACTACATTAACTTTCATGAGTACTTCCACGGAGATAATGGCCGAGGAGTCGGCGCTTCTCATCAGACCGGCTGGACCGGATTAATCGCTAAAATTATGCAACCTCGGCGGCAAGGCCAGAGAGAGCCGGCGACGGCTAATCAATTGACTTAAGATGAGCAACCAGGGATGTGATGCGATCGTTTTTTTTGGCGCCAGCGGCGACCTTGCCTACAAGCAGATCTTTCCGTCGTTACTGCGCCTGGTTCGCGACGAGGGGATCAACGTACCCATCGTCGGTGTGGCCAAGTCAGGCTGGAAACTGGATGATCTGAGAAATCGCGCGAAAGCCAGCCTCGACCACCATGGCGGCGTAGATCCGGAATCCTTCCGAACGCTCGCGAATCTGCTCCACTACGTGGATGGTGATTACAATGACCCAGCGACTTTTGTTCAACTCCGCAAGGAGTTGGCCGACGCAAAACGTCCTCTCCATTACCTGGCGATTCCACCCAGCCTATTTGCGGTCGTGACCGAGGGGCTGGCGAAATCGGGATGCGCCGCCGACGCTTGTCTCGTGATCGAAAAGCCTTTTGGCCACAATCGGGCAACGGCGCGCGAATTAAACCAAGTCCTGCACCAGTATTTTCCCGAGGAGAATATCTTCCGGATCGACCACTATCTCGGCAAGGAGCCGGTGCAGAATATCCTCTATACCCGGTTTGCCAACCCGATGTTTGAGCCGATTTGGAATCGTACTTATGTGCGCAACATCCAAATCACGATGGCGGAGAAATTCGGCGTGCTGGATCGTGGAAAGTTCTATGACGAGACTGGCGCTATTCGCGACGTGGTCCAGAACCACATGCTGCAGGTGCTGGCCAATCTCACCATGGACCCGCCCGGGGAGGACCACGAAGCCAGACGCGACCAGAAGGCGAGTCTGTTGAAGGCGGTTCGGCCGCTTGACCCCGAGAGCGTCGTGCGCGGACAGTATGCTGGTTACAACACGGTGCCGGGCGTCAAGCCTGGTTCTACCGTGGAGACCTTCGTAGCACTCAGGTTGACTATCGACACCTGGCGCTGGGCTGGCGTCCCGATCTATATCCGGGCTGGAAAGGAGCTTCCGGTCACCGCGACCGAAATAACGGTCGAGTTTAGACGGCCGCCATTTGAGATCTTCGGGGAAATCGTACCTTGCCCTTCGGCCCATCTACGGATGCGCGTCAGTCCGGACATAACGATCGGACTGGGACTACGCGTTAAATTGCCCGGTGAACGGATGGTTGGAAACGACGTAGAGCTGATCCTCACCGAGCAGGCAGAGGCGGACATGCCACCGTATCAGCGTTTGCTGGGTGATGCGTTTAAGGGCAACAGTGAACTTTTCGCGCGCGAAGACTTCGTTGATGCGCAATGGCGCGTTGTCGAGCCAATTCTTGACAACGTCACGCCGCTTTACAGATACGCGCTTGGCACCTGGGGGCCCGAAGAAGCTGAGCGGCTCATCGGCTCCGATGGGCCTTGGATCAACCCAAAAGTGTCGGCCAGAGCGAAATCGAAACCGTGACCGCGTTACCGGGCGGGTTGTATCGCTGACCTATCGAACAGACCAGTTCTTTCTATGTTACCGATCTCGGATTCAGCAGAATGGCTCGAGGCGGACGGCCTGGGGGGGTTTGCCAGCGGCACGACTATCGGAATCCGGACGAGACGCTACCATGCGTTACTGCTTACGGCGGCAACGCCGCCATCCGGGCGGACAGTCTTGGTGAACGGGCTCGATGCCTGGATTGAAACGGCCCGCGGCAAATTTCCCCTCACCTCACAGCGATACGCGGCCGATGTTGTTGACCCCGATGGGATCACTCGACTCAAAGAATTTCAACTCCGGCCATGGCCCAAATTCCGGTTCGAATTGTACGACAATCTCGTCGTCGAGCATGAGCTTTTCGTGCCCCACCGACAGTCTGCGGTTGTTCTAGGTTGGCGGTTAGTTGGCGACCCCGTTGGCGAAGTCAAGCTCTCGGTCAGACCCTTTCTCTCCGGCCGGGATTTTCATGGGACTCACCATGAGAATAATTCATTTCATTTTGATCCGGAGTTCACGCATGATCGGATTCGCTGGAAGCCGTACAGCGATTTACCGGCTGTAGTTGCACGCTCGGGTGGCACTTATCGGCACTCGCCAGCCTGGTATCGGAATTTCCTTTACACCGAAGAGCGGGCACGAGGCTTGGACTACCTGGAAGATCTGGCGAGCCCTGGTGTCTTCGAATGGGAGTTGCACGACGAGTCCGCGATATTGACCTTCTCGGCGGAAGGTTTTGCGAACATCGACGAGAATGGCGAACTGGTCGAAGCCGTCGAGCAGCTTCGCACCAACGAGTTAGCCCGTCGCCAGGCATTTTCATCTTCCCTCGATGCCGCCGCGGACACTTACCTCGTTCCGCGCGGCTCCGGAACGACCATACTCGCAGGATATCCCTGGTTTGGTGACTGGGGCCGCGACACCTTTATTTCGTTGCGAGGTTTATGTCTTGCCACCAACCGGCTCGAAACCGCTCGAGATATTCTGATCGAATGGGCCGACACCGTCTCGAAAGGCATGTTACCGAATCGTTTCCCGGACCAGGGCATCGAGCCGGAATTCAACTCGGTCGACGCATCGCTTTGGTATGTGATTGCCGTCCATGAATACCTGGGCGCCGCAGCCTCGCAGCCACAATTGGCAGACGCAGAAATTTCTCGAAAACTCAGGCAGGCGGTTGAAACTATCCTTTCAGGTTACGCGCAGGGAACCCGGTTTCGAATTAAGACAGATTCGGATGGTCTGCTGGCCGCGGGCGAGCCAGGTGTCCAACTAACGTGGATGGATGCAAAAGTAGATGGCCACGTTGTTACGCCGCGAATTGGTAAGCCGGTGGAAGTCCAGGCTCTCTGGATCAACGCGCTTTGGATTGGTCAGTCGTTCTCTTCCACTTGGAAGCTGTTGTTCAAACGAGCATCTGAAGCATTTGCAACTCGGTTTTGGAACGATGCCAGGGGCCAGCTCTATGATGTCGCCGATGTCGATCATCAACCGGGAACCGCGGATCCGACGCCGCGTCCAAACCAGATTTTTGCCGTCGGTGGACTGCCTCTGGTCTTGCTTCCCATCGAGCGCGCTCGGCAAGTTGTCCAGGCGGTTGAGACAGCACTCTATACACCCATCGGTCTGCGCTCCTTGGCACCTGGAGAACCGGGATACGCTCCCTCCTATCAAGGGGATGTCTGGCACCGGGACGCTGCATACCATCAAGGCACGGTCTGGCCCTGGCTGATTGGCCCGTTTGTTGAGGCTTGGATTCGCGTTCGGGGTAGCACACCCGACGCAAAAGCACTGGCGAGAGAGCGTTTTTTTCCACCGCTCCAGAAGCACCTGGAGGAAGCCGGGCTCGGGCACGTGTCCGAGATTGCCGATGCGGAGTCACCTTATACGCCGCGCGGATGTCCGTTCCAAGCCTGGTCCCTTGGAGAACTGCTTCGTCTCGATCGAGTAGTTTTGGCAGAGCCAGGTTCGAGGGAGTTGGCAGGAGACAGTTGGCAGGAGACAGTAGGCAGTACGCAAGGCAGTAGACAGTAGACGGGGGAAGAGAATTCCTCGAATCGAACGGGCTGTCGCCGGATCAATCAGCGCGTTCAAGAACGAAATACTGTCTACTTCCTACTTCCTACTTCCTACTTCCTACTTCCTCTCGCCTCTCACCAATCACCTCTCAGCTCAGTTCCCCTCGGTAACTTCCTGGCTCGCAAGCACGATATCTAGTAACCAAATGCTACCGACAAACTTTCTATCCTGATCGACCACCACGAAAGCCCGATCCGGCGTCTGGGCAAAACGTAGCAAAACATTGCCAATTTTGTCGCCTTGCTCCGCTGTTTCTGCCGGTAGAATAACGACGTCGGACACCCGTTTTTCAGAAGTGATGGTTCCCTCATGAAGAAAATCGAAGACGAAATCCAGCCTGAGCCAGCCTTTTGGCCGTGCGTTCTCGTCAACAACCGGCAGCATCGAGTGCTGCGCTTGCTTAAAGGTTTTGAGGACATCTAACACCAGCACACTTTCCTGGATTGCCGGGACATCCTTCCGGAGAAAATCGGCGACCGTCTTTTCGCGAACGGAAGGCTGAGCGCGGCTTACCAGGGCATGTCGTTCCTCAGCGGTTGAGTAGCGCACGGAACTTCTACGCAAAAGATAGCCGAGAGTCAGACTGTTTTGCGCGAGGGTCTCGAACGTATCCTTGTCCATCGCAACCAACGTGCTGGGTTCGAGGGCTTCCACATTGAACTGGCGACGTGATCCCTGTAACAACTCCCGCTCTCCGAAATGTTCTCCGCGCTGGAGGATCCGCACCGGGCCCGCAGCATCGGAAACCTGCAGCCTTCCCTTCTCAACGATATAAAATGAAAAGGCCGGATCTCCCATGTGATATACCGGATCGCCCTTTTCAAGGTGGACGCGCCCGAGGACATTGGTCGTCTTGAGGTTAAGCAGGCTGATATCGCGAGGAAAGAGAAGTTCCAGATTCCATTCGAAGAAAACCTTCAATTTATCTTCGATTCCAGGCAGCTTATAGAGATAGGTTGCGCGCCACATGAGCCAGCCAAGAAAGCCGGACACCTTGAATCCAAGGACCTTGCCGACCGCGTTCCGATGCCCCAGTGAGGCCATTTCGCCAAGCGTTTTGAATCGGAACGGCTCCGGTGCGGACCCCTGGCGGGCGCGCACGAGATTTCTCCCAAGAAGTGTCCCTTGGCGCATGGCGAACTGAGCGGTCGCGGGCGAAGTCCCACCGCCTTCGCTCGGAACGGCAGCGCAGTCGCCCACGGCCCAAAGGTTCGAAAACCCTTTTACCTGCATGGTCGGCTCAGTCGTGATCCGGCCTCGCTCGTTGGGCAGATTGGCGCTTTTGATTAGCGCTTGAATCACCGGATGTGTCGCGTTCCCAACCGTTGTCACCACGGTATTTGTTTCAATTACTTCTCCGTTGTTAAGAATCGCTCGTTCCGCGGTAATGGCCGTAACTCGAGCGTTTAAACGAACCTCAACGCCTCGGTTTCGCAACTGCTCTTCCGCATAGCGCCCGAGCTCCTCGCCGATCTGGGGCAACAAATACGGTCCACTCTGGACAAGCACGAATCGGAATTCTTTCGGATCTATTCGTGGATAAAATTTCTGCACGTCTCGAACGAGATCGACCAGCTGACCAGCCGTCTCGACCCCGGAATATCCGCCGCCGACCACGACGAAAGTAAGAAGCCGGCGGCGCAGAGATTCATCGGTTGCTATGCTTGCCTCTTCCAGACGTTCAAGGAGCCCCGTGCGCAAGCGAATCGCGTCTCCCACTGTTTTCATCAAATACCCGTGCTCAGGCATCCCTGGGACACGGCTAACATCGACAATACTGCCAATAGCCAAAACCAGGTGCTCATAAGCGAGCGAGGCTGCTTGCACGTAAGGTCCCGGCGAAAATTGCACTACCTTCCGGTCCAGATCGATGTCGCTCACTGGCCCGAGAAAAACCGATATGCCGCGGCAAAATCTCCGGAGCGGATTAACGACGTGCAGCGGCGAAATCGACGACCCACTGACCTCCGCTAGCATGGGATGAAAGAGAATGAAATTTTGGTCAGCTACCAAGGCAATGTCACGTAGTGCTTCTGCGCCCAGTTTCGCGACAAGCGAGCGCGCACAATAAGCGCCCGCGAATCCTCCGCCAACGATCACGATCGGATATGACCGCGTTGGCTCGAGAACAGGTCGATTCTGGTCGGGTTGAGGATTGAGTTTCACGTCCATAGATTCGCGATCGACAGTGGTTTTATGAGCAATGAATCACGCACTTCAGAAAAACTCGGAATTCGGATAGCGTCATCCCGTCGAGCCTTCACCGGTGGGCCTACAGGGTATCAGCTATTTGCTATTTGCTATTTGCTATTCTCTTCGAAGGCCTCTGGCCTTCAAAGAGTTGACAGGCGAGACGCCTATCCTACAACGCCAGAAAATTCGCCAACAGGCGTTTTCCTTCTGCGGTCATGATCGATTCGGGATGAAACTGGACGCCATGGACGGGATACCGGCGATGACGCAAACCCATAATCTCGCGGTCGGAGGTTTCCGCGACAATTTCCAATTCTGCTGGAAACGTTTCTCGGCGGACGATCAGCGAATGATACCGTGTCGCTTCGAAAGGGTTTGGTAATCCGGTGAAGACACCGTCACCCTCGTGAAGGATCGGTGAGGTTTTGCCGTGCATCAGCCGGGACGCGCGTACAATTTCACCGCCGAATACATGACCGATGCATTGGTGTCCCAGGCAGACCCCCAGGATCGGGATCCGTGGTCCAAACTTCCGGATCATATCGTTACTAATCCCTGCATCGAGCGGGGTACCCGGGCCCGGTGAGATACAGATGCGCTCCGGATGCAGCGTTTCAACTTCGTCCAGATCGATCTTATCATTTCGACGCACGATCAGATCCGCCCCAAGCTCGCCAAAATACTGCACAAGATTGTAGGTAAACGAGTCGTAGTTATCGATGACCAGAATCATAGAATCTCCTGAGCTCGTTCAATGGCTCGAAACATCGCCATCGCTTTATTGACGCTCTCCTGATACTCGCCTTCCGGTGTCGAGTCGGCGACGAGTCCACCGCCGGCTTGCACATAGGCCGTCGTTTCCTTCAACACCACAGTGCGCAGAGCGATGCAGGAATCCAAATTCCCGTCGAATCCGAAATAGCCGATTGCTCCGGAATAGACGCCCCGCTTCCCTTTCTCTAATTCGTTAATGAGCTGCATCGCTCGGACCTTCGGCGCGCCGGAGACCGTACCTGCTGGAAAGGTAGCTTTCATTACGTCGTATGCGTTGAACCCGTCGCCCAACGTTCCCTCGATGTTAGAAACGATATGCATGACGTGGCTGTAGCGCTCGATTGACATGAAGTCAGTTACTTTGACGCTTCCAAAAGTGCAGATTCGGCCGACGTCGTTGCGGGCCAGGTCTACCAGCATCAGGTGCTCAGCTCGCTCTTTTGGGTCAGCCAGAAGTTCGGTCGCAAGACGCTGGTCCTCATCGGCTGTTATTCCGCGCTTCCGGGTACCCGCGAGGGGGCGAATCTCCACTGTGCGATCACGAAGCCGAACATGGACTTCGGGCGAGCTACCGACCAAGGCAAAATCTTTGCCAAGTCGCAAACAGAACATGTAAGGTGAGGGATTGATAAACCGAAGCGCTCGATACAGGGAAAGAGCATCCCCTTGGAAGCCAGCTTCGAATCGCTGGGACGGAACCATTTGAAAAATGTCGCCGGCTTCGATGTGTTCCTTACCGCGCTTGACCATTTCGTAGAACTCCTCGCGGGTCGTATTGCTACTCGGGCTCAGCGACACACCAACCGGCGCCGCGTTCATCAAGCGAGTCTGAGTTGGTGATTGCAGCTTTTCGATAATCGATCGAATCTTCGCACCGGCCAGTCGGTAGACTTCCAGAGCGTTGCCGTCTTCGACGAGCGCGTTGGCCACGATCTTGAGACGACGGAACCGATGATCGAACACCAGGAAAGTGTCAGTTATCATGAAGGCCGAGTCAGGCACGCCAAGCTGATCGGGAGGCGGTTTGCTCACCGTTGGTTCGAAAAAGCGAACGACGTCAAAGCCAATGAACCCGACCGCCCCCCCGGCAAAGGGAGGGAGTTCCGGGATTTCAACAAACCGATATCGGTCCATGAGCGCCTTCAACTCTTCCAGCGGATCTAAATCAGTCTCGAAGCGGCGTTCCTGCCCGCCCTCCTCAATCACAATCGTCCGCCCGCGACTCTCGAAATAAACCTTCGGATCACTCCCCAGAAACGAGTAGCGCCCGACATGATCATGGGCCTCGGCGGATTCAAGAAGGAATGAACGCGTCCCATTATCAATCTTCTCAAATACTCCGATCGGGGTTTCGTAGTCGGCTACAAACTCGGTGTAGACGGGAATCAGATTTCCCTTCTTGGCGAGTTCAAAAAATTCGGCTTGCGCCGGAAAGAATGGGATGGGGGTCATTGGCGCTCGGCGTTTGGCGTTCGGCGTCTTCCGTTCCTGGCGACCACGGGCGGCTCTGGCCCCGCGGCGCTCGGGTACGCCTGGCTGGCGTCAAAAACCTTCGGCTCCAAGACCGGCTTCGCCTCTCCGTGCAAATCGAGTTCCCGAAAGAAACAGCTGCGGTGCCCGGTGTGGCAGGCACCAGCCTTTTGTTCGACTTCAAACAAGAGAGTATCGCCGTCGCAGTCGGCAAACCAGCGAACGAGCTTCTGGGTGTGGCCGCTCGTCTCTCCCTTCATCCAGAGTTTCTGACGGGTACGGCTCCAGTAGTGCATTAGCCCGGTTTCCAAAGTCTTTGCGATCGATTCGCGGCTCATCCAGGCCATCATCAGGATCCGCCAGGGGGACCCGGCTTCCTGTACGATCGCTGGGATCAATCCGTCGGAATTATAGCGAAACTCGAGGTTCATTCGGTAGATCTGAAGCAGTACTGCACAGCCGGAGGTACCGCAAGGGGCCCAATTACGTAAGCTCAGGCATCCTGACGCGGTGAAATTTACAATGAGCTGAAAAAATCTGCGCTTGGAGGGCTACGCTTCCGACGTCGAATCACGGCGCTGGCGGAGCAGCGCCCTCCAAACCAGAAAGTGTGTCAGGAATGTGTTTCCGGGTGATTCTCAAATTTCCGGCAAGCCAAGGCCAGACACACAAGCAGGCAGGCAAAACCGACGACACACACGACCAGCCAGACGGTGCGCCAAAATGTGTCGTCTGGCACGACGACGGTGGTAATGGTAGCCGCCGCGTAAGCGAGCGCGCCGGTCAACGCCCCGAGAGCCAGTCGCAGCAGAACACTTCTGTCCCTGGCACTCGCAAGGCTGACTTGCTCGGCAGTTGCGCCCGCTCGGCGAGAAGCTTCTTCCCAGCTGGTTCTCTCCGCCGAATCTGGAGGTCTATCTGGGTTCATCTTTTCCGGTCCTAAAATCCAAGTTAATCTGCCCTAAAGCAAGATGCAAAGCAGATGTACCTGCCCCGAATTGATCGGGCCTGGGGCGATGGTGATCCCTCGCTGAACTTCATTCCAAGGGCTCAGCAGGTGGAAGAGCAAACCGACGGCCTAAAAAATTCCCATTTTTCAATGCCCCTTTTTCCTGTGCATCTTCATTTCGATCTGTTTATCTAGGGGTTTCGGGTGCCACTGGCCCCGTCTTACCAGTTTGCATGTAACCCGCCAAGCAATGGAGCCGTGGAATGAACTGGCTTAAAGATCTGGCTGCGCAAGGAAGCAAAGCCGGTGGCTGCACCGCCGCGCCAACGCGCCCGCGAGTGATCTCTCTTCAGAAGAAGCGGGTTCGGTCTCGCCTTTGCCGAAAGCTGCGCTTCGGGCTTAGCGCTCTCGCTGGCGCCGTCGCAGTCGCTGGCACGGCGCACGCCGAAGATTATCCCGTTCACGGGATCCAGAACATTTTTGACCCGACGTCTGCGCCGGCCGAGGCGCTTTACCGGCTATCGATCCTGGTTCTGGCTATCTGCGCGGGCATTTTCGTTATTGTCGCCGGATTACTAACCTATGCTATCGTCCGGTATCGCCGCCGCGGCCCGGAAGATGACACGACAGAGCCTCCCCAAGTCTATGGGAGCGTCGCGATCGAGTTGGCCTGGACGGTTCCGCCCATCCTGATCGTCGTGGTTTTGGCTCTGGTTACTGCACGAACGATCGGCGAACTGAACGGCCCTCGACCGATTGCCAACAATGAAGAGCTAAGAATCATCGGGCACCGCTTTTGGTGGGAGGTTCGCTATCCCAGGTATCAGGTTGTGACAGCCAATGAAATCCATGTTC
Source organism: Chthoniobacterales bacterium (assembly GCA_049585495.1). Taxonomy (GTDB): domain Bacteria; phylum Verrucomicrobiota; class Verrucomicrobiia; order Chthoniobacterales; family JAFAMB01; genus JBAUZZ01. The sequence continues at coordinate 12,800 of JBAUZZ010000195.1, read as the reverse complement.
CGATTAATAGCCGGACTGAGCCAAGCATTTCGGAGTTGACTCTGGAGTCGGCCGATGTTGCCCACGGTTTTTGGGTACCTCAATTGAATGGGAAGAGTTGGGTGGTCCCAAACTATCGGAATCAGCTCTGGATCAAGCCGTACCAAACCGGAATATATCCTGGAAACTGTACAGTGCTGTGCGGGGCGCAACATGCGAATATGCTAATTCGCGTGATTGTTGAGAGCCGGAAGGATTACGACCAGTGGCTGGAAAACCAACAAAAGGGACCGGTCACAGATCCGAATGTTGCAGAAGGTCGAAAAGCGTTCGTGGCGAATTCGTGTGGCACTTGCCACCGCATTCAGAATATTGGTGCGAACGGCACTTTCGGGCCTGATCTCACGCATTTTATGAGCCGCGCAACGCTCGGTTCCGGCGTTGCGCCGAACGACGAACAAAATCTGCGAACCTGGTTGAAAGACCCGCAAGTTTTGAAGCCGGGCTGTCTCATGCCCAACATGAAATTGGGCGATCAAGAGGTCGACCTGATTCTTGCCTACCTTCGAACCCTCAAATAAAAAACCATGGCAAACGGCACCACTATCGAAATCGGCACGGAGCAGGCTCCAGCCCGACCCGGTGAGGAAAGAGGGACGCTAACGGGATGGTTCCTTGATCTGATTTACACCGTGGACCACAAAAAGCTGGGCATGATGTATATGGGAACGGGCTGGCTGTTTTTTGTGCTGGCGGGGATTATGGCGACGTTCATCCGTCTGCAATTGGCTTTCCCTAACGGTCATGTCGTGTCGCCACAGACATTCAACGGCCTGATCACCATGCACGGAACGATAATGATATTCTTTGTCGCCATGCCGTTCATCTTTGGCTTGGCGAATTTTGTCGTCCCCCTTCAGATCGGGGCTCGCGATATGGCTTTTCCGCGTCTGAACGCATTTTCTTTTTGGTTGACGTTCTTCGGAGGTTGTCTCCTCTTTTTCAGCTATGTTGCGGCGCCGGGCCTGAGCGGGTCAGGGTCTGCTCCGGACGTCGCGTGGATGGCGATAGCACCTCTAACTGCCCGGGCCTTTTCGCCAGGTTCGAATGTTGATTACTGGTCGTTGAGCTTGCTGTTGACTGGCACCGGCAGCATCACGGGGGCGATCAATACGATGGTCACAATCTTCTGTTATCGTACCAAAGGTTTGACCCTCTACCGGATGCCCTTGTTTGTCTGGCTCGCTCTGGTAGCGATGTTCCTGGTCATCCTCTTTATTCCTCCACTCTCGGCCGCGCAAATCATGCTGACTTTAGAGCGTTACCTGGGTGCGACGTTCTTTGACGCCCAAGCCGGCGGCTCTGCCATCCTCTGGCAGCACTTCTTCTGGATTTTTGGGCACCCGGAAGTCTATATCCTTGTTCTGCCTGCCTTTGGAGCCATCTCGGAGGTTGTACCGGTTTTTTCCCGGAAGCCGATTTTCGGCTACCCGGCAATGGTCGCGGCGAGCGTTCTTATTGGATTCATCAGTTCGGGAGTGTGGGCACACCACATGTTCACCGTTGGGATGAATTCGTTCAGCGTCACATTTTTTGCCTTCGCCACGCTCGTGATTTCGATCCCAACCGGGATCAAGATGTTCAACTGGCTGGCTACAATGTACGGCGGCAAGATCCGGTTTGAACTGCCGATGATGTTCGCTATCGCGTTCCTTTTCCAGTTCCTGATCGCCGGACTCACCGGCATCATGTTAGGAGTCGCGCCATTCGACTGGCAGTTAAACGATTCTTATTTTGTTATCGCTCATTTTCACTATGTGATTGTGGGTGCAATCGTTTTTGCGGTGTTTGCCGCGCATTACTATTGGTATCCGAAGGCATTCGGCCGGATGCTGGATAAGCGTTTAGGCTTATGGCATTTCTGGCTCTTTACGATCGGCTTCCATCTCACGTTTGATCCACAACACGTCGCCGGGATTCTGGGAATGCCGCGCCGGATATATACTTATCACCCTGGTCGGGGATGGGAACTCTGGAATCTGATCTCGACGATCGGTGTTTTCTTTCAGGGGATCGGCGCGCTGATCTTCGTATTCAACCTCTTCTGGTCCTACTGGAAGGGTAAGAAGGTGGGCGATGATCCGTGGGATGCGTGGACGTTGGAGTGGGCCACAGCTTCGCCACCGGCAGAATATAACTTCGAAAAGCTTCCCGAAGTGAAGAGCCGGCGGCCGCTCTGGGATCTCAAACATCCGGAAGATCCCGATTGGAAGTATGAATAACCATTAGCCTTTTCCAGATCATGAGCTCAGAAGCTTTGACTACCTTAGACACGCCTTGGAGGCTCCCGTCGTCGCGCAAGGTCGCGATGACCCTGGTGATCACGACGGAGTCAGCGCTATTCATCATTTTCGTGGTCGCGTATCTTTTCTATATCGGAAAAAGCTTAATTCCACCTTCTCCGCGTGAGGTGCTGGAATTCCCCTGGCTTGGTTCCATTCTGCTGTTTGGCAGTAGCGGAACGATCATGGTTGCCGAGCAGAATTTGAAAAAGGGCTCGCTCGGCGGCTTTCATCTTTGGTGGGGGATCACCCTGGCTTGCGGCGTTGGATTCCTGATCTGGACCATCACCGAATGGATCCATCTGATTTACCACGATGGACTCACGATCAGCACCAATCTCTTCGGTTCGACCTTTTACTCACTTATCGGCCTGCACGCCAGCCACGTACTGGTCGGAGCGATTCTTCTCTCGGTTATTCTGATCGCGAGTCTCAGGGGCCAGATCCGGCCTCGGCACCACGAACATATCGAAATCATTTCCTGGTACTGGCACTTTGTAGATTGCGTCTGGGCAGTCGTTGTCACGGTCGTTTACATCATTAGCGTAAGATCTTGAAAGATGAGCACGGAAGGACATCATCCCGAGCACGAAGAGGGTCACCGCGAAGGAGAAGGCGGGGTGGACCTGCCGATTCCGACCGCGTGGCCGATCACTGCGGCACTGGGAATCACGCTGATTGCGTTAGGCCTGGTCACGAGCTTGTTCATATCCTTGGTCGGCTTTCTCATGGGCCTGCTGGGCGCGGTCGGTTGGTTCCGCGATGTCTTTCCTGTGCCGAAACATTTGCTAGTTCCCTTGGTTGAGCAGGAGCTGAGGGCGGCGCCGGTCAAAACCTCTCAACGTCAGGTTAATCAGCTGAAGGGCGAAGCACTGCATCGGGCTTACTACCCAATCCGGGTACATCGCTATTCATCCGGGATCTTCGGCGGCCTGGCCGGAGGTGCTGCTATGGCGATTCTTGCGATGCTGTACGGACAGGTCGTGCAGCATAGCATCTGGTATCCAATCAACCTGCTGGCTGCGGCTGGGGTCCCCTCTCTGGCCACTGCTAACCTCGAAACGCTCCGCGAGTTTAGCGCGAGCGGATTCTTCGTAGCAGTAATTAGCCATGGCGCCATTTCGATTCTGGTCGGCTTGCTCTATACCGTGCTTCTACCAATGCTGCCGGCTCGATATGAATGGTTCTGGGGCGGGATTATGGTACCGCTGATTTGGACGGGGCTGATGTTTCCGCTGTTTAATTTTATCAATCCGGCGCTGGCGGCTCGGGTCGACTGGCTCTGGTTCGTGATTTGTCAGGTCTCCTTCGGCGTCGTCGGGGGATTCGTGGTATTTAAATCGCAGAAAATCGAGACGATGCAGACATGGCCAATGGCCGCGAGACTGGGCGTTCATGCGATCGAACGCGAAGAAAACCAGTGATGGAAATTCATATGCCGCGTCCGAGTTTACTTTGGATTCTGCCTGGAGTGACCGCGGGATTATTTTCCAGCTGTGACTGGATGCCAGGGAGGCCAAAAGAATCTGACCGTTGGCAACCGCCACATACCGAAAAGAACTTTGCGGTTCTCTACGACTCGAATTGTGTTGCCTGTCATAGCAACGGTAAAACCGTCGGTGCGTCGGTTTCAATGAATGATCCGCTTTATCTCGCAATCATCCCGCATGAGACACTTCGCAAAGTCATTGTCGAGGGAATTCCGGGCACGCTGATGCCAGGCTTCGCCAAAGCAGCCGGAGGTCAGCTGACCGATGCGCAGATCGACGCCCTGGTGCAGGGAATTTATAAATGGGCCGAAGAAAAGCCAATAACGAACGGCAATCTACCCCCCTACTCAGCTCCGATCGGGGATGCCGGCCGAGGTGCTGCGGCATATAACACCTACTGCGCAAAATGCCATGGCGCTGACGGTAAAGGTGGCAAATCGGGCTCAGTTGTCGACTCTGACTATCTCCGTTTGGTATCAGAGCAGTATTTGCGAACTGTCACAATCGCCGGCCGGCCGGAACTCGGGATGCCGAACTACCAGCAGAATGAATCAGGCAAACCTATGTCTCCCGAAGAGATTTCTGACATCGTCGCCTGGTTGGCCTCGCATCGTCAGGGCGCCGCGCCCGGCCAGATAGCTGCGACGACAAATGCTGCTCCTACCACGGAACCCAGAACCTCGAACGAGCAATGACCCCCGACGAACCTCAGCACCCGCCGCTCAGCGCCGAAGCGAAGAACTACTCCACGCGACGTGATTTCTTGCTCAAAGTTGGTGTCGTGATTAACACCGTCGCGGCCTTTATGATCGGCCTGCCGATTATCGGATATATCTGCTCCAGCCTGCTCAAGCGGAGTCCGCGCGTATGGATTTCTCTCGGACCAATTTCACAATTTCCTGAGGGGGTGACTCGGTTGGCGGCTTACCAGACTCCTTATGGCCGCAAAGTCGACGGCCCGACCGCCACTCTCACCTGCTGGGTACGGCGGCTCTCGGGTGACAAGTTTAAGATTTTCGCAGCGAACTGTACTCATCTCGGATGCCCCGTGCGCTGGTTCGAAGATTCACAACTCTTCTTATGCCCTTGTCACGGCGGGGCCTTTTATGCCGACGGGGAACACGCGGCCGGCCCGCCACCGAGAGCTTTATACGAGTACGAGAACAAGACGGAGAATGGTGAACTGATGATCAGGGGTGGTGTTCTGCCAACCCTGGCCAACCCTGGTTAAACGAATGAACGGGAAGCTCACCGACAAGTTAACGAACGTTGCGATGTGGCTCGAACGCCGGCTGCATCTGGTGAAGCTTTGGGAGACGACCGCGGGTCACCCCATCCCGAAGAGTAGCGCCAGCTGGTTCTACACCTTCGGGAGCATGACTCTTCTCTGCTTCGTTGTCCAAGTGGTCACGGGGATAGTGCTGGCTCTCAATTACATACCTTCAGCCGCCGAAGCGTACCGGAGCCTCGAATTTCTGAATTATGAGCAGCCACTTGGCTGGTTTCTACGCGCCCTGCACTACTGGGGCTCCAATTGCATGGTGATCATGATGGCTCTCCACATGACCCAGGTCTTCCTTTGGGGCGCATATAAATACCCGAGAGAGCTGACTTGGATTTCCGGAGTCGTGCTTCTGTTCTTAACGCTGGGACTGTCTTTCTCCGGTCAAGTGCTTCGGTTTGACGCCGATTCTTACTGGGGAATCGGGATTGGAGCTGCCATTATGGGCCGGGTTCCCTTTATCGGGGCGCAGTTGGTGGATTTGCTGTTGGGTGGCCCGATCATCGGCAGCGACACCTTATCACGGTTTTTCGCGCTACACGTTTTTGTTCTTCCAGGAGGTATTCTTGCGCTCGTCGCGATACACCTGCGCCTCGTGCTGGGGAAGGGCATCAATGAGTACCCAAAGCCAGGGGTCCAGGTCAGTCGCGCGACCTACGAAGCACAGTACAAGGAGATCGTCCGAAAAGAAGGAATCCCGTTCGTGCCGAACGGTATCAATAAGGACGTCGCAGCCAATGGCCTGCTGCTGGTCGTGATGGTGTTACTCGCCATCGTCTTTGGTCCCAAGGGACCGGGAATCCCGGGAGATCCAACGCAGCTCATCAGCGAAGCAAAGCCGGATTATCCGTTCCTCTGGCTGCTCTCTGCGGCAGCGCTGCTGCCGAACGGATCGGAAGTTATGCTCTTCATGGTTTTTCCGTTAGTCGCCACAATCATCCTCTTTGCCCTGCCGTTTATTTCGGGCGAAGGGGAAAAGAGCTGGCGGCGCCGGCCGTTTGCGGTTCTGGTTGTGGTGCTAGTCTATCTGACCATTGGGATGTTAACTTACGCCGGAATCACCGGACCGTGGTCACCGCACATGGAAGCGTGGAGGAGCGTTCCTTCCAGGCCGGAATTTATCAAGGCTCGCACTCCGCTGGAATTACAAGGCGCACTTGTTCTCCAGAACAAGCAGTGCCGCAACTGTCACGCCATTGGAGGCGAAGGGGGACACCGTGGACCTGATCTGAGCGCCATCGGCACGCGAATGACCGCTCCCCAGCTAGTACGGCAAGTTATGCAAGGGGGGGGCAACATGCCCGCTTACGGAAGCAATCTATCCCCGGAAGAAACCCGCGCTGTGGTCGCCTATCTTGTTTCTTTGCGGCCGCCGAACGCTGCTCCGGCGCGAGAAGCTGTCGGCCCGCTCGAGCCACAGAAGGAGCCGGCAAAAAACGCAGCTCAGGCTGCACCTCCGGACCAACAGACCAACCAATCTCTAGTCGCGACTGACAAGCGTTGAGCGCAGATCTCGAAGTTGGGAAAGACTGCAGGGCACGCCCCACCCTTGGCGAGGGCGACCAGGCAGCAATAGCGGCTGCCCCTCAAACCTTCTTCGAGCCTTTATTTTGGGAGTCTAAGAGCCTGATTAATATCGGCGGCAGAGGCTTGCCGCCCTACAAATAATGGACGTCTCTGATGCTGTACTTGGCTCCTGGTCCATTCGACTTGAGCCGACCGTCGGGCTCTTGCTCACAGCTTTCTTCTATTGGCGTGGCTGGTTGAAACTCCATCGCCAGGTCCCTCACCGGTTTACTCCGTGGCGGCTCGTTTCTTTTACGTTTGGTCTAATGGTATTGTTCGTAGCCATCTCCTCGCCTTTGGACGCATTTGCGGGTCTGCTGCTCGAGGTCCACATGATCCAGCATCTCTTGTTGACGATGGTGGCCCCGCCGTTGATGCTTCTCGGATTTCCGTATCTTCCAATTCTATCGGGTCTGCCGCGGCGGGTGACGCGGGAGGCGCTCGCCCCGTTCCTTACCTGGCCCCCCTTCAAAAGGTTTTGCCGATGGTTGACGAATCCGGCGGTGTGCTGGAGTTCGTTTGTGGCAATCAGTCTCGGCTGGCATTTGCCAGTCTTTTACGAGCTCACCTTGAGATCCTCAGGTTGGCACACCTTCGAGCACATTTGTTTCCTGGCAGCTGGACTGCTGTTTTGGTGGCCGATCGTTCAGCCATGGCCAAGCCACCGCCGCTGGCCGCGTTGGGCGATGATCCCTTACCTTTTGCTGGCCGATCTTCAAAACACCGCCTTGTCCGCGTTCTTTTCCTTTAGCGACCGGGTTCTATACCCGACCTATGAAAAGGTCCCGCAGATGGGGAATCTGACACCGCTCGCAGATCAGAACATCGCCGGCGCAATCATGTGGATAGTAGGCGCAGTTGCGTACCTCATTCCGGCCGGAGTGATTACGATGGAGTTTCTCTCACCTCCGCGGCGAAGGATGGCGAAGCAGATCGCACGCTCGCGAATGGCAGCAACGCAGGCCAATTCGCGAGTTGCAAGACTCCGGCAATCACCGGCGTTCCGTGGCCTTCGCGGCCGCTCGATGTCGTCCGTAATCTTTCGATCTCGGTTTTTCCGGCGAGGTCTGCAAACCTTCATGTTGCTGCTCGCAATCATGGTAGCAGCGGACGGTTTCTGGGGTCCCCAGATCGCACCAATGAATCTTGCCGGAGTATTGCCTTGGAGTCATTGGCGCGGATTTACGGTTCTTGCGCTTCTGGCTGTCGGTAATTTTTTCTGCATGGCGTGCCCGTTTACTCTGGCACGCGATATCGGACGGCGAGTCCTGCCTGCTCAATGGATTTGGCCGCGTGCGTTGCGATCGAAGTGGCTAGCCGTAGCTCTGATCGTAAGTTACCTTTGGGCCTACGAAGCGTTCAATCTCTGGAACAGTCCCTGGCTGACCGCGTGGATCATCGTTGGATACTTCAGCTCGGCGATCATCATTGATGGATTGTTCCGGGGAGCCAGCTTTTGCAAGTACGTCTGTCCGATCGGGCAGTTTCATTTTATTCAGTCTCTGACCTCGCCATTCGAGATAAAATTTCGCGACCCGGAAGTCTGCCGAAATTGTAAAACCTTTGATTGCATCCGCGGAAATGAAATGCATCGGGGATGCGAACTGCGCCTCTTCCAGCCGAAGAAGAGCGGAAACCTTGATTGCACTTTCTGTTTGGATTGCATAAAGGCTTGTCCGCACGAAAATGTCGGAATCGTACCCACTGTTCCCGGGCGCGAGCTCTGGAACGACCGACAACGTTCATCAATAGGACGGTTTTCGAACCGGCTCGATCTAGCGATGCTTGCGCTTGTGCTTGTGTTCGGAGCGTTCGCGAACGCGGCCGGAATGGCCGCACCAGTGATAGAGTGGTTGAGTCGATGGCAAATACAGCTTGGATTCATCTCCAGACCGGCTGCCTTAATGGTGTTTTTCGCAGGGACGGTAGTCGCGGCGCCGGGAGCGCTTATTGCTGTCGGCGCGTGGATCAGCAGGGTTGTCGGCAAAATTGGTAGTTCGTTCAAGGAGGTGCTTTGCACGTTTGCCATGTCTCTTATTCCCATCGGCGCAGGGATGTGGCTGGCGCATTTTATCTTTCATCTATTCACGGCCTCTCATACACCGGTTCCGGTGATTCAGCGGATCGCGTCGGAGCTTCGCGTGCCGTTCGCCGGGCATCCGGATTGGGCCATCCGGTCGTGGACGGTCCCCGAATTGCTGGACTTCGAGATGCTTTTCCTCGATCTGGGGTTACTTTTGACGCTCTATGCAGCCTGGAGAGTGGCGCAAAAGTTCGACCGCAAAGGATCAAAAGCTGTGCTGATTTTCGCGCCTTGGGCGGTCATTGCGACGCTCCTGTTCTGCTATGGGGTCTGGATACTGTTTCAACCCATGGAGATGCGCGGGACGATGATGCATTGACATGATGTTGGGAATTGAATCGATGAGCCAGATAAGCGGGCAGAGTGGTACGGGCGTCTCGCCCGTGTTGAAGAACTACGGGCGAGACGCCCGTGCTACTCTGCGCCTCTCCACTGTAATCGTAGCGATGACGCTCGTCTGCGCACACATCGCTCACGCGGACGGCGGCTCCGTGCAACTCCAGTCTGCCGCCGGGCCGTTTCAGGTCACCCTCTTTAGTGAACCGGGAGTAATTCGGGCGGGCCTGGTCGATCTCAGTGTATTCGTTCAAACGTCGCCTCATGGCGAACCGGTCCTTGACGCTGACGTGACGCTTGGGCTATCGCCGTTGGACGACTCCAAAATCGGTCAAGGAGCGGCGTGGGCGCCACCCGCTTGCATCAGTGGCACGAATCAGGAGTTGACCCGAATCAAGGCCAATCGCGCCACAGGACCGAATCTTCTTCTATATTCAGCGCTGGTCCGGATCCCAACCGAGGGCAGATGGCAGCTTTCGGTATTGGTTCACTGCAAGAATACAACGGGGATGACCCAAGCCATACTCAACGTTGAACCACCAGTCGCTCCCTGGACGAATTATTGGCATCTCTTCGCTTTCCCTCCGGCTGCGATCATCGGATTCTTGCTGAGGCAAAAAATATTGCAAAGGCCACGTCGAAAAATTGGGTCAAACGAAATCGTCCCTTAGCCGTCTCTATTTATCGTGAAACGCGTTCGAATTCTTCTCGTGATACTCGGCAGCTGCATTGCGCTGGCGATTATCGGATGGACAGGTGCTAGCGGGTTTATTCGGAGCGATACCTTTCGAAAATGGATCGACCGGAGAGTAAGTCACTCTCTGCGAGCTGATGGACAGTTCGAACCTTTCACCTGGACGGGCGCGACATTTCACTCACCTGCCTTTTCCGCGCAAGGTTCTGCCAAAAGTAAACTCGCTTCGCTGTATGCCTCGAATGTGACAGCACATCTTGGCTGGCCCGATGTTCTGGCTCGCGCTCTGGTTATTGATGAGCTTGCTGTGGGAAGACTGGACGTCGTGCTCGGAAAAAGGCCTGCTCCGGTGATTACGCAAGTCCCCCCAAAAGATTCTCTGCGCCTGCCTTCGCTCAATGTCAGCCTCCAGGTTAACAAGATCCAGGTCGAGAAAGCCAACTTGCATTGGAAAAACACTCGAGCCGAATTAGGAGACCTCCTGGCCACGGCGGTCGTTGCATCGCGAAAAGGGCCAGATAGCTGGCGATTCTCGGCCACCGGGGGCACCGCTCGGCAGGCGAATTACCCGGCACTCAATCTCGATTCCGTTTCCGGAGAGTTTGCCCAGAACGCGCTGACGATCGATCAAGCCAAGCTCCGAACTGAGGCCGGAGGCGATATCACCGCGCGCGGCGCGATCAATTTGCGCGATCAGCTAATGACGAACATGCACGCCGATTTCAGTGGCATAAGTCTAGTCTCAGTCCTGCCTGAAGATTGGACAATGACTGGGACGGCAGACGGGAAGTTCGACTACCTCGGCAGTCTGGACCATATCGAGGAAGGCGGATTAACCGGGGTAATCCAAATCATGAATGCGAAGTTGGATGCCTTAAGCGTGTTCGGAAAGTTGCGCCCGTTAGCCGAAGCTGGCGGCTTAACGGACTTCTCCCTTGACTCGGTCAACGCCAATATCCGCTATCACAACCGGCGCACAGAATTCTCGGACCTCGTTGCGCGGCGTCAGGACCAGATCCGGGTCGAAGGAAGCGGAGCGATTGACGGCGGTCAAATCGACGCGAATCTACTTATCGGTTTCTCACCCCGGATTCTAAACATTATACCCGGGGCGACGGAGAAAGTTTTCACCGAAGAACGTGACGGGCTGCGTTGGACGACGATGAGGATCTCGGGAACGTTGCGTCAGCCTAAAGAAGACCTGTCCAAACGCCTAGTGAAAGCGATTCAGGAAAGGATGACACAAGATTTCAAGAGCGACCTTAAAGACGCTGCGAAATCACTGCTGGACATGTTTCGGCACTAGCCTAGGAGAGTGGAGGGATGGAGAAATGGAGAAATGGAGAAATGGAGTAATGGGCACGCCAATCATTCAAGTCATTGCTCTCAGAATCTGGGCCCCAAAACATTCCAACTGATCGAAATCTCTAGAACACAAACGAGACGCTGCCTGTCAGAACCTACGGCTTCTAAACCATTACTCCAACACTCCAATTCTCCAACACTCCAATTCTCCAACACTCCATTACTCCATCACTCCATTACTCCATCACTCCATTACTCCATCACTCCATTACTCCATCACTCCATTACTCCATTACTCCATCACTCCATTTCTCCGCTTCTCCGCTTCTCCGCTTCTCCGCTTCTCCGCTTCTCCGCTTCTCCGCTTCTCCGCTTCTCCGCTTCTTCTGCAATGCAACAGGCCACCTATCGTCCAAATGTAGCTGCGATTATTCGTCGAGCCGACGGGAAGATCTTTCTCGGCGAACGCGCAGACGTGCCGGGGTCTTGGCAATTTCCTCAAGGCGGCGTCAAACATTTCGAAACAGCTGAGGAAGCGCTGGCGCGGGAAATTCTGGAGGAGACTTCACTACAGCCTAACCAATATTACGTCGTCGAAAAAAGACAGCCATACCGTTACGTTTTCACAAACGGCCGTACTAAAGAAGGATTTCACGGACAAGAGCAAACGTATTTTTTGGTCGACCTGGCGGAGGCCGATCCTCTCGTTCAGCTAGTGCTCGATCCGCGCGAATTCAGAAATGGTCGCTGGATTTATCCCAGCGAATTCCAATTGAACTGGGTTCCCGAATTCAAGCGCGCTGTCTACCGCGAGATTTTCCGAGACTTCTTCGGCGTCGCTCTCTGAAAAATCGTCCGGAGCCGAAATTTCGTTTTGACTCCGGAAGCGTATTCCGGCATGACCTGAGCGTATGCTGACTTTGGGAATGTTTTTGTTTCTGGGCGCCGCACTGGTTGCCTGTGTGTGGTGGGTCTGTGTCAAGGATGATCCGAATCGTTCGCCGTGACAAAATTCTTTCCTCGCTAGCCTGGATCGCTCACAGCGCGGCGGAGCCGCATCCGCCGTATGAGCTCGTCAATTCTCCAGCGTGTGATTTTTGCGGGCTAACTAACTTCGGAATCCGGAACAATTGCCGAGCATCTCCAGAAATCGAGTGCTAACGTGCAACAAGCAATCATGCCACCGACGAAGGGAAAGAGTGGTTCAGGTCGTGCTGGAGCTGATCCGCCAAATAATTTCGCCCTCGAAACCCGCTCGGACGCTTCGGAGGGGCTTCAAGCATTGGCCGATGGAAACGATCTCGCGATCTCGAACATCACTGGCAACCGTCCCCTGATCTTGTTGGTTGACGATGAGCCTCATGTCTGTGTGTTAACTAAATTAATGCTCTGTGACGAAGGCTACAAAGTGGTCACTGCTCCGGACGGTGACCAGGCTATCGCGATCTTCGAGAAACTCGGCCCCTACATTTCGCTCGTGATCCTCGATCTCATTATGCCGAGCATGGATGGAGAGGATGTATTCAACCGCCTTCGCAAGATCGATCCGAACATCGCTGTCGTTTTAAGCAGCGGATTCACCGATCAAGCAAAATTGGACCGTATGCTAGCGCATGGACTCCGCGGATCTATTGCGAAGCCATATACGCAGCAACGGCTGCTCGAACAGGTCCGCGAGACCCTGGACGCTATCCAAGCTAAGAAATAAAGTGGAGGAGTGGAA
>JBAUZZ010000194.1:0-5174 GCA_049585495.1 Chthoniobacterales bacterium | reverse complement strand
CGTCGGAGCTCGAGGCCGTGCCCATCCCGCAGTTTCCTCAACTGGAATTGGAGTTGCCTGAGCCCAATGACGACGCCCAATCGGGAGCGGCCGCTTTCCTCCGCAAGCTCAAGGATGATTTCGGACTAAGTGTGCCCCAGATGAAGACTATCGATCGATACATCCAAACCAACGGGATGGCCTATATCGAGGAGAAGATCGCAGTCGTGAACTCCGAACAACGCCCCAACGCAGCACGGACATTTCTAGCGGCCCTCAAAGGCGATTGGAAGCTGCCCGTGAAACGCAAGGCGGCACCAAAACCGAAGCCTCAACCCCCGGCCCAGGAACTGCCGCCAGAGATGAGCGCTGAAGAATGGGAGAAAAAGAGGCAGAAAACTCGGATGATATTTGATGAGTTCAAGAAATCATTACGCGGCCGGCCGAGAAAGGATGCAGCACCGGCCGGTAATACATAAAGAGTCGAACCCTTGGCAGGGATCCGCCCACGAGCCTGCCCGTTCACTCGCAAGGAACGGCGAAAACTTTCTTTAGACTGGCGATCGGTCAGCAACATCGATAAGTTCAGGCAGCATAATGAGCATCAAGGAAATTCTCGAAGAACTGCCGAAGCTGACTCCCGAAGAACGCCAGTATGTTCGGGAATGGCTGGCGGCTGACGAATTTCCTGAAACCGAAGCGCTGATTGCAGCCGTGGATGAAGGCTTCCGGTCATCACAAACCGGCAAGGGCATTAGCATTGAAGAAGCGAGAGAGCTCGTCCGCAAATGCGCTACTCGGTCCGCCTAAACGATCAGGCGGCAGAAGATCTCGCTGAAATCGTTTTATTCATTGCTCGGGACAATCCTGCAGCCGCTGAGAAGCTCGGTCTGGCACTGGTTGAAACGGCGTTCAGCTTGGCAACACTGCCATATCGGGGCCAGCAAATGAGATCCCGGCCAAAGGCCCGGAAACTAATTTACGGAAAGTACTTGATCGTTTACGAAGTTCGCGAAGCAGACCGTCATGTCGAAATCCTCCGCTTCCTCCACGGTGCTCGCATCAGATAGCGCAAGCAAGCTGAGCGGTAGCCTCCCATGTCCTTTGGAGTGCTGAAGCGAAGGCCATGATAGCGGAGCAACAAGAAAACCGCCTCAAATCGCCTCCTGGTCACTGCCTCGAAAAGCCTTGCCTTTGGCAAAACCGGTCAGCAAAATATTTTCGCAATACGCTCTCGAGTGGTTCCGAACGTAGCACGCTGACGCGACGGTTTGCTGCTTCAAGCGCTACCTTAGCTGATATGAGAAAGAGCGGCGGAAACTCCACTGCTCTAGCTAGAATTGCTGGATGAAGCGATGAGCCTCGAATCGTTGCCGTATCGAGGTTCCCGAGTCAAAAAACGGCGACCTCAAGGACTGATTCCGAGGGCCGGGCCTTCACCGAGACCGGCCAAAAGTTTCCCCATCAACATTCAAATCCGCGTCAGTGATTTTGGGAATGATTGATTTGGCATCGGCCTCCGCGTCCGCTTCGGTCCTGAGGTGCATCGTCACCGACAGGATGTCCTTGCCGTCAGCCTTTATGAGTGTCGCGCAATGATTGGAAAAGTCGTCGTAGAAATCCAGCGCCTTCGGCCCAACCACCATAATCGTCCCCAATGCCCAATCGATCAGCAGGCGCTGGTCCTTAGCGCTGTAGTGAGTGGCCGTCAGATGATGGAAAGGCAATCCCCAGCAATCGCCGTCGTCCGTCCAAAAACGAACTACCGGAGGCGTGACCTCTTCCCAGGCCGCCGAGCGTCGCGGTTTAGTGTACATCCGCTTAAGAGCAGACGGCTCGAACTGTTGCGAATTACCGTTCACGGGTGATTTCCTTGTCCTGGGTTTGCGTTCTAGTCTGCGGCTGGTGGTAGCGCTTAACGCTTTGGGCTCGGGCCGCCAAGCCTGCACGGTATTGTGCAACGAGCTGGCCGACGCGTGCCTCAAGCTGCCTGGCTTGCGCCGGCGTGAGATTTGGGTATTTCGTGGCGAGCGTAGTCCGCAGACGGGTTTCGTAGGACTTAACTTGCAAAAGCTCAAGACTAACGGCCTGGGCCGCCGGCGCTTGACGCTGCCTAGTCATAAGTTGGTCAATTTTCCGTTCAATTTTCGCGGACTGCTCCGGGGTTGGACTTGGGAACCGCTGCGCAAATCTTTGGCGTAGCTCTCTTTCGTAGTTGGTCACGGTTTTCTTGCCGGGCTTTTTGGATTGTGTATTTCTGGACCGCCGAGCTATCGGCAGCGCAACGCGGCCACCGCGCTCCGCGCCTGCAATGATGCGACCTAACGTCGGTCCAAGCTCCCGCAATTCGTCTGGAGTCAGCTTGGCCAAGAGCTCTTTAGCCGCGCGCAGCTTGTCTGCTCTCCGGCCACCTGGTAGTCTGCCGCTGCGATACAGCTTGGCCAGAATCGCTTTGTCAGATTTGCGCTCGGTGAGCCGGCGCGCCTCAAACTCTGCTTCCTTAAGTTCCAAGTCGTCCCGCTTTGCTTCGAGCCTTTCTTTGCGAGCAGCGGCGCGCACTTTTTCTTCGGCGGTTTGGGCGACTTCATTCAGGAGTTCGGAAGCGCTTAGCCGGGTACCCAAGTTGGTTTCGATCGTTTCGAGCAGCGCAGCTTTCGAATCAGTGAACACGCGCGCTTGCTTCCTGCCGCGCGAAACCGAGACGTAAAACATAATGGCGTTGACCAGGTCAAAGCTGTTGACCGGCGCGCTGATCAACACTTGGTCAACGGTCTTACCCTGGCTCGCGTGACTGGTCACGACGTGGCCCTGGTCGATGTGTGCGAGCTCCTTTACGCCCAAACTTTCGCCGTTATCGAAACGGACTAGCCCGTCCGCGGTCGCGATTACTTTGAGCAGATCATTGTTGATCAGATCCCGGCCTTCAATACTTCGATGAGTCTTGGTGACGCGCACCGTATCGCCAACAGCGACCAGGATCTCTTCCTTCTCGAAAACCGAAAACGACGAAGCACGGCTCGCCGAAAGCGATCGGTGAACGCCGGACCGCTCCAGCAAAATCTTGCCTTCAGTCGCCGAAACTACCTCCCACTTTTCACCGCGCTGGAAATACTCCCGGTGCGGCACTTGAACCCAATCACCAACCTCACCGTCGGAACGCAGGGTGAGGGGAGAAAGTCCAGGGGCTTCAAGGCGCTTTAGCCCGGATTTTCCCGTGGCGGTGATCATGTATCGATCCGTTTCAACTAGCGCTTGAGTTCTTTGGTGAAACTCGATCACCTGGCCGGGAGCGTAGTTGATCGCGTCGCAGCGTAGCGCGTAAGTCCAGCCGGTGTTCTGCAGCCGGGTGAGTTTCACCTCTTCTCCCGTCAGCAATCCTTGTTCTCGCATCGCTGCGCGCAAAGATTCCGCGACATGGCGCCCTTCGGCGTGGGTGGGGGAGACAATGACCGAAGTTTTTCCTTCTTTCAAAGCGCCCAAGTGAGCCTCGATTATCGCGTTGACCCTTTCGGAGTCGTCTTCGAGCTCGGTGATCCGGCCCTGAACATCGAGCGCTTCGAATCCTTTGGCGATGTCGCCTTCGCTTAACGAAAAGACCGCCGCACGCAGCTCTGGCTCCTGCTGGCGCAGAATTTCGGTCAGCTGTGCAGTGCTAATCGCTTCGGCCTTTTCCAGGATGCGAAGCATATCACCGCGCTCGACGCTATGATGCTGGTGGGTATCACCGCTTAAGATGACCCGGTTACCATTTCGCTTGGCGAACTCGGCAAGCCAGAGCATCTGTTTCGCGGAAAGAAAGCCGGCTTCATCCACCCAAATGATCTTCGCGGCGACCTCTTCCTGGAGTCTTTGGTTGTGCTGAAGCATCTGGAAGGTTTCAGCCCCCTCGAAGCCGTCGCAGCGGAGCACGTCGGTCGCCGCGCTCGAGGGCGCAAAAACGGCCACGTCGCGCTCGGCGAAAGCGGCAAGCGTCGGCACGGCCTCCTTCATCATGGTGGTCTTGCCGGTGCCGGCCGCGCCCCGAATGGCTACAAATTGGTCAGAAGAGCCAAGCAAATGATGGATCGCCATTTGTTGTTGAGGGTTCAAATGCGGGTTGATGGGCCGCCAGGACTTTAGAGGATCCAGCCGCTCGAGCGCGCCTTTTCCAGCGTTCACCATGGTGATAATCCGGCGTTCTTCCTCCGCGACTGTGTGGGTGGTAACCCGATTGAGCTTGCCCTGCAAGACCCGCGCATCCCGATCCCCGAAATGTTCGGCATCGGGAACCGATAGCGAACCGATCCCGCGCCGCAGCGCCTGAGCAACCAGGCGGCGCTTTGAACTGGTCGAAGAGCGCTCGAAGATTTCTTCGATCGCCAAGTCCTGGGCCGCCCGAGCGTCCAACAAGTCCTTTGAGGCCGCCGCCTTGACAGCTTCAGCTGACAAGGCGCGGCGCTCGTCTTCAGTCAAAAGACTGTCCCAGTGTTCCAAACGCTTGGCCTGGTCCATAGGACCCTTGTCTTTGGCCTCGCGCGTCTTAGCGCCAAGTTCGCCTTTGACTTGCGCGAAAGCTTGCCCAAAGGACATCCCAGTTTTGGCCACCAAAGCCCGCGCTCGCTTCTCGAGCGCTTTAAGGTTCTCCCGCGCGAGCTTTTCGATTTCCTGTGTGCGCCGGGAAAACTTCTCGATCAGGCTGCGATCGACGTTTGCGAGCTCAAAATCTCGCTCCGTGCGCCGGATGCCGTAGCTTGCAGCCAGGAGCCTTTCAGCTACACGAGCGTTAAACGATGCTTCCCAGAACGGCGCATCAGCCTTTAGCTCCCGGAAGAAGCCTGCTTTCCACCGGTTTTCTACCCGGTCAAAAGTCGCGTTCAGCACGTAGGAATGGATGTGAAAATGAGGATCCGGAATTCCATCCACCGGCCGGGAGGTGTCATGAACAAAGGCTGCGTAGACCAGGTTACCCGTGACTCGTTCTTCGTGACGCTCTCTTCCATCAGCGCCGCGCCCTCGAACCCGCGTTTTCATCTCGGCTTCGATCGAAGTCATGGTTTCCGAAAACGAATCCATGATCATCTGGCGAACTTCGCTGCCGGGATTGCGAGCGAGATAAAGCGAAACGGATTTCGGGACCGAGAACGTGAAGTCGTAGCCCGCTGTCCGGTGGTTTTTGGTGCGAGCGGTCAGGCGTTCTTGGGTGCGGGGATCCAGGT